>FONU01000015.1 GCA_900112995.1 [Lactobacillus] rogosae | reverse complement strand
CGCAAGGAACTTCTAAGTGACTACGAAGTAGTCATATTATATCATAATTCTCGTGCAGCTTTTCTGCACATATAAAGTTCCGCAAGGAACTTTTAAGATGAGCACTCTTGTGCTCATTATACCCTAGAACAAAGAATTATATAATTCCTCATACTTCTTAGCTGAACTCTTCCAAGAGAAATCTGCTTTCATTCCTCTGTCAACTATCTTGTTCCACTCTCTCTTGTGGTTATAGTATACGCTCTTAGCATAATTAATAATCCCAAGCATTTCGTGGGCATTGTAGTTAGCAAATGAGAAGCCTGTTCCTGTACTCTCATATTCATTATATGGCTCAACTGTATCCTTAAGACCACCTGTCTCTCTAACTATAGGCACTGTACCATATCTTAAAGACATAAGCTGGCTGAGTCCACAAGGCTCAAACAATGAAGGCATAAGGAATGCATCACAAGCTGCATATATCTTATGTGACATCTCCTCTGAATAGTAAATATTAGCAGATACTCTGTCATTATATTTCCAGTCAAAATGTCTGAACATATTCTCATATTTCTCTTCACCAGTTCCAAGAACTACAAGCTGTACATCTTCTGCACATAACTCGTCCATAACATAAGCAATTAAATCGAGACCCTTCTGGTCTGTAAGTCTTGATACTATACCTATCATAAACTTGCTCTTATCCTGTGCAAGTCCCAGTTCTTTCTGGAGAGCAACTTTATTCTTCCACTTTTCTTTACGGAAAGTAATCTGATTATAGTTAGCCGCAAGAGATTTATCTGTCATAGGATTATATACTTCGTAATCTATGCCATTAACAATACCACTAAGAACATTAGCTCTTGCATTCATAAGACCATCAAGATTCTCACCATAGAAAGGTGTCTTAATCTCCTCTGCATATGTCTCGCTAACAGTAGTTACCCTGTCAGCGTATACTATGCCACCCTTAAGATAATTAGCATCTTTATATGCTTCAAGCTTATCTGATGTAAAATAGCTGTCATCTAATCCGGTAATATCCTTTACCTTCTTAAGATCCCATATACCCTGGAACTTAAGGTTATGTATAGTCATTATTGACTTTACACCATTGTAGAAATCCCCAAGTGCAAAACGCTCGTGTAAATATACCGGAATAAGTCCTGTCTGCCAGTCATTGCAATGTATTATGTCTGGCTTAAAACCAATAACAGGTATTGCTGACAAAGCAGCTTTACTAAAGAATGCAAATTTCTCAATATCTTCGTGTATCCAGCTATAAGGCTTTGGTCCTCCAAAATAGAATTCATTATCAATAAAATAGAATGTAACTCCATCATACTCCATTTCAAATACGCCAACGTACTGTGTACGCCAAGCTAAATCAATATAGAAATGAGTCTTGTATACCATCTTCTCTCTGTACTCCCAAGGAATACATGTATACTTTGGAATCATAACACGAACATCAAATTCATCCTTATTAAAATACTTAGGAAGCGAACCAACAACGTCAGCTAAACCTCCTGTTTTAATGAAAGGTACTGCTTCTGATGCAATAAATAAAACATTCTTCATATAATCCCCTTTCTATACATCTATGTAACTAAATGTATAAATATAATCAATGTAATAACTATATTAAAACATATTTTTCAAAATATATCAATTACCAGTATCTTCTTACACCAATTATCTGCATTCCGATATTAACTGAAGAAACCTTTACATAATCACCAGGTACAGAAGCATGTATCATCTGTCCTCCGCCGATGTAGATACCAACGTGTCCCGGGTAACATATTACATCACCTGGCTGTGCGGCACTTATGCCACCTGATACAGCAACGCCTCCATATGCCTGTGAACTTGATGAACGGGCAACACCAGATATACCTGCCTGTGCAAGTACATATGATACAAGACCTGAACAGTCAAATCCACTTGGTGAAGCTCCACCACTTCTATAAGGAACACCAACATATCTGTAAGCTATTGAAACAATGTTAGATGCAACTGATGAATCATTATTAGCTGATGTAGGTATTGATGTAACTTTTGTCTTAGTTGTTGTCTGACCGCTTGTTGCAGCTGCTCTTGCTGCTTCTGCCTGTCTTTTCTGTTCTAATGCCTTAGCAGCTTTTTCATTAGCTTCTGCTAATAATTCGTCAAAGTTGCTGATATCACTCTGTGCAGCATCAATTGCTGTATAAAGTGTAGCCTGCTTGTTAGTAAGCTCCTTCTGCTTGTCATTAAGAGCTGCCTGCTTAGTCTCTAAATCACTTTTATATTCAGCGATAGATGCTGCTGTTGCAGCCATCTCTTCAAGCTTGTTACGATCATAGTCATATACCTGCTGCATATAACTTGCCTTATTAATAACATCACTCATATCAGATGCTGTAAGGAATACATCTGAAATTGATGTTGACTGGTCTTCATACATATATTTAATTCTTAATTTAGTATCATCAAACTGTTTCTGCTGTAACTGCTGTGCAGCTTCAAGATCAGCGTTAGTCTGGTCAATCTCATCTGAGAGATCTGCCATATCCTGTTCTAAAGAACTCATCTCTGTAAGAAGATAGGCAGCCTGCTGCTGCAGCTGATCAAGTTCATTCTGTTTATCCTGCTTCTGCTGTGTAAGTGTACTGATTTCGTCAGCAAATGCTGTTGAACCTATAATTGTTGTTCCCGCAATAGTTGTTGCCAATGCTGCTGCAGCAAACGTTTTGAATACTCTTTTACGCATATATAAAACTCCTAAATATTACAATTTTGTTAAAACATTTTTACAAATACGTTAATATTATAATATACAAAGTTCAATATAGCAAGAAAAAACCGCAAAAAAGCTGATAAACTGTCAGTATAATTCCTAAAAAACCATCAAACTGCTGTCTGATGAAGCCTTATATTATCTGATATAAGTGCTATGAATTCTGAATTAGTCGGCTTGCCTTTGCCATTGCTGATTGTATATCCGAACAAATCGTTAAGAATATCCGGATTGCCTCTGTTCCATGCAACTTCAATAGCGTGTCTTATAGCTCTTTCAACACGGCTTGGTGTTGTGTCAAACTTTTTGGCTATAGTTGGATAAAGGACTTTGGTAATACTATTTATTATATCCGGATCATTAACCGCAAGTGTGATAGACTCTCTCAGATACTGATAACCCTTTATATGTGCAGGAACACCAATCTCGTGTATCATTCCTGTAATCTCATTCTCAAGGATATGTTTGTTATGAGGAATACTGTCGTTAACCGATTTTTTTATATTGACAGGCTTTATATTAATAATTCCTCCAATATATTTAATGCGGTCAATCAGCATATTATTATCAAATGGTTTCATAACATAATATGTAGCTCCCATATTGAAAGCATCCTCTGTCACTGCCTCCCTTCCAACTGCACTAATAACAATAAATGCAGGATTAACACAATCATTATCCTCCCTTATCCTCTGCATAACAGTTAGTCCGTCAATCTGCGGCATAATAATATCAAGAAGTACAATATCAGGCTGTGTCTTTTTAATGACATCAACTGTATCCTCGCCATTCGTTGCTGTACCTACAACATCTAACTGCGGCTCTCCATTAATAACCTCTTTGATTACTTCTACCATTCTCTTGTTATCATCCGCAATTACAATTTTCAATGGATTCATAAGCAATTCTTCCCCTCGTCATATAATAATATATAAATATGCTTTCCGCCAAAAGAACCTATCTTTCAGCACCGCATAATGAATATATTTATTATTATATATTTAAAAATGTAATTTTACAACGAAAACACATCGCAACTATCGACATAATTCGACAAATAAAATTAAATCATATAAATATATTGGCATTATAAACCTTTTTATTTAGCTTCATTATTGCAGATAATAATATCATCAGATAAATTTCAAATAAATTTTAAAGGAGGAAAACTATGCTTATTAATAAAAATACATTTTCTAATAAATTATTAAATAAGTATATTTACTGGTCAGGAATAATAACACTTTTATTTATTCTTATTACATCTTATGTAAACTATGTTAATAAGCATTTTCCTGAACAGATATATATAACTGAGCAAAGCGATACAAGTATCAACCTGTCACTCCCCGTTACCGGAAGCGTTCACAACACGCAGAATGGTACTAATAACAGTCTTGCAAATGCTGATTTCAGCCGAGAGGTTACTTTTATAACCGGCAGTCCTGGAAGTTACCACATCGACCTTCATCTGTTCGGCTTCTTATTTTTAAAGACAGTAAATGTCAATGTAGTTGATGAAAAATACGTCTATCCCTGTGGCTTTCAGGCTGGCTTATATCTGAAAAGCAGCGGAATACTTGTAGTAAAGACCGATTCCATCGAGAGCAAATCAAGTGGTACAATAACCCCCTGCGAAAATATTATTACCAAAGGCGATTACATTTTAAGAATCAATGATGAAGAAATCAATTCCAAGAAGCAGTTATCTTGCAAGGTAAATGAATGTGCTGGCGAGAAGCTTAATATAGAATTACTGCGTAATGATGAAATAATAAATGTAACTGTAACCCCTGTTGAGGATAAAAACAGTGAATATAAGCTAGGTCTGTGGGTAAAAGATGATGCACAGGGTATAGGAACAATAACTTATATTGATACAGATTATAACTACGCTGCACTTGGTCACCCGATAACTGATAATACCACCGGCAAAGCCCTTAATATTAAATATGGCAGATTATATAACACAAGAATTCTATCAATAATAAAAGGACAGAATGGCACTCCTGGAGAATTGCAGGGAATTATAGACTACAAGAACAGTACCCCGATAGGAACAATTGACAAGAACAGCTCTTACGGAATATATGGAACAATCGACAACTCTATTGTAAAGAAGCATTCTCTTTCACTTATGAGTGTCGGTTACAGATACAGTGTCCACAAGGGTAAAGCATATGTAAGATTTTACAGGAATAATAAATATGATGACTACGAAATTAAAATTACACAGCTTAACAATAACGATTCCAAAAATATCAGTTTTGTTGTTACCTCTGAAGAACTTCTTGATATGACTAATGGAATTGTACAAGGTATGTCTGGCTGTCCTATTATTCAGGACGGAAAGATAATAGGTGCTGTAACACACGTTCTTATTGATAACTCAAGAAGCGGATATGGCATATATATAGAAAATATGCTTAATGCTTCATAAAATTAACAGCTGGTATATACATACCAGCCGTTAATTTTTCAGAGTGCTTTTACTGTTCCAGATATAATTATTATAATAACTATATCTAAAAATCACAACTCTGATTTCACTTTATCAGCCATAATCTTTAATTCTTTGGCATTCTCAAGCACAGAGTCTGTAAGTGTCTCACCGGATAACATTCTGGCAATTTCATTAAGACTATCATCTCCTGCGACCCTCTGGATATTACTGTAGGTCTTATTATCGTGTACACTCTTTTCTATTATGTAATGGGCATCTGCCATAGCCGCAATCTGTGGCAGATGTGTTATACATATTATCTGATGCGATAACGAAAGCCTTGCAAGCTGATTAGATACCTTTGAAGCCGTCTTACCACTTATACCTGCATCAATCTCATCAAATATAAGTGTCTTATCTGCATCTTCTGACATAACTGTCTTTATGGCAAGCATAATTCTTGAAAGTTCACCACCCGAAGCAATCTTTGATAATGGCTTTAAATTCTCACCAGGGTTCGTTGATATCATAAATCTTACATTATCACAGCCCTTTGAAGATAAAGATGGTTCTTTAGCAAAATCTATTCTGAACTTTACATCTAAAAAGTTAAGATTCTTTAAAGAAGCTATGAATTGCTCTGCAAGCTTTACTGCTGCCTGCTGTCTTATGGAACTTAGCTTTTGGGCTATATCCCACGCCTTACAGCATGCTTCTTCATACTCTTTTTTCCTTCTGCTTATAAGCTCATCAAAATTGTAATAATCTGCAAGCTTCGCATTAATAGCCTTTAAGGTATCATTAATAGCCTCTATTGAACTTCCATATTTGTTCTTAAGATTATTAATAAGATCAAGTCTTTCCTGTAGTTCGCTAAACTCTCTTGGATCATATTCAGAGTTCTCTATATATGAACTGATACTGTGTCCGGCATCACGAATAAGTCCTTCAGCATCAGACAAAGTATCACAGCACTCTTTCAATACATCATCATATTCACTTGCTGTTATAAGTGACTTTAATGCAGTTCCTATCATATCACTTATATTATCATTACCTGAATTCAAAAGCATATCTGCATACGAAAGCTCATTAGTAATCTTCTGGTAATTATTAAGCTTATGATATCTTGCTTCAAGCTCCTCATCTTCATCTGGCTGTATATCGGCCGTCTGTATCTCATTAGCTTCATACTCAAGAAATGCTATCTCTTTTTGAAGTTCATCTTTATCCTTATCAATAAGTTCTAACGCTTTCTTTGCTTTAACCATATCTTTATATGCCTCTTCCATAGCCTCTCTTAATTCAGCTATTTCATCAGCACAGAATGTATCTACAACCGTCAGATGATTAGCATCATCCATAAGTATCTGGTTATCGTGCTGTCCATGAACATCTATAAGATAGCGTGCAAGCTTCTGTGTCTGTGCCGCCGTAAAATTCTGTCCATTAACCTTTATCTGCGAACGTGTTGGTGTTATCTTTCTTGAAATAAGCAGTTCACCATTCTCAATATCTATAACTCCAAGCTCTTTTATGCGTTCAATTACATTATCATCTTCAATATTAAAAAGCAGTTCTGAAAGTCCATATTCTGCACCTGTTCTTATAAAATCAGGCGATGTCTTGGCACCTAGTGCCGCATTAATAGAACCCAATATAATAGACTTACCTGCACCTGTCTCTCCTGACAGAATATTAAGCCCCTCTTCAAAATCAATATTTTCTTCTTCTATAAGTGCAAGATTCTTAACATGTAAATTAGATAACATATTCCTCCTCTGATACTATATCTTTATAATACTATGCCTTTATAAGTTTCTTAAGTTTATTAGAAACATTTACAGTATCCTTAACAGTCCTTACAGCACACATAATAGTGTCATCACCTGCAATAGAACCAACTATCTCATCAAGCTTAAGTGCATCCAGTGCCGCACACACCGCCATTGCCATACCCGGAACAGTCCTTATAACAAGAATATTCTGTGCCATATCCATAGAAAGATAGCCTTCCTTTAGCACTCTTATATATTTGTCATTAGGTACAGGACTGCTATGTGAAAGAGTTGTATACTTCTGATTAACCCCGTCAATTGTGACCTTGGTAAGATTAAGTGCTCTTATATCCCTTGAAACAGTCGCCTGAGTTACATTATACCCTGCTTTATTAAGTGCATCAGCAAGCTCTTCCTGAGTTCCTATATTATTATCAGCTATAAGTTCTAATATTTTTTTATGTCTGTCTGATTTCACTTTTCTTCTCCTATTCCGGCTACATTTTATTCCTTATCCTTTCAAGGAAAGAAATTCTGCTTGTCTTTATAAGCCGTGCTGTCTTATCAGAACGGGTAATAACAACTCTGTCCCCTGTTATGACATTACAATAGCTTTCTCCATCATATGTAGCTACTCTTTCTTCTGATAATTTCTTATTATCATTCATCTGTATTACAATCTCATCATTCTGTTCAAATATTATGCTTCTCTGAGTAAGTGTATGTGCACATATTGGTGTAATCATTATAAGATGTGCATTCGGCTGGACAATTGGTCCGCCTGCCGATAAAGAATAAGCTGTAGAACCTGTCGGCGTAGATACTATAACTCCGTCTGCCGCGAACGAATTAAGATATTCTCCATTGACATATATATCAAAATCTATAACCCTTAATATTCCCCTTCTGCTAAGAACTACATCATTAAGTGCTACATCTTCATATATAAGCTCGTCATCACGGTATATCTTTCCATCAAGCATCATTCTTGTATCTATCTCATAACAGTCATTAATAAGGCTTTCAAGGGTATCATACACTGTGTTCATATCTGTATCAGTAAGATACCCCAGCGTTCCTATGTTAACACCAAGAAGAGGTATATTCTTAGAATTAAGGTCTCTTGCCGCCTGTATAAGCGTACCATCCCCACCAAGAACAATTATGCATTCTGTATCATCTGGCACAATATCAGCATTCGTATAACAATAATCAGTATGTTCTACATCTGCCGAGTCAGGATTATATATACAGCTTACATTGTGCTTATTAAGATAATCCAGAATACTGTTTGTATATACAAGGTCTGGATCTTTAGTTGTATTCGTGACTATGTAAAAAGATTTCATTAACGCCTCTATACTTTAAATTAATATTAATATCTATATGAATATATTACAATGTTTCGTGGGCTTTGTCTACTATATTTTGTATTGTGAAAGGAATATTATCATAGGTTCCTTCTATATGTTTCTGTAAATGAAGAAGATATTCGATATTTCCTTCCGGACCCTTAACTGGCGAGAATTCAAGGTTAAGTATCTCAAATCCAATTGAAATTGCATAATTAATAACCATTTCTATAACTTCGATGTGTACCGCCTTATCCCTTACAACACCGTGTTTACCAACCTTTTCTCTTCCAGCTTCAAACTGTGGCTTTATAAGACATACTATCTGCCCGTCATCTGTAAGAAGATTTTTCACTGGAAGCAGCACCTTTGTAAGCGATATAAATGATACGTCAATGCTTGAAAAATCTATCTTATCCGCAATATCTTCCGGTGTTACATATCGTATATTAGTCTTTTCCATACATACAACACGCTCATCATTACGAAGCTTCCAAGCAAGCTGTCCGTGCCCTACATCAACAGAATATACTTTAACAGCACCATTCTGAAGCATACAATCTGTAAAACCACCTGTTGATGAACCAACATCCATACATATTTTCCCTTCAATCGTTACATCAAAATTCTCCATAGCTTTTTCAAGCTTTAACCCGCCACGGCTTACATACTTAAGTGTATTGCCTCTTACCTCAATATTAACAGTCTCATTAAATGATGACCCAGCTTTATCTTCCTTCTGTCCGTCAACATATACATTTCCAGACATAATTATAGCCTTTGCCTTTTCCCTGGAATCAGCAAGCCCCCTGTTCACTAACAGAACATCTAATCTTTCTTTACTGCTCATTATTATTATCTCCAATATTATTATAAACTGCTGTTATACGTTTAACAATTGTATCTTCATCTATTCCTGTCTCACGCCGTAATATATCAACACTTCCGTGTTCTATATAATCATCAGGAAGTGATATGTCAAGCACATAGTTATGAAGTTCTTTATCATTGATATATTGACAGACTGCACGCCCAAATCCGCCCGATGATACATTCTCTTCAAGTGTTACTATAAGCTTATGTGTTGTGCTTATTTTATCAAGCATTGCACTGTCTATAGGCTTTACAAAACGTGCATTTACAAGTGTCACGTTATAGCCCTGCTCTTTAAGTCTTTCCCTTACATTAAATGCTGTATCAACCATACTTCCAAGTGCAAGAATTGCTATATCACTTTCTTCATACATAAGCTCAGCCTTGCCGTATTCAACCGGTGCATTAAATTCGCGAAATCTGACAACTGCCTCGCCTCTTGGATATCTTATAGCTATCGGCCCATTAAATTCTTCCAGAGCGAACTCAAGTGATGACTTTAATTCATAATCATTCTTTGGTGCCATAATAGTCATATTAGGTATTGATGACAGGAATGATATATCAAATATCCCCTGATGTGTCTCTCCATCACTTCCAACAAGTCCTGCCCTGTCTATTGCAAACACAACGTGAAGCTGTTGTATACACACATCATGTAATATCTGGTCATAAGCTCTCTGTAAAAATGAAGAATATACCGCAAACACTGGTTTTAATCCGCCTGCTGACAATCCTGCCGCAAATGTTACAGCGTGAGCCTCAGCAATTCCGACATCAAAAAATCTATCCGGAAACCACTTTGAGAACTTAGCAAGCCCAACTCCGTCTGGCATAGCCGCTGTAATAGCACATACAGACCTGTCTTTCTTGGCTATTTCACATATAGAATT
Organism: [Lactobacillus] rogosae; assembly: GCA_900112995.1. Classification (GTDB taxonomy): domain Bacteria; phylum Bacillota; class Clostridia; order Lachnospirales; family Lachnospiraceae; genus Lachnospira; species Lachnospira rogosae. The sequence goes on along the minus strand of FONU01000015.1, from coordinate 79,982 downwards.
AGAGAACACCTGCGAATATGTTGGCCGGTCAGATTTATTAATCTCCATACCTGTCGCCACATCAAATGGTCCAATACCATGAAACTTGCTTGGATTGCGCTCTGCCGGCTTGTAACCACGTCCTTTCTGCGTAACAACGTGGACAAGCACAGGTCCATTTATTCTTTTTGCAACTGTAAGTATCTTGATAAGCTTATCCATATCGTGTCCGTCAACTGGTCCAAGGTAATATATACCCATACTTTCAAACATCGAATCGTGAAGAATCACCTGCTTTAGATTCGACTTTGTCTTCTGGATAAGCTTTACAACCTTGTCCCCTTTAGGAAGCTTATATAATACATTGCCTATATTCTCTTTTAAATCATAGTAAGAGTCTGACGAACGTATTTCACTAAGCATATTGGATACGCCGCCGACATTTTTAGAAATTGACATTGTATTATCATTAAGTATAATCACAAAATTACCCTTAATACCTGAAGCATTATTTAAAGCTTCATATGCCATACCACCTGTAAGTGCACCATCACCTATAACAGAAACTACACTGTAATCTTCGTGCTGTACATCTCTTGCCATAGCAATTCCAAGTCCTGCTGATATTGATGTCGAGCTGTGACCTGTATCAAAAGCATCGTAATCACTTTCATTTCTCTTAGGAAAGCCGCTCATACCGCCGAATTTTCTTAATTCATCAAATTGATTTTTCCTTCCTGTAAGTATCTTATGCGTATATGACTGATGTCCTACGTCCCATATAAGCTTGTCCTTTGGAAGATTAAATACAATATGAAGTGCCATAGTAAGCTCCACAACGCCAAGATTAGAAGCCAGATGTCCGCCTGTGACACTTATCTTATCAATAAGAAACTGGCGTATCTCATCAGCAAGCTGGTTGTATTCTATTGGTGATAATTTCTTAATATCGTTAGGTTTATTGATTTTCTCAAGTATCATAATTAACCTCTTTCACACGATTACCTATCCCTATGTATAAGCATTGTGATTAAATCCTCCAGATACTCGTTATGTCCAATAGTTTTGAGTGTTTCCAATGCTTTTACGGACATATCAGCAGTATCTTTTTCTGCTTTTTCCATTCCATAAAGTGTAACATATGTTGTTTTATTATTTCTCTCATCACTTAACACAGGCTTTCCAAGTACTTCCTGTGTGCTTGTAACATCAAGAATATCGTCCTTAATCTGAAATGCGAAGCCTATATTATAACCTGTTTCCTCAAGAAGCTTAGTGACATTTTCATCACAACCTGCAATAATTCCACCAGCCATAAATGCTGCTTCTATAAGAGCACCCGTCTTTAATCTGAAAATGTAATCAAGCTGTTCTTCATTCATCGGCTTATCTGTAAGCATTACATCAAGCGATTGTCCTCCGACCATACCATCAACACCAGCCTTATTAGCTATCACATCTGCGGCAGCAGAATATCTTAATACAGCCTGTGCATCACCTGTCTTTGCTGCTTTATGTATAGCTGAAAGCATTGTTTCATACGCAAGATTCAAAAGTCCGTCACCCGCTAATATTCCAAAATCTTCACCAAATTTCTTATGTGTTGTAAGCTTTCCTCTTCTATAGTCATCATTATCCATAGCAGGAAGATCATCATGCACCAAAGAATAAGTGTGTATCATCTCAAGAGCCGCCATAAATGGATACAATTCTTCCTCGTTAGTACCATTACACAACTTGTAAGTTTCAAGCATAATCATTGGTCTTATTCTCTTGCCGCCAGCTTCCACGCTGTAATCCATCGCAGATTTAATATATTCTGCGTGTCCCTTAGCTTCTGGCAGGTACTTTTCTATTATATTATCTATACAGGAGGTCTCTTTGCTTAACTGTTCTTTGAAATTATTCATTATTATCCACCACCCCATTATCATCAATTATAACAATCTGTTTTTCAACCTTATCAAGCATAGTATTACATTTATTGAGTAATTCCATACCTTCTTTATATTTTTTAAAAGACTCATCTAATGTAAGCTCGCCCTGTTCCATTTCATTAAGAACTGCCTCAAGCTTATTAAATGTATCTTCAAGATTAGAAGCCTTTGCCATTAATTATACCTCATTAAACATTATCAATATTTATGACCTTAGCTGTCACAGTACCATCTTTTAAATAAAGCGTTAACAAATCATCTACTGATACATCGTTAACCGACTGTACTCTCTGTTTATTATTCTCTACATAGCTGTAGCCCTTGTCAAACTTCTTTAAAGGACTTACATTATCAAGTCTGTACGCAGCTAATGACAGCTTCTGCCTGTAGCGTTCCACTGCTTGTGTCATCTGGTTATTTAATATATCCTCTATATGAATAAGACGTTGTCTTCTTTCATATATCTGGTTAATAGGATTGTATATCTGCAAAGAAAGCTTGTCCTTCTCTGCCCTGTTCTTATATCTGGCAAATACATTATCCAGAGCATTTCTTAAACGTCTCTTGTATGCCTGCATATAATCATCAACCTGTACCATATCAAATACTGCACACTCTGCAGCGGCAGATGGTGTTGGAACTCTTAAATCTGCCACAAAGTCTGTGATTGTAAAATCTGTTTCGTGCCCAACCGCTGATATAACCGGTGTATTACAGCTAAATACTGCCTCTATAACCTCTGGTTCATTAAATGCCCACAAGTCTTCAAGTGAACCTCCTCCACGTCCAACAATAATGCAATCCACCCCGAACTTATCAAGCACAGCTATTCCCTTGGCAATACTGTACTTGGCATATTCGCCCTGAACTAATGCAGGATACAGATACAGACTTACATACGGATTGCGCCTGTGTGATATATTCATTATATCGTGTATAGCAGCCCCTGTTGAAGCTGTTACAATTCCTATCTTTCTTGCAAAACGTGGTATCGGACGCTTATATGATGAATCAAAATATCCCATATCATCATACTGCTGTTTTAATTGTTCAAACTTCTTATATAAATCCCCCATACCACTTTCGGTAATATTAACGGCATACAACTGATACCTGCCATCACGTTCATATATATCAATTCTGCCATCTACTACAACAGACATTCCATTTTCAAGCTTTATATCAAGCTTTGATGCATAAGAGGCAAACATAACAACTGCAATCGTTCCACCCGAATCTTTTAAAGTAAAATAAATATGACCGGATGTATGATACTTGCAATTAGATATTTCCCCTTTTATCTGAATACGATTAAGTACAAAATCCTGTCTAAACATATTCTTAATATAGGAATTAATCTGTGTTACAGTATATACTCCAGCCATCGTTCCTCTTTCTTAATCTCTTTATTATGCTCTTTAATTCAGCAAAAGGTTATTATACAAGCTTTGCAAGAACACCATTGACAAATGATGCTGCATTATCATCAGAGCCATAACTTTTAGCTAACTCTACAGCCTCATTAATAGCTACATTAACAGGAATATCATCATCATAAAGCATCTCATAGACTGCAAGCCGCATAATAGCAAGCTCTGCCTTACCAATACGGTCAACTGGCCAGCCTTCTGATACCAAATTAATCTTCTCATCAATATCATCGCTTAATTCACATACAAGAAGTGCCTTATTCTTAATATATTCGTAATCTTTCTCATTAACATCTGTCAAACCGTCAAAATAGTAGTCAATCTGTTCTCTTAATTCATTCTTATCGTGGAAAGGAACACGGAATATAAGCTTAAAAACGTGTTCTCTCATTTCTGATCTTGTCATAGGAATCCTCTCATCAATTAATTACTCAAACAGGACTGTCCATTAAGGACAGCCCCAATGCTTACTGTACTTAGTTGTCAATATTAACGCCAGCAATCTTAATGTTAACTTCTGATACTTCAAGACCTGTCATTGTCTCGATTGCTGTCTTAACTCTGTCCTGTACTGCGGCTGATACCTTAGGTATCTCACAGCCATATTTAATATTAAGTGCAAGATTAACTGTCACATCATTCTCACCAACGTGAACCTTAACACCCTTAGATAAATTCTTCATTCCAAGCTTGCTTACAAGTTCATTAGTGATGTTGCCAGCCATACTCTCAACGCCTTCCACCTCTGTAGCAGCAAGACCTGCAATAATAGCAACAACCTCATCTGCAACTCTTACTTCGCCAATATCCTTGCTTTCGTGAATTGTATAAGTATTACCTCTATCTTCAAACTCTTTTGTCATAATGCCCTCCTGACTGTTATTAACGTAATCTTTAATCTATTATAATAAAAAATATAAATAAATGCAATGATAAGTTACTTAATAACATTAATGGTAATTTTATCCGATGTAACCCCTGTCTTTCTCTTTGCTATATCTTCAATCTGAGCTTTCTGGCTGTTTTCTAATGTCTGCTGGTTAATTACAATATCAACGCTGTCTTCTGCCACTGAAGCCACCACATCATTAAATCCCTTTGCCTCTAATAACAACTCAATAGCTGCCTCTTTTTCTGAATATTCTGCAATTTTGGCAAGTTCATTTATCGCCTCTGTCTTTGAAGCCTTATCGATTGTTGTATCATTGACTATATTAGTAAGATTTTCTGTATTCTTGGCACGTATCTGTTCTCTGTTAAGCTTAGCTTCAGAGATTACACTTGAAGACACGCCCTGTCCTGATGTAAGTATAACGCTTCCTGGTTCTTCAAGACTCTCATCATCTGGTTCTTCCTCAGTAAATATTGTATCATCTGTTGATGTATTGACAACTTTACTGCCGCTCTTACTGCTGACAGATATTATATCTGAAATGTTTCCTGCATAATTAATATATCCCGCAACAGCTATCATAATAGCAAGTGCTGTAATAATAACCTGATTTTTCTTAACTCTTTTCACAAAAAACCTCCATATTTAAGACATTTTCATTACTTTGATTTTATGTACAGGAACATTTAAAAGCCCATATACAGCATTCGTAATCTCACTTACAAGCTCTTTATTATCACCACCCTCACATACTATTATCACACCTTCAATAACAGGCATATTCTCCATTACTACATATGGCGTATTACCATTAGCTGTATCATAAAAAATGTGTGTCTCTGTTTTTTGCGTACTATTGGAATTCTCATCATTATTCCCATTAACTTCTTCATCAGAATAATCTGTATCCTTGGCAAGTATCTTTTCAGACGAATTCTTAAGACTGACCATAACTTTAACCTTTCCTGCCCCCTCAACATCAGATAAGGTATCTTCTAATCTTTTCTCTACATATTCCTCATACATTTTCTGTGTGGCCTCACCGCTTTCCTGATTAGATGTTGTGTTTTCTGATACAGTCTGTCTGTCTTTTACGGGAATTGATATAACCATAAGCAGTATGCCTGCTAGTATTACTATTAATATTTTATCTTTGCCTAATTTATTCAATATATTTTCATAATTAAATATAATAATTCTCCTTTCCGTCCTGAACATCGGAATACAAAATATTCTCTGTACCTGGCTTAATGTATATTGATAAGTATTTCATCTATACTAAAATTATCCGCTACCATTTTAGCGAATTGCTCTATGTCCGATTTATTCAAAGTCGCTTTAGCATTCTGTGTGCTTTCCAAACTTGAAACACTTTTTTTGTTTTTTACTGATATATCAATCCCTGTAATTACAGATGAATAATCGGTGTCTGATTTATTCAATATGCTCTTATCGTTTAATTCAACCTTTACATTATTAACTTCAACTCCACACTCCTCTGCTATATTTAACACCCTGCTTATAACTGTCTGTTTTACTGCATTGCTCACATAGCTGTCATAGTCTGACTGAAGGCTGCTATCACCAGTATACGAACTTGAATAGCCTGCAATGTTTTTACTATAATCATTATACAATGTATTTACCCTGTCAGTTATATATTCCTCATTAAATAAAAGCAGAAGTACAGGCTTTAATAAAATCATAAGGAATATAAGCCTCATTACCACCTTATAGCTGCCCTCATACCTGGGTGGAATAATATTCATTAATACAGCCGACATAACCATAAATATGAGCAATGCCCTAAGCCACGAATACAGCTTCATCGTACCTCCTTTCATACTGATACACAGTTAGTTGCAACACATATAATTGCTATTGTTAATATAAACAGGACAAGTGTAATCATCATAATATATACGATCATTCCAAGTGCCTGCCCAAGCGAACTGACTGCCCTTACCATTCTCTTATCACTTATTGGCTGTAGTCCTGCAGCAATCCCCTGATATATAACCGCAAGAAGACCAATCCGCAGCAACGGAAAGAACATACACATAACAATAGCAATAATTCCCGACACACCGATTGCATTTTTTATTAATGCAGAAGATGAAAGTATCGTATTGGATAACACCTGTGCTGTGTCACCTATACCAGGTATAAGGCTTATCCCCATAAATATACCTTTAGAATTAACCGTGTCCTGAACAGGTGTTAATATGCTCTTAATTGCATTAAGTCCAATAAACACTGTAAGTATCGTATAGCAGCACCATTTCACCCCTTTTTTAATAAGGTTACACGCCTTATCCATATGTGCTTCTTTGTCTATACAGTCACATAACGAAATTATGAGATATATTTTATTTGTTTTTAATAATATATTTTTAAAAAATATATTGCTGACCGCAATCATAGCAATTATTATCTGGTAATACACAGCTTTACTCATTATTGCACCAGAAGCACTTATTGCCGGCAGGAACACCATACTGATTGCTTTATAAAGATTAATAATCGATGTAAGAGTGCTGCTGGCTGTATCCGAAGCCTGTATGAACACAATAAACAATACCGTTATAAGAGATATTGCTATAACACTTAATGTGCTTTCGGTAAGCTGCTGTTTATTAAAAAATGGGCCAAATACATTTATAAATGCAGATAATATACATAAAATAAGTATCTTCATACAATCATTACGGTTACTGCTTATAACCTCTGTTATATACTGTACAATCTTCTTACCCGAATCCCTCGTTGAATTACCCGAATATATGCTGTCTACTATATCCTCAAAGGTAACCGAATTGTAACTGCTTTCTTTTAATATCTTATCAATATCCTTATAATCATAATCAGACCAGCCAGATGTATCCGTGACAGTTTCCTGTCCGTTAGTTTCCGCTTTAATCACATTGGCATTATTGTATACAAGCATTAATATTACTGACATTAGTAATACGCTTTTTAATAGCGGTAGTATATAATTAAGTTTCATAAATATATATTTCCGCCCAGTAAATATGCTTCTTAATAATGACAACATATATTGGGGGCAGTTATTGTGCATTAATATACATCTTATTTTATACATTTATTAATCATCTCCATAAGCGACAGTACAATTGGAATACTTATTGTTGCAACAGCAATCTTACACATAATCTCAAGCTGTGATGCCGCCGCATTAAACCCATTATCCCTACACACATCAGATATAAGCTGCGTTATAAAGGTTATTCCTATAATCTTCATTATTATCTTTATATACACATCACCAATTCCTGTTAAAGAAATCATTACTCCAAGCTGTCCTGTTATGGCTGATATGTTATTTATTATATTAATTGAAATAATAAGGCATAACGAAAGTCCTATAACAGAAGCTGTTACCGGTGACTGTTTTTTTATAAGCAGTGATGTTATAACCGTGCATAATGCAAGCATAGATATTTTCAGCAATTGTTACTCCTTTTACATATCAAACAATTTCTGCATAGTTGTAAACAGTTCTAATATGTATGGAAGTATCCAATAAAGCACAAGCAGAAGTCCCGCAAGCCCTGTTAAGAAAGCCTGGTCATCTCTTCCACTATGCTTTAATATCTGATTAAGTATAGAGATTATTATTCCAACGGCAGCTATTTTAAATATCAAATTAATTTCCATACACATCCCCATTCTTTATTATGCTGTGTTCATATCAGCATTATTGCTATAAACACTCCTGCTGTTATTCCACCAATCCTGCAGATTTTCATTCTCGGTGCAATATCCATTGCCACATTTTCATTTATTCTTTTGAGCCTTTCAATTGATAATTCCAGATTTTGAACCTGCATATTTTTATCAATATACGAATTAAAATGCGACAATTCATACATTACATTAAGTTCGTCTTTTTTTAATATTTTTCTCCTGTTAAGTACATTTACAGCTACCTCCCACACAGCTTCATATGTAACAATGCCCTCATCACTTAATGTCTTCGCTGCATAACTGAACATTTCCTGAACATAGCAGTTATCAGAATTAACAGATAAATCCCTGAATATGTCAGGGAGCGTGCTTGAAGCATAACCTATCTGTGCCTTAATATAATGAAGGGCTGTTATTAGCGATTGTATAATCCGTGTTCTCATATATAGGTTACTGCTTAAATAAAAGCCATAATATGTACATGCAGTTATTATGAGTGCTGCTCCCGATAATTTAAACATTGCTCCACCGTCCCCTTTCCCATTCTTCCTGACAATATTATTATCTTGTTAAAGTAATCAGAACTTATAAGCTCACCCATAAAAGGCTTGTTCATTACATTTTCAAGCGAATAACCGTGAATTGTAGCAATAATCGTACAGCCACAGGCTATGCAGTATTTAATTGCCTGCACATCATTCTGCCCACCTATCTCATCTACAGCTATTATACCCGGCGACATAGCCCTGATTGCCATCATCATTCCTGCATCTTTTGGACAGCCATCATATACATCTGTACGTCTGCCTATATTATTCTGCGGGATTCCCATATAGCAGCCTGCTATCTCCTGTCTTTCATCTATAAGACTTACATTAATATGAAGCCTGTCATTATCAGATATATTTCTTACAAGATCCCTTAAAAGCGTTGTCTTGCCACAACCCGGCGGTGAAATAATAAGCGTATGGTCAATACCTCCTCCATATACGAAATCAACAACCTTATTACTACACCCTATAACCTCATGTGCCACCCTTATACAAAGAAAGGTTATGTAATTAAAATTCTTAATGACATTATTCTCTATAATCGCATGTCCTGATATCCCAATCCTATGCCCTCCCTCTATTGTAATAAACCCCTGTTTGAAACTTTGCTCATACGCATAGATAGAGTAATTGGAAGCTAATTCCAGCATTTTCATTATGCAGTCCTTGGTAACCTTAATATCATACATTATCTCTTTATTGTCATATATTAAAGTTACATTTCTGCCAACTCTTAATCTTAGCTCGTTGAGCCTGCCAAATGACAACGTATGCAGTCTAAGCTTGTCAGCCAGAGCTGGCGGCAGAATTTTTATAATTTGTCCAATATCCCCCATACAAAAATAACCTCCACATATATCGTTTTTCACAATATATGTGGAGGCTCTTATTAATATTACCATTATTTGTGCAGGCTTGTCAGCTTATCTATTCTTTAATTCCTGCACTAAATTATTCATCAAATCATTAATTAAATTCTCAATTAAATCCTTTATCAGCAATCACGAATTATTCTATTGACTTTAAAGATTCCACCATTGGAATTTTCTTAAGTGACGGATACATAATTGCATTAATAATCAATGAAAAAATTAATGTAATTCCATATGATAACAGGAATGAACTTAAATTAATTCTTGTTCCAAACATTACTCCGTCTAATTCTATTGTTGTCATTATGTATGTATGAAGTGCTCTTCCTAATAAAAGTCCTGCAAGACCGCCTATAAGTGTAAGTATGATATTCTCCCTGTATATATACTCTCCAACTTCATTATCATAAAAGCCAAGAACTTTTATTGTCGCAATCTCCCTTATTCGCTCAGATATATTAACATTAGTAAGATTATACAATACAACAAACGCCAGCATACCTGCAGATATTATAAGCACCCATGTAACAAGATCCAGGGACTGTATCATATTCTCAAATCTTGACATATTAACCTTTAAGAATGTAAGCGACTTAACTGCTGAATTAGACAAATATCGTTCTCCGATAACTGCCTGAACATTATCGCTGTCATCACTAAGTATACCTAATACTCTGTTATTATCTGGTGTATAGCCAAATGTGTCATTGAAATAACCTGATGTCATAAAAATATAATTATTAATATATATTTCCATAATTCCAGTCACCTTAACTGCTGCCTGCCTATCATTAATATCACATATAGTAATATTATCACCAACAGAAACATTCAGATCCTTTGCAAGCTTTTCAGATATAATAACACCATCATCATTAAGTTCTAACTGGTTATGCTTCTTTCTTGTCCTGAATGTAACAAAATCACTATACTTATCTGTATCATCCACAACAGTTATCTCAGTTGAATAACTGTCACCACCACCTAATGCTTTAACATCAGCAGTATATCCATAATCTGTAGTGTATTCTTTATAATATTCATCTTTCTTTATAGATGATATTATATTGTTAATTTCTTCACTTTCAACATCACTCTTAAATGTAATTACATTATCATAATGCAGTATCTGTTCATACTGGTTATCAATAACACACTGTATACTGTCCTTAATTCCAAAACCTGCCGTTGTCAACGCTGTACATCCTGCGATTCCGATTACTGTCATAAAAAATCTTTTCTTATACAGGAATATATTACGCATAGTAACCTTCCTTGTAAATGAAAGATGCTTCCATATAAATGTATGCTCTAACAATATCTTTCTTCCACTCTTTGGAGCTTTAGGTCTCATAAGTATAGCCGGCACTTCTGAAAGTTCATTGTAACAGGAATAAAGTGCCGCAAGGAATGTTACAGCTACAAGACAGATAATAACTGCCACAGATAATAATGTATGGCTTGCATAAGTTATATGCGGCATCTGGTATATTATGTTCCACGAATTATATATTATATACGGAAACAGCTTTAAACCAACAATACAGCCTATTACACTTCCAGCAAAGGAAGCTATAAAGGCATAGGCAACGAACTTGAATACTATAGTACCTTTTCCATAACCTAAAGCCTTGTATGTTCCGATTAAACTTCTCTGTTCTTCTACCATTCTTGTCATTGTTGTAAGACACACAAGACCTGCAACAATTATAAAGAACAATGGGAATACTGTAGCTATAGCTTTCATTCTGTCAGCACTCGACTCATAATCCCTATACGAATATTGCGACTGTCTTGTAAGCACATACCATTCCCAGTCGTCAGAGTTATTCAAAGTTTCATTCATCTGCTCATCATACTTTGCATATACCGCATCAAAGTCAAACTCTTGAACTGCTTTAATATACGCTGGTTCAATATAAGGTGCTATCATTGAAGACACATCATATCCCGGATAATATTCCTGATACTGCTTCGTAATAGACTCTGTTACCTTCTGTCTTATTGTATCAAGCAGTTCCTGTTTCTTATCTTCCTTGGCTTTGGCAAATTCTTCTTTTATATCCTTCTTCCTGTTATCAAGCTGTCCTGCTGCTATATTCTTAATTCTGTTCTGTACATTTTCAACCTTTTTATCATATTCATCAGAATATGTATCAAGCTCTTTTGCTCCGTCTACTACAGCGTAAGCTTCTGTATAATAATCATTCTTAAATTCATCATCTCCAACATATACACAATAGCTGATATTGCCGTTACCAATATCAGACGAACCTAAATCATAAGAAACGAAGCAAGGCGAATATACTACTCCAACAACTGTATATTCAGTATCCTTAAATGTATCGTTAATATCATCAGAAGTTCCAGACTTAAATTTTAATACATCGCCCACTTTGACAGCTTCCCTTGTAGACTCGTACTTCACAACACATTCTTTATCATTCTGTGGCAGTCTTCCCTCTTTAATGCGAAGTCTGTTAATATAGCTGTCATCATTATCATCTGCATTAAGAGGAATACTTAAAACATGCGCAACTGACTCTTTATCATCATAATTGATGAGCACATCTTTGCTGTTGGCACCATATACTGCCTTTACTCCCTGCACTTTTGCAATTACCTGCAAATCATCATCTGTAAGCCCTATAGATGATATTATTCTTAAATCATTCATATTATATTCATCATAATAGTTATCTGACGAACGCTTCATATCGCCCGAAGATGCTGTGACTCCGGCAAAAAAAGCAGCTCCTATGGCTGTGATTGCCATTATTGAAATAAATCTTCCAAGCGAACCTTTTATCTCTCTTATTAAATCTTTAAATACCGACTTTCCCATTATGTTAATTCCGCCTTTCCATATTAACTACCATTCTATCTGCTCTATTGGAAGCGGATTTTCATTGACAGTTACACTGTCAACTACTCCATTTTTCACTTTGATAACCTTATCGCCCATAGCTGTCAGTGCAAGATTATGTGTTATAACTACAACTGTAACACCTCTTTCACGGCATGTATCCTGCAACAGCTTTAATATCTGCTTGCCTGTATTATAATCAAGTGCTCCCGTAGGTTCATCGCATAACAGAAGCTTTGGATTTTTGGCCAACGCTCTTGCTATTGCAACTCTCTGCTGTTCACCACCTGATAACTGTGCCGGAAAGTTAGAACTTCTTTCCTTAAGTCCTACTGCTTCTATAACCTCATCAACATCGAGCGGATTCTTACATATCTGTGTTGCAAGCTCAACATTTTCCCTTACAGTAAGATTTTGTACAAGATTATAGAACTGGAATACAAATCCTATATCATATCTTCTGTAAGTTGTAAGCCTCTTAGCTGTGAACTTTGACACATTCTCTTTATCTACAATAATCTTTCCTGTCGTAGCTGTATCCATACCGCCCATAAGATTAAGTATTGTACTCTTACCTGCACCACTCGCACCTGCTATAACTGCAAACTCTCCCTTATCTATCGTAAAGCTTGCACCGTTAAGTGCTTTTATCTTTACATCACCCATTTTATAAATCTTCTTTACATCATCAAATTCTATGTAGCTCATACGCACCTCTGTAAATTAATATGATTATTTATGTAGCAAATATATAATAACTCATTTTAGGTATAATAGCAAAATAAAAGTGTATAATTTATTAATTATAATAACCGGGTTTCTTATTTATGCTATCAGCAGTTGCTTATTTTTTTCAAAAGCTAATACAGCCATTAAAATTCATAATTTTAATATGTCTGATTATTTCAATCGTCTTAACTCCATTTAATCGTGTAAATGCTAAAGAAAACGACTCATCTCTGAAAGATAATGAAATACACGCCAGATTTGCAGCAGTAATAGATGCCGATACTAACAGGCTTCTATATGGTAAAAATGCTGACACCAAAGCACCTATGGCAAGCACCACCAAGATTATGACATTAATAACCGCCCTTGAGATATGTCCTGATGATTATATTGCCACCACTTCTGCATATGCGGCTTCTATGCCAGATGTACAACTTAATGCTGTAAAAGGCGAACAGTTTTCAATAAAAGACCTGTACTATTCCCTTATGCTTCGTTCCCATAATGATACCGCCGTTATAATTGCAGAAAATACCGCCTACTATTATATCTGTTCTTTAACCGATAAAGAACGCAACAAACTTACCTTTGACATTTCTTTTATAAATGACTACTCTTATAACTCACATTTTATTGAGAATATATCCAAAGAACAAAGCAAAGCACTTGTGCTGGTATTTACTAATTTAATGAATAGAAAAGCCACCAGTCTTGGCTGTAATAGCACGCATTATATAACGCCTAATGGTCTTGATGCTTCTGATGATGCAGGCATTCACTCGACAACAGCCTATGAATTAGCAGTTGTTATGTCCTACTGCATTAAAAACGAACATTTCCTTTCTATAACACAGACACACGATTACAGTTTTACAAGTCTTTCCGGCAGAAAATATTCTGTAAGCAATGCCAATGCTTTTCTTAATATGTATGATAACATTATATCCGGCAAGACGGGCTTTACTGGCGATGCCGGCTACTGCTATGTGTGTGCCTATAAGGATAACGACAGGACATTTATTGTTGCCCTGCTTGCCTGTGGCTGGCCTGACAACAAGACTTATAAATGGTCTGACGCAAAACATCTTCTTGACTACGCCAGAGCCAGCTATACAAAGCAGGACATACTTATCTGCCCTAAAGTCTTTAATATAAAGATTAAAAACGGCTCTAAAAGTTCCATTGATATACTATTTGATAAAAAACTGTCTGCCTGCATAAGCGATAATGATAATGTAGAAGTCGTGTACAATATTCCATCAAGCATTGCTGCACCGGTTAATAACGAGTGTATTATTGGAAATGTATGTGTTAACATTAATGATAAAGAAATTCAAAGATACAATATATATTGTAATGAAAACATCAAAAAAGTTTCATTTATTAGTAAAATAACACAAAAAGTCAAGAAATTATAATTGATTATTGTATTTTTTGTGTATTTGATTAACAAAATAATGACACACTAATGTTAATATAGTATAATTATAAAATATGAGATTGTATACATTATGTTAATATATACAAGAATGGAGGATTATTATGAACAGAATATACAAATGCTTTCCAGGAGGTAAATTCAAGGTATTAACATTAAGCTACGATGACGGCAAGCTTGAAGATAAAAGACTAGTTGATATATTTAACAAGAACGGCATACGTGCTACCTTCAATGTCAATTCAGGGTTAACAGATATGCCAATCAGACTGCCTGCAAGCGAATGGAATGATTTATATGACAATCATGAAATAGCCCTTCATACATGCACACACCCTACTATGAACAGATGTGGTAGCTATGAGATAGCAAGGGAAATTCTTGAAGATAAGACTAATATTGAGAAAATAATACATAAACCCGTAAGAGGAATGGCTCTTCCTAATGGAGCCGGCAACAAGCTTATTACTTCTATTGCTGCTGACCTTGGCATTAAATATATACGACCAGCCACTGACCAGTACGCTGTTGTCAAATCAGCACTCGAATATGCCAACGATTGTGAAGGTCCTATTCTTCTTGGTGATGAAAATGGCTTTTCTATGCCAACAGATTATATGAACTGGATACCAACCTGCCACCACAATCATAATCTTGTTGAGTTTGGCAAGCGTTTTATGAAGCTTACTAAAAAGCAGTACCTATATATGATGTATGTATGGGGACACAGCTTTGAATTTGAACGTAATAACAATTGGGAAGTTATGGAAGAATTCTGTGAAATGATTGGTCACCGTGATGATATATGGTATGCTACTAATATAGAAATCGTAGATTACAACGAAGCCTTTGACAGGCTTCAGATATTCGCTGATAATGAATATATCTATAACCCAAGTGCCTGTTCTGTCTGGGTTGCTGTTAATAATGTCCGTGTCGTTGAGATACCAGGTGGAGAAACTATAAAGTTATAGTTATATTTACAATATGTTAAGCCATTATATCAATACCTGTATGCAGCCCTGATTATCTCACATATTGTTTTATGTATAATAATACCTCCAGATATGACATGAATATCTGGAGGTATTAATTATTTCTTGTATAAAATATTCAGATTATTTATTCTTCTGCTTGCGAAGGCTCTTTATTGCTGTAGTTATCTTAATTGGATTGCCATATCTAAGCGTTCCCATTCTGTATATTGATGAACCTATCATACCAACACCTATAATGCTTGCTACAAGTATTATAAATGAAACAACAACTTCCCAAACAGCTACATTTCCCATTGCAACACGGGCAAACATCGCACTGTATGAACTGATTGGCAGATATGACAATACCTTCATAGCAATACCATCTATATTCATAAGCTGAAAAAGAGTAATAAAGTATACAATCATAATAACCATCTGTATGCTTCCGGCACTCTTATTAATATCCTCTGTCTTAGAAACAAGTGCACCAAATGCTCCATATATAAATGTATAGAAAAGCACACCGCCAAGTCCGAATAACGCATAGGTAACAAGTACATTTGCAGGAATATCAAGTAACATATCTAACATTCCGCCCCACGCACTCTGATTAAACTTATATGCACCGACAATCGCAAGCATAAGTATTCCAGCCTGACATAACGAAGCTATTGTACCAGCAAGCACCTTTCCAAAAAATAAAATCTTAGTATCAGCACTTGTTACAAGCACCTCTATAGTCCTGTTGGACTTCTCCTGAGTAACTGATGTCGCAACCATAACACCATAGAATATTATTATCATAAATATAATGATAATGAGTGCATAACAATAAAAATAATTATTTCCCATATCCTTGCCAAGAACAACTGTCTGACTGTTAATCTCTGGATTAAATGCCGTTATTATCTGCTCATAATCAAGATTATGGATACTGCAGTACACCATCTGGTTAAGTGCTGTAAGTACCTGATTAAACTGCATATCAATGCTGTCAGTCATACTCTTATTGTATACAATATACTCATAATCTGTAAGACTGTGAACCACAAAGCCTGCCTTGACTTCTTCATCTGACACTTTATCCTTTAATTCACTTTCTGATGACACTTTTTCAACCTTCATATCATCAAAAGCTGCCTGAATTATCTGAATATCTGAAAATGTTCCAGACTCATCATATATAAGAATTACATCTTTATTATTGTCTGCTTTATTATCTTTATCAGAATCACTCTTACCATCAACATTATCTTTATCGCTGTCAGAATCACCAGAATTCTGTTCTGTACTATTAGTAATTCCTGTGATGGCACTTATATCTATAAATCTTGGCACAAACATAATAGCAGCAGCTATAACAGCTATAACAACCGTACTGATTACATACGACTTATTCTTAATATAAGTCATAAGCTCATATTGAAGAACTACACCTAACTTTTTCATCAGCGTACACCTCCCTTAACAGACTTTTTATGTTCACTGATTTCGCCTTGCGGTAACTCATCAACAATATCTCTATTATAACTATTATCGTCATTACTATTATTCTTATAATCTACCACTTTGTCGTCTTCCATATCATCACCTACAAGAGATACAAATATATCATTAAGAGATGGCTTATAAGTTTCAAAATGCTCAATTTCTATACCACACGCAATCATTCTTTTAAGAATATCCGCCCTTGACACGCCATTTATATTCCTTACAATAATCTCCTCTCTTGTTCTTCCAGTCTCTGTTATTATGTCAGACACATTGTCTTTTATAATCTGTGACAACTCATCAAGCCCCATATTAACATCTGATATAACCAGCTGATTCTCGCCATACTGTCTCTTAATGTCTTTAAGATTGCCTGCAAGTGCTATATTTCCCTTATCTATTATCGCTATGTCACGACAGAACTCCTCTACATAACTCATCTGGTGGCTTGAAAATATAACTATTCTTCCTTCGTTTATGACTTCTGTCACAACATCCTGAAGTATCTTTGAATTCACCGGATCAAGCCCGCTAAATGGCTCATCGAGTATAACTATCTCTGGTTCACACGCAAGTGTTGAAGCAAGCTGTACTTTCTGCTGATTACCCTTGGATAATGTCTCTAACTTTCTGTTGGCATACTCATCTATCTCAAGACGCTTTAGCCACTTCTTTGCATTACTGACTGCCTCTTTCTTGGAAAGTCCTCTAAGTCTTGTAAGATATACTATCTGTTCAAGCACTGTCTTCTTGGGATATAACCCTCTCTCTTCTGGCAGATACCCTATAAGATGCTTCTTAGGGTTAAACGGCTCATCGTCAAGATATACCTCACCCTCATCTGCTTTAAAGACATCCATAATAATTCTTATCGTAGTTGTCTTACCTGCTCCATTTCTTCCAAGAAGTCCAAGTGCACTGCCACTTTCAACTTCAAAAGAAATGCCGTGTAGAACCTGATTACCTTCAAAAGACTTTGTCAAGTCTCTTACTTCAAGTTTCATTAAAATGTTCTCCTCTCATATTTGTAAAACTTTTATAGTAATTGTATCATATGAAAGAACATTTTGACAGTCAAATTTTTGTTGAATTTTAAGAATTTCAGGAATTTCAGGAATTTCGGGAAATATTCTTTCTATATATTCCTATTGAAGTTCAAAACCAAAAAGAGCCTGAAACAAGCAAACTTGTTTCAGACTCTTCTGTCATTATCTATACACGCACATCGTGCTTGTAATATTATTTATTACTGTGGCTGCTTTCCGATGTAAGCAAGGATACCACCATCAACATAAAGAATATGTCCGTTAACGGCATCTGAAGCTTCTGAAGCAAGGAATACAGCTGGACCAGCTAATTCTTCTGGCTTTAACCATCTGTTAGCAGGTGTCTTAGCACAGATGAACTGATCGAATGGATGTCTAGAACCATCAGCCTGTCTTTCTCTTAATGGAGCTGTCTGAGGTGTCTCGATGTAACCAGGTCCAATACCATTACACTGGATATTGTACTGACCATACTCAGAACAAATATTTCTTGTAAGCATCTTAAGACCACCCTTAGCAGCAGCATAAGCTGATACTGTTTCACGGCCTAACTCTGACATCATAGAGCAGATGTTAATAATCTTACCGTGACCTCTTTCGATCATTGATGGAATAACTGCCTTAGATACGATAAATGGTGCATTAAGGTCAACGTCGATAACCTGTCTGAATTCAGCAGCTGTCATATCGCACATTGGAATTCTCTTAATGATACCAGCATTGTTAACAAGGATATCGATAGGAGCTACATCCTTAGCAATCTGAGCAACCATAGCGTTAACCTGCTCTTCGTTAGTTACGTCACATACATAACCGTGAGCATCGATACCAGCTTCCTTGTAAGCTGCTAATCCCTTATCTACTAATTCCTGCTTAATATCGTTAAATACGATTGTAGCACCTGCCTTAGCCATTCCGCTAGCGATAGCAAAACCGATACCATAAGAAGCACCTGTAACTAAAGCAACTTTTCCTTCAAGTGAAAAATTTACTGACATTTTAAAATCTCCTTTTCTCTTAATATTATATCAATGAACTCCAGAGCATATGGAATATCACAATATACTCCATACCTCTATGAGAATCATCCATCATAATGGATTATGCCATTAATATTAAACAGCATAATGTGTATGTAACCTATAATAATACAGCTACTCTTTATATATCAATCAATAACAATAAAATAATCTTGTTAAGCAATTATAAAGACATTCTGATTATCTAAGATCCTTCATATCTACATCATCCATATCATCGAAGTCCTGGTTCTCACCAACCATACCCCAGATGAATGTATAAGCGTGAGTAGCTGAAGCTGAGTGAATTGACCAACTTGGTGATATAACAGCTTCTTCATTTCTCATAACAATGTGTCTTGTCTCTGTTGGCTCACCCATATAGTGGAATACAACAGCATCTTCCGGAACTTCAAAGTAAAGATATACTTCCATTCTTCTGTCATGTGTATGACATGGCATTGTGTTCCATACGCTTCCTGGTTCAAGGCAAGTCATACCCATCTCTAACTGGCAGCTTTCAACCTGTCCTGGAAGGATATACTTATTGATTGTTCTATGGTTAGCACTCTCAAGACATCCAAGTTCCTTTTTATTCTCAGGTAAAATATCCTTAGCTGGATCAATAAATACTGTTGGGTATGTCTTATGTGCTGGTGCACTGTTAAGATAGAACTTAGCCGGGTTCTTAGGGTCTTCACTCTTGAACGAGATATCCTTAGCACCCATACCTATGTACATACCGTCTTTATATTTGAAGTTATATTCCTTGCCATCTACTGTAACTGTTCCGTTACCACCGATGTTAATGATACCCATCTCTCTTCTTTCAAGGAAATACTTAGCTCTAAGTTCAGCACCTGCTTCAAGAACAAGTTCCTTATTAACTGGTGTAGCAGCTCCTACTATAATTCTGTCAATCTGGCTGTAGATTGTCTTAATCTCATCAGCTACAAATAAATTCTGGATTAAAAAGTCATGTCTTAATCTGTCTGTGTCATAGTTCTTGACATCAGCAGGATTTGCTCCTGGTCTTACTTCCATTTTTATGTCTCCTTTTCTTGTTCAAATATGATTATGGATAACTTACAATAATATCATCCAGCTCATTTTATATAATATAATACCATTATTTATATATTTTTACAACTAATAATTCGTTTAATAAGCGGACTTGTCTTTACAATATCCTCTGATATTTCAAATGCTTTGATAATTAAGCCCTCTGCCTCTAATATTTTATCTTTATTGGCGGCATAGATTGTGGCAAGGCAGTCACCACATTTTACATAATCTCCACGCTTGGCTGACAGCTTTACGCCGACAGAATAATCTATAACATCTTCTTTTGTCATTCTTCCGCCACCTAATATCATCGAGGCTTCTCCTATAAGTTCTGACTCAATTCTTTGAACATAGCCTTCTTTATCTGCTTTAACCTCTATTTTATAATTACATTCTGTAAATTCATCTAAATCGTCAAATACAGTTATATCCCCACCCTGACGTTTAATGAATTCCAAGAATTTATTATATGCACTTCCATCATCTATGGAATTCTGTAACATACCTCGTGCCTTGTCTGCATTTTCTTCTACTTTAGAAGCAATAAGCATCTGTGTGCCTAATTCAAGGCAGAGATTAATAAGGTCTTCTGGACCTTCTTTCTTTAAAGTCTTTACCGCTTCCGCAACCTCCAGTGCATTACCTACAGCAAGGCCCAGCGGTTCATCCATATCTGATATTACTGCTATTGTGTTTCTGCCAGCAAGACTTCCTATCTTAACCATCTCTTCTGCAAGTTTCTCGGCATCCTGCATATTTTTCATAAATGCACCGCTTCCGACTTTAACATCAAGCACAATCGCCCCTGCACCTGCGGCAATCTTTTTGCTCATTATACTGCTTGCTATAAGCGGTATGCTGTCAACAATGGCAGTAACGTCCCTTAAAGCATATATCTTCTTATCTGCCGGAGCAAGATTACCTGTCTGTCCTGTAAGTGCAAGTCCTATCTCTTTAATATTATCAATAAATTCTTCTTCACTTAACTTAGTCCTGAAGCCTTTAATACTCTCTAGCTTATCAATTGTTCCGCCAGTATTACCAAGTCCCCGTCCGCTCATCTTGGCAACCTTGCCTCCACAGGCAGCTACCATTGGTGCAAGTATAAGTGTTGTCTTATCACCAACACCGCCTGTGCTGTGTTTATCTACATTAATGCCGCCTATCTCTGACAAATCCATCATATCACCGCTATGTGCCATCGCAAGCGTAAGATTGGTTGTTTCCTCATAATTCATTCCATTAAAATATATCGCCATAAGAAGTGCCGACATCTGATAATCCGGAATTGTGCCATTGGTATATTCATT
Source organism: [Lactobacillus] rogosae (assembly GCA_900112995.1). Taxonomy (GTDB): domain Bacteria; phylum Bacillota; class Clostridia; order Lachnospirales; family Lachnospiraceae; genus Lachnospira; species Lachnospira rogosae. The sequence goes on along the minus strand of FONU01000015.1, from coordinate 58,669 downwards.
AATAACATAATCAATTTCTTCTTTTGACAATGATTCATTATATTTTTTCTTGGATATTATATCAAACATTCTCATAGCTATCACTCCTCAAACAATTGATTTTTAATTGTAACACTCTGCTTTATTTTACATTTTTGTGAATTTCTGTTTCGTAACATTGTATTTGATTATATACTAACATTTTTCTGTAGTTTATGCTATTATTATTAGCAGAATTCTTAAAATAAGAATGCAGGCAGCAGTTATTGCCTGCGATTATTAATATAATACAAGGAGATATAATAATGAGTTTTGAATTTATACGAAAGCTTCCTACACCAACGGATATCAAGCGTGATTTTCCAGTTCCTGAAAGGGTTGCCGAATTAAAGAAAGAAAGAGATAAAGAAATTGCCGATGTAATTACTGGCAGGTCAGATAAATTTCTTGCTATAATCGGACCTTGTTCTGCTGATAACGAAGACGCTGTATTAGACTATACATTAAGACTTAAAAAAGTTCAGGAAAAGATTGCTGACAAAGTACTAATCATTCCAAGAGTATATACTAACAAGCCAAGAACCACAGGCACTGGCTATAAAGGTATGCTCCACCAGCCTGACCCAGAGAAAAAGCCTGACCTTCTTGCTGGACTTGTTGCTATCAGAAAAATGCACATAAGAGTTATGGAAGAAACAGAACTTATGCCAGCCGATGAAATGTTATACCCTGAGAATTACTGGTTCCTTGCTGATGTACTCTCATATGTTGCCGTTGGTGCAAGATCTGTTGAAGACCAGCAGCACAGACTTACTGTAAGTGGCATGGACGTTCCTGCTGGTATGAAGAACCCTACAAGCGGTGATTTCTCAGTTATGCTTAACTCTGTAATCGCTGCTCAGGCAAAGCAGTCTTTCATATACAGAAACTGGGAGGTTGAAACACCTGGTAATCCTATGGCTCACACTATATTAAGAGGTGCTGTCAACAAACACGGACAGAACATTCCTAACTACCATTATGAAGATTTAATAAGACTTGCCAATATGTATAAGACTAAGGATTTACTCAATCCAGCTTGTATCGTTGATGCTAACCACAGCAACTCTGGCAAAATGTATGCTGAACAGATAAGAATTACTAAAGAAGTAATTCACAGCCGCAATCATTCAAATGATGTTAAACAACTTGTTAAAGGTGTTATGATTGAAAGTTATATTGAACCTGGCTGCCAGAAAGTCGGCGAAGGTATATATGGCAAATCAATAACAGACCCTTGCCTTGGCTGGGAAGAATCTGAAAAGTTATTATACACAATAGCTGATATGCTCAAGTAACATTTTCAGACACCCCGGATTTACGTAGGCTTCGCACAACGTGCCTGCCAACAATAATATAAAACTGACTAATAATGCCATTGCTATTTTCCTTATATTAATATTCACATATGACCCTCTGCTGGTTTCCCATATGGATATTAGTATGAATATAGTAATGGCATATATTATATAATGTGGAAATGTCATCACTATGTATACAAACATTCCTTTTATCCCCATATTCATCACGCTTACGCTCACAACCATTCCAACGCTCATTCCAATAATTCCGAAAATTATATATACTGCCGGAACTGCAACAGGTGTAATAAGCAGTAATATGAGAAGTGTAAATTCTTTTATTCTCGTTTTGAAAATATATTGCCACAACGCCACATTATTTACCTTCATATCAATAATAGATAATCTGAAATCATTATTCAGTACTCCAACCTTATCCGTTATATTTATTATTGCATAATTAGCTATCAGTGTCCCAGCAATAACTCCCACCATAACCGCCAACATATATCTGTATCGTTTTAAAAAAATCCCAGCCATATAAACGCCTCCTTATTTATCAGGTCAGGCTATTTATATGCTAGGATTTCTTTTAATATGTTTTGATTATTGAATTTAATTATTGAATTTAATCATTTGATTGTTTTAATTACTTTATTTACTTCATTTATAAGGTCTGCTCATATGCAAGTATAGCAGATATTGTCTTGGAATCTTCTATTATTCCGTTCATAATCATATCTTTTAATTCCTGCAATGTATAATACTCAACATTAATATATTCTTCTTCGTCAAGCTGCTGTACTGACTTTGTAAGCTTATCAGCCACATATATATCAACCTTTTCATTGCAGAAAGCAACTGCCGTAATTATAGATATAAGCTTTCTTACATTATCAGGGTCAGCTTTATACCCTGTTTCTTCTTCCAACTCTCTTATTGCCGCAGTCTTAACAGGTTCACCCTTATTAATTCCTCCTGCTGGTATTTCAAGAGTTTCCTTATCTGGTGAATTACGAAACTGCCTTACCATAACAATTCTGCCATCATCACGAACAGCAACAACAGCCGCAGCTCCCTTATGCTCAATATGATCCCAATACACTGTCTTGCCGTCTGGTGTAACAATCGTATCTTTATAAAATTCAAGCATTGAACCTTTATACATCAACTCTCTGCCAACTCTTTTTATATGTTCCATATTGAATCCTCATTTTTATTATTTAATATTATGACACTTATCATAACATGCATCTGTGGCTTTTATGACAGCATTACGGAAATTGTGTTCTTCAAGTGCTGCTACACCAGCTATTGTTGTACCACCCGGTGAGCATACTTTATCCTTTAACACTCCCGGATGCTCGTTAGTTTCAAGAACCATCTTAGCTGAACCAAGAACTGTCTGTGCAACTAATTTATAAGCATCATCTCTCTTAATTCCATATTTGACAGCACTATCAGCAAGTGCCTCAATAAACATATATACATATGCTGGTGAACTTCCGCTTGCACATACAATAACATCCATAAGCTTCTCATCAACATAGACAACCTTTCCAAATGAATTAAAAAATCTGTCTATAACATCTCTCTGTTCAAATGAAAATTCATCTTTATTGTATGATACGCCAGTCATCCCTTCTCCGACAAGAGCGGGCGTATTAGGCATTGCTCTTACAACCTTAGTATTAATTCCAAGATTATCCTTAATAGAGTCTATTGTAATTCCAGGTGCTATAGATATAACAACGCTGTCTTCTCTTATGACATTAACTATATTCTTCATTACAGCACTATATACCTGTGGCTTAACTGCTAATACTATATACTGGGCATTGTTAGCACACTCTGCATTGCTCTCAGCATATTTGACACCTGTTTCATCACTTATTCTTTTACATTTATCAAGGTCTGGACAGGTAAATATAATATCTGATGGTTCAAATACATTAAGGACACCTTTAAGCATAGCATATCCCATATTACCCATTCCAATAAAGCCTATCTTTGCCATACTGCCTGCTCCTTTCAGGATTTAGTTTTAATTTTTATCAACATTATATTAATGTTTTTCTATTAAATTACTTCTGCTCAAGAAGCTTTTCTACACTTACTAATTTTGTACATAATACAAATAATTCTGCTGCTTCAGACATTTCCTCTGGTGTAGGGAAAGATGGTGCAATTCTTATATTGCTGTCCTTAGGATCTTTTCCATAAGGGAATGTAGCACCTGCGTTTGTAAGGATAACACCTGCTTCTTTACACTTTGCAACTATTGCCTTAGCGCAGCCTTCCATAGCATCAAATGATATGAAGTATCCTCCTCTTGGCTCTGACCAAGTACCAATTCCAAGACCTGTAAGTTCATCTTCAAGCACCTTTAAAGTAGCTTCAAACTTTGGACGCATAAATTCAGCGTGCTTCTTCATATGTTCCTTAAGACCTGCAACATTCTTGAAATATCTTACGTGTCTTAACTGGTTAATCTTATCGTGACCAATTGTCTGAATTGTCATCTGCTTCTTAATATCAGCTACATTATCCTTTGATGTTGCAAGTGCTGCCACACCTGAACCTGGGAATGTAACCTTAGATGTAGAGGCAAATTCAAATACCATGTCTGGATTTCCAGCTTTCTCACATTCAGAAATAATATCAAGGATTTCATCCTGCTTGTCATCATAAAGATGATGAATAACATATGCATTATCCCAGAATATTCTAAAGTCCTTAGCTGCTGGCTTTAATGCTGCCATTCTCTTTACTGTCTCATCTGAGTATGTGTAGCCTTGAGGATTTGAATACTTAGGTACACACCAGATACCCTTAATAGACTCATCTTCGCTTACAAGCTTCTCTATCATATCCATATCAGGTCCATCAACAGACATTGGAATATTAATCATTTCAATCCCAAATCTTTCTGTTATAGCAAAATGTCTGTCATAGCCTGGAACTGGACAGAGCCACTTTACTTTATCAAGCTTGCACCAAGGTGTATTTCCAAGAATACCGTGTGTATACGCTCTTGATACCTGATCATACATAATATTAAGACTTGCATTACCATATATAATAACGTGTTCAGGTGTTGTTCCCATCATATCTGCCATAAGCTTCTTAGCTTCAGGAATTCCATCAAGAACACCATAATTTCTACAATCTGTTCCGTCCTCTGACTTTAAGTCAGAGGAACTATTGATTACATCAAGCATATCCATTGTTACATTAAGCTGCGTTGCTGATGGCTTACCTCTTGACATATTAAGGTTAAGTCCCTTAGCCTTTGCTTCCTTGTATCTTTCATCAAGTTCAGCCTTTAACTGTAATAACTGTTCTTTGCTCATTTCGTTGTACTGCATATTAATCCTCCATTTCATAATTAAAAGGTCTTAAATAATATACTATGAAGATGATTTTTTAGCAATAGTTTTCACATTATATTTATGAATTTTGATTAAAAATATTAATTAATTAGACATTTTTAAGAATTTTATTAATAAAATTAAGTGTTAGCTTAATATTATTAAGTCAGCCTTTGAATTTTATACTAAGAATTACATTTCAATAAGCATTGTAATAATTATTGTATATAACTGCCATATGTTTAATTTTGGCATATTAACACTTAAAATCAAAAGGTAATTTAGTCTATTCACCAATTTGACATCAATAAAAGGCTACACAATAGTATAAGACGAAATATTATAGTAAATACTAATACAAAACATAAAAAAAGAAGCTGCCAAGAATTTTGAATTCTTGGTAGCTTCTCTGGTTCTTTAAATATGTTCGTAATTACTTAGCGTAATCAACAGCTCTTGATTCTCTTACAATACTTACTTTAATCTGACCTGGATATTCCATCTGATTTTCAATCTGTTTAGAAATATCCCTTGCAAGTAATACCATATCTGAATCACTAATCACTTCAGGAACAACCATTACTCGAACCTCTCTACCTGCCTGAATAGCAAAAGACTTCTCAACTCCCTTATATGAGTTGGTAATATCTTCTAATTGTTTTAATCTGTTTGTGTAAGTTTCTAACGTCTCTCTTCTAGCACCAGGTCTTGCGGCTGAGATTGTATCAGCAGCTTGTACAAGACAGGCTATTAAACTTTCTGGTTCAACGTCACCATGATGAGCTTCTACCGCATTAATAACAAGTGCTGATTCCTTGTATCTTCTACAGAGGTCAACACCCAACTGAATATGTGAGCCTTCCATTTCATGGTCGACAGCTTTACCTATATCATGTAATAAACCAGCTCTCTTTGCCATCTTTACATCAAGACCTAATTCGCTGGCTAACAATCCTGTAATCTGAGCTACTTCAATTGAATGTTTTAATACATTCTGACCATAACTGGTTCTGTATCTTAACTTACCAAGTAAGCGAACCAATTCAGGATGAATTCCATGGACACCAACCTCAAGGGTTGCAGCTTCACCTTCTTCTTTAATTAATGTTTCAACTTCTTTCTGGGCTTTTTCAACCATCTCCTCAATTCTTGCTGGATGAATCCTTCCATCAAGAATAAGCTTCTCAAGAGCGATTCTTGCAATCTCCCTTCTAATTGGATCAAAGCCTGATAAAACTACAGCCTCAGGTGTATCATCAATTATAAGTTCTACACCAGTAAGTGTTTCAAGAGTTCTTATATTACGACCCTCTCTACCAATAATGCGGCCTTTCATTTCATCATTAGGAAGCTGTACAACTGATATAGTTGTCTCGGCAACGTGGTCAGCGGCACATCTTTGAATTGCATTAACCACTAATTCCTTTGCCTTTTTATCTGCTTCCTCTTTTGCCCTGCTTTCTAATGTCTTAACCATTACAGCAGTATCATGTTTAACTTCATCTTCAACAGTTTTTAATAGATATTCTTTTGCCTGTTCGGAGGTTAATCCAGAGATTCTTTCAAGTTCCTGCTGTCTTTTCTTTTCAAGTTCGTCAACCTTCTGTCTTTGTTTACCAAGTTCTTCTTCTTTTCTGGTAATACCTAAGTCACGCTTCTCTACTGCTTCAATCTTTCTGTCAAGAGTTTCTTCTTTAGAAAGGACTCTCTTCTCGTACTTCTGAATTTCTGCACGTCTTTCCTTAGTCTCTTTCTCAAGCTCATTCTTAGTCTTTAAAGATTCTTCTTTAACTTCTAAGAGTGCCTCTTTCTTCTTAGTCTCAGCCGCTTTCAACGCTTCATCTATTATTTCTCTGGCTCTTTCGTTCGCATTGCCAATCTTTTCATCATTGCTTTTATTGATGGCTTTACTAGATACAACCCAGGTAATAGGTGCGACTATCACAAGTGTAACAAAAAATGTGACAACTGCCGGAATAAATGACACAGGAGCACCTCCTTATTAAGTTTTCATTGTACAAAAAATACAACATACTAATATTATACTCTAAACGGCATTATGTCAAGGTTACATCAACCTAACTTGTCATTATCTTGCATATATTATCCGGCCTATTAATACTCATTAGTATCACATACCATATCAAGTGCTTTATTGATATCATCAAGCCTAAAGCCCTTTCTGTAAAGTGAAGCTTTTAATTTCTGTAATTGATTATAATCTTTAATATCAATTGAATTAATCTTTTTATTGATATGTCCGATTATTACATTAATCTCCTTTGCATAATCATCTTCCTCACAATAAAATTCATCACAGGCTTCTTTAATAATATCAGCAGAAACACCAAGCTTTAACAAAGATGTCTCAATCACACGCCTTGATTTAGAAGATGACCTCGATATTATATAATTATCAGCAAATCTTCTGTCATCAATATAACCATATGAATATATATATGCTACAGTCTCATCAATACAGCACTTAGGATAACCATTAGCCTGTAGCTTCTCCCTTAGCCTGCCTTCTGTATAATCGTGGCTCTTAAGCAGAGCCATCGCCCTTATCTTAGCTCTTTTAGTAAGTATAGTTATTATCTCATTGTAAATATCGGACATAATAACACTGTCCACTTTAATCTGATACTTTCTTATCTCTGAGTTATATAAAACGAACGCAGGTTCGTAATTAACAAATACTCTCCTGCGTTGTTTATTAACATCGACAATCGAAGTGACTAAATATTGTATATCTGAAGAAACTTCATCATTATACATTTACTTCTTCCGCCTCTTTCTCGCCAGTCTTTTTCTTAGACTTAGCTTTAGTATCTTCTACTTCTGCCGTATCAGCTTCTTCACCTATTCCATAATGGGCACGAACTTTCTTATCTATCTCATCCTTTAATTCCGGATTGTTAAGAAGAAACTGCTTAGCATTCTCTCTACCCTGTCCAATCTTCTCTCCATTATATGAAAACCAAGCTCCACTCTTCTGTACAATTCCCACATTAGAAGCTAAATCAATTAAATCGCCCTCTGTTGATATTCCTTTACCAAACATTATGTCAAATTCCGCTTCCCTGAATGGAGGTGCAACCTTGTTCTTAACTATCTTAACCCTTGTACGGTTACCAATAACTTCTCCACCAGACTTTAATGTCTCTATCTTACGGACATCTAGTCTTACAGACGCATAGAACTTAAGTGCACGTCCACCTGTGGTTGTCTCTGGGTTACCGAACATAACTCCAACTTTCTCTCTTAACTGGTTGATAAATATAACAACACAATTATTCTTACTTACAACAGGAGTAAGCTTTCTTAAAGCCTGTGACATAAGTCTTGCCTGTAAACCTACATGTGAATCACCCATATCACCATCAATCTCAGCCTTAGGTACAAGTGCAGCTACTGAATCGACAATAACGATATCAATAGCACCAGATCTTACCATTGTCTCACATATCTCAAGTGCCTGCTCACCACTGTCGGGCTGTGATATATATAAATTATCAATATCTACACCTATATTCTTAGCATATACAGGGTCAAGTGCGTGCTCTGCATCTATAAATCCAGCTATACCGCCACGCTTCTGAACTTCTGCAACCATATGAAGTGCTACTGTTGTCTTACCTGATGATTCAGGACCATATATCTCAACAACTCTTCCCTTAGGCACTCCACCTAAACCAAGTGCTATATCAAGGCTTAATGAACCTGTCGGAATACATTCAACATTCATATTAGTAGCTGAATCACCAAGCTTCATTACAGAACCCTTACCAAACTGTTTCTCAATATTAGAAATCGCAGCATCAAGTGCTTTCATCTTATCTTCATTATTAACCAATTATAAATACCTCCATATCAATGAACATTCGTTCGTCTTTAATGATAATATTATATACTGTGTCATTTGTCAATAGATTTTCGAACATTCATTCTGTAAAAATAGTAAATTTAATTAAACACTGTATATATTCACCTGAAATCTATACCAGCCAGTACATTACAGCGTTGCAAAACGTTAATCATAATCCAGGCCAATTATATAATGTCAACTTAACTTAAAATCTAATTACAACCTAATTCAGCTTAATCCAAATCAATTCAACCTAATTCAAATTATAATTGCAGTCTTAGACCAAGTCTTAATTATTATTACTATGTAACATATTGGATACATATATCCTATCATATATCGTCCTTTATGTAAAGATATAAATAGTATTTTATCAATATATTTTCATTGATATAATAACATTTATATCATTTCAAATTACAGATTAAATATTATTTTAAATCGCACTTCAAATCATATTAAATATAATCTTAAATCGTACTTCAAATCATATTAAATATAATATCAAATTATACTTCAATCATATCCTGCAAGCCTATACCTGCGACAATTCTTCCAGTATCATATTCAGAGCTTCCTCACAGGCTTTTTTACGTACAGTCTCCCTGTCACCTGTAAAGTTGAATTCTTTAGCATAGCTCCTGCAATTATGTGCTATTCCAATATATACAAGACCTACAGGTTTATCGTCTTCCATAGACGGACCTGCAACACCTGTCACTGATACAGCTATATCCGCATTGGCGGCTTTTAATGCTCCGTCTGCCATTTCACAGGCTGTATTACTGCTCACCGCTTTATATCGTTGCAGTGTATCATTGCTGACACCAAGTATTTTGTGCTTAGCTTCATCGCAATAAGTAATATAGCCTTCGTGAAATATTTCTGATGCACCGCTTACATTTACAATTGAAGATGCAACCATACCGCCTGTGCAGGACTCAGCAGTTGTCAGCAGGCAGTTGCACTCTTTTAATTTCTTAACAACTTCTTCCTCTAATTTCATATTTCGTTTCGACTCCTTTTATTAATCCCTTCATAATTCAACAATGGTTCGGATGCACAATACACCCGAACCATCATCTGCAAATATTAACCATAAACATTTAACACATAAAAACATCGAATAGCTATTCCATATCAATCAGCAATTAACAATCACCTCTGTTTATTAATTAATCTGTCTTTATCAATTTTTAATAAAACAGCTTATCAATATCAACTAATTATTAGAACCCTCTATAAAGATTTTATAATTCTTTACAATATAATCAATCAGTGAAACAACCGTAAGTATAAGGGCAATATATGTGACTACCATATTAACAACCCCACTAAATGGATAATTCAGGTCTAATATAAGAAGAATTATCATTATCATCTGGAAAGTTGTCTTAAACTTGCCCCAGTAGCTTGCTGCAATAACAACACCATTATCAGCCGCGATAAGCCTGAAACCACTTATTATAAATTCTCTTGCAATAATAATTATTACAATCCAGGCAGCAACTTTATCAAAGTCCACAAGTGCAATAAGTGCCGAACACACTAAAAGCTTATCAGCAAGTGGATCCATAAACTTTCCAAAGTTAGTTACAAGGTTATACTTTCTTGCAATCTTTCCATCAAGAAAATCTGTAATGCTTGCAAGTATAAATATTGCCGCAGCTGCTATATTTCCAGCCATTCCCAATCCTGGTATATATAATACAACAAGAAATACAGGAATCATAATCATTCTTAAAATTGTTAATTTGTTAGGTAAATTCATAATACTCTCCATTCCTACACTTCTGCATATAATCTTACTGCATTGTGCATATTAATATCTGTGATGTTAATTATTCAACAATAGTTCCAATAAGATCATATTCGGTTGAGCCTGTAATCTTAACATCAATGAAATCACCTGACATAAGCTCTCTGTCACATTCAACAAATACAAGACCATCAACATTAGGTGCATCTTTGTATGAACGTCCAACATATGTATTATCTTCTGGTATAAAGCCTTCAATCATAACTCTCACAATTCGTCCAATCATAGCGGCTGACCTGTCTGCTGATATTTCCTGCTGTAACTGCATTAACTCATCTCTGTATTTTTCCTTAATCTCTTCATCAATCTGGTCAGGCATCTGTGCGGCTACAGTATCCTCTTCTCTTGAATATGTAAATACACCTAATCTATCAAACTCACACTCATCTATAAACTGCATAACTTCCTCGTGATCCACATCTGTCTCACCAGGAAAGCCTGTAATAAGTGTAGTTCTTAAGGCAATATCGGGAATCTCCCTTCTAAGCTTTGCAACAATATCTGTAAGCTCCTGCTTTGAAGTTCTTCTACCCATACGCTTAAGAATATTGTCGCTTGCGTGCTGTATAGGCATATCAAGATAATGACAGACCTTTGGCTCATTTTTAATAGCTTCTATAAGCTCATCATTAATCTCTTCCGGATAACAGTAAAGAATTCTTATCCATTCAAGTCCTTCTATTAAGCCAAGATTATGTAAAAGCTTAGGAAGCGACTTCTTTCCATATAAATCAACTCCATAAAGAGTTGTTTCCTGTGCAACAAGTATAATCTCTTTAACACCGCCCTCAACGAGCTTCTTAGTCTGGTTAACAAGATACTCAATAGGAAAGCTTCTAAAGCTTCCCCTTACCTTAGGTATTACACAGTAAGTACAGTGCTTATCACAACCCTCTGCAATCTTTAAATACTCATAATAACCCGGGGTTGTCACAATTCTATCAGCTTCAACCATTGGCATTCTGTTCGCATCTTCAACAAAATTAGATATGCCCTTTTCTTCAAGTACAGAATTAATCATATCAGCAATCTTATCATAAGAAGATGTTCCAACAAATGCATCTACTTCCGGAATTTCCTTAATAATCTCATCCTGATATCTGTGTGCAAGACAGCCTGCAACTACAAGCACCTTACATCTGGCATCTTTCTTATGTTCTGCCATCTCAAGTATTGTATTAATACTTTCCTGCTTGGCATCGCCTATAAAACAGCAGGTATTAATTGCTATAATATCAGCTTCCCATTCATCATCAGTGAACTCAAATCCCTTATTCTTTAAGATGCCAAGCATATTCTCAGTATCAACAAGATTCTTATCGCAGCCAAGCGAAACAAATAGTATCTTCATAAATAACCTCTATTATACTCTCATAATCATAAAATACTTGTGTATAATAGCATACATTTAACAAAAAATAAATGGCTATCCCCAAGTTAATACAATGTTTAATTAAAATTTAACACATATTAATTATATGATGTTGTGGCAAAAGCCCCAAAATATGAGCAAACTCACATAGTTTTAATCCTTTTGCCCCTGGTATCATTATATTAATGTAGTTATAATAAGTGCCACCGCCGGCAGTGTTATTATGCTTATAAATGTAGTAAGCACCACCATAGCCGCCGCAACATCCTCATCATATCCGAATTGCACCGCAAATACAGAAGATATTGATGCACAAGGACACGCCTCAAGAATAATTACAACATCAGCAACCATTCCGCTGATATTAAACATTTTAAAAATAGCTATGCACACTACAGGTATAATGAACATTCTGACAATAATTGCAAAATATACAAGCTTATTATTAAACATATTCTTTATTGGGCTTGCCGCAATTATCATACCTGTAATAAACATAGATAACGGCGTGTTAATAGCCGCCGCATAACTTATTGGCTGACTTATAATATCTGGAAGCGGAATTCCTGCAATAAATATTAAAAGTCCAATAAACACTGATATTATAGCTGGTGTTGTGAATATCTTTTTAACAATTGCTTTTAAATCAAAGGTTCTGCTTACAATTGAATATCCAAGTGTCCATAAAAAAATATTGAATGCTGTCACAAAGGCACTTGCATATATAAGTCCCTCACTTCCAAATAGAGCCTGTATCAGAGGAAATCCCATATATGCTGCATTAGAAAACATACAGCCAAATCTTACGATAGGCACATTATCTCCCTTTAACTTAAAAGATAATAAAAATGTTATGGCAAATCCAACAACTAAAAGCAGTATGCTTAATCCCAATGCGTACAATATATTCTTAAAAATATTGTCATCAAATTCTGTCAGATAAGAATTAATTATCATACAAGGCACAACAAAATATACCAGAAGATCAGAAAATGCTTTCCTTCCCTCTATCTTTACTGCACCTGTCTTAACACATATAAATCCAGAAAATATTAATATAAATAATACAATAACCTGTTTTGCTGTTATAAGAGCTAACATCATATATTTTTCCTCCATTGTTATATATAACATATAATAATGCGAAAGAAATTATTCGTCAATATTAAAGTCAGATATAACAATGTATATATTTGAATACTATTCTTTTTTTCTTCTTTAATTCCTTATAAATTTCTTCCGCCGCTTTTCTGTATAAGACCAATACATTCTTCTTATAATATGACCTGCCTTTATCTGTATCAGCAAAACGTATATACATAATACTATCGTATACATTTTTTGCTTCTTCGTATGTAATATTGCCATAACGTGCCGAAAGCTTATAAGCAAAATCTTCCTCTGTCCCGTTATATCCGGTGAAATCTCCCGCAAAATGCAGCATTTCCATTAATCTTTCATATATATCACACGAACTTAAAGACTGAATTTTCCTGAGCCTGCTTACCCTGTATAACTTAATCCATAATGGCAGCAAGACAATTAATATAACAAGAGTCAGTATTGCTATATATTTAACAACCACTACAGCCACTTTAAAGCCTTTTTTTAATGCCACCTTAACAGCTCCGCTTCTTGTACTTACATAAGTTACATCTTCACTGCTATCACCGCTAATGCTCGCTTTATCGAGTGTCCAGCCGTGTTCACTCATAACATTGTTAAATGTATTAATATCATAACCCGGATATGAAACTGCACAGCTTCCATCACTTGCTGGCGTAACATCTACAGGAACCCATCCATAATTATCAATAAATATTTCCGTCCACGCGTGCATTTTTTTATCAGAAACCTCTGCAACATAAGTTGACTGATCAGTTTCCTTGAAGTCCTCGGCACTTAATCTGTAACCACATACATATCTTGCTGGAACTCCGTACAGCCTGTACATAATTGTAGCCACCGTTGCATAATGAACGCAGTAACCCCTCTGTGCATTAAACAGAAAATCCTCCGCAATATCTGATGATCCCAACATTACCCCCGGAGTTCTTGTATATCTTGTATTGCTTAGCAGTGTATACATAATAAATGTAGTCTTATCACTTAGTGATGTTAATGGATTAGCCTGAACATATGAAGTCAGCCTTGGAACCAAACTTTTGGATACAGCAGAATAGATTGGAGTCATAGCTGCCTTATACAACTGCTGTACATTTTTATAATCCCGAACTGTTGTATTATATTTTTCATTACTCTTCTCTCTCCATTCAGACTGCATATCTGCCTGTTCAATATATTCAATATTGTATGTTTTCTTTCCGTCATCACCTTTGCTGAAATTCTTAGAACCACTATTGTAATAAGGCTCTATTGTCTGTTTATAATTATCATTAACATATTTAACATCTAATTTTCTGTTTATTTTATTATTGTTAGAGGTCGCAACAATTCCGCTGTTCCTCATATATATATTAATATAATAATACATCTTTTTAAAATATGTTGATGCGTAAACAGGCTGTGATATCGTTTCTTTCTTAAATTCAGTTCTGTCTATATTCTTACATATAGTATCATCATCAGTTGAATCCCAGCTTCCGCCCTTATATTCGCCACCTCTGAAACCGTAAAGATATAAATCCTCTGTTGGCATTTTACTTACCGTAACTGTCATCTGGGTAATTCCAGACTGGTAATTATTGCCTGAACTTATCTCCCCATTAATCTTAACATCAGAACCCTTGCCTGATATTCTCTTTGATGTCTTATAGATAGTCTGCTCTATGCCCGAAATAGAACCATACATATATTCAGAAAATATATTGGTAATAATATCAGCTGCAAAGAAAATAATCACTGTCGCTGCAATACAATATATTATACTTTTCTTATGTATCAACTTTCCGCTTCTTGTTGTATACAGCATTTTCTTACGTCTTCCAAGCACAGCGTAAGACACGCCCACTATAACCTGATGCATAACTATTACAAATATATGAAACAAGCTTACCTCTAATCTTAATATAGGTGAAGCTGCAAGCATTACAACTGTAACCAGTGTCAATATAACACGGTTTTTAAATATAACCTCTAACAGATATATAATATAAATAAGCACGACACTGCTTACAAACACCACATATGTAACATTCTGTGTATTTGCCCGTCCGTCAACCAGTGCCTGCATTATTGATACAGACTGCTCTGATATACGCTGTATATTAAATACAGACAATATAGCTGTTACAGCCACTTCTCCCACTATCACAAATGGCAGAAACTTCCTCTTATTATAATGTGCATAACTTAAAATATACGCATATATTCCTGAGAATAATAATACTCCCACAACTGTAAAGCTGACAGCATCTAATTCATCAACAAATAATATAACCGATAACAGCCCTGTCATTATCCCTGCAAAGGCTATATAAGGATTACCATTATATGTGTCAGAATGTGCCTGCCTTACATTAATACGCATGTTCTCCATATACATTTTCTCCCAATAACTCAGTAACATCAGATGATGTATCTATCTTTATGATATTCTTATCAATATACTCTCCAAGGCTGTATTCCCTGCTAATATCCGTATCATTATTACGACAATTATAATGAAGCCTATATAATATATAATATACATTCTTTAAATCATCATAATCTGATACTGTCTGTTTACATAAAGCTCCAGAATTAAGATCATTCCACAGCACTGATACCTTCGTGTCATCCTGAATAAAACCCATAACAAGCATAGCTGTCTTATCATAAAAGCTGCTCATACGCTCAATATTATTAATATCATCAGGCAATGTATCAAGAAGCACAAGTATCTCCCTGTCAACTTGTCCACAGAATTCCTTAATAAGCAGATCTCCCGTTCTTGAACTTAAATTCCAGTGTATGTGCCTGTAAGAATCTCCTGTCTGATATTCCCTTATCTGTCTTATATCATCGTGTGAACTGCCTTTTCTGTTGATATACAACTCTATATTATTATTGCTTTCATATTGTGAAAAAGCGCCTTCATATATACTGCTTTCAACTTCTGGAAATATCAAAATATTCATTATGCTTAAAGGCTTTATTGTACAATAAAACAAGCCTGTGTAATCATACACTTTCGCTTTAACTATCTTTACATCCGCCATTCCACAATATGGCAGGCTGACAGATAAATCCATATTATCCTTCCTGCCCTTACAGCCTCCGTACAGCTTTACGTTCTTTCGGTATTTCTTGTATTCTTTACCTTTCTTATCACAATATGACACGACTACATCTAATCTGATTTTCGTGATTGGTATTCCTGTTTTATTGCTTACATTAATTCTTAACTGGCAGCCAGAATTCTTTAACTCCTCTGCCAGATTAACATCAAAATCAAATGCAACATTTCTTTTATATATACGAGTTAATATATACATACCTGCTATTAGCAGAAGATTAACAGCTACATAAAGCATAAGTGCAAATGAATGAAATATGCCTGCTACATACCACACAACAGCAAGTATAATAATCAAAAATACACCTGTCATTATGCCTTCTTTCCTACTGCTGGCTTAGCAACTGATTTCAAAATATCATTAATCACTTCTGCCTTGTCTTTACCGTCCATTCTCGCCGCCATATTAAGAATTATTCTGTGTGTTATAACATACTCAAACTGTGCAATAACGTCCGCAGGAACAACATAATCCCTTCCGTTAAGCCAGCTCCACGCCTTACACATCTTTACAAGTGCTATAGTCGCTCTTGGACTTGCACCTCTTTCTATATAACGTGACTTTCTTGTAGCTGTAACAAGATTAACTATATATTTGTATATGCTCTCGTTCATATATACATCATATATTTCATTCTGCATACTTATAAAATCATCTATGCTCACCACTGGTGTCATATCACTTGTCCTGCTCTGCTTTCCTACAGACATAGCCATATCAAGCTCACTTTCATAATCAGGGTAACCGATTGATAAAGTAATCATAAATCTATCCATCTGTGCTTCTGGAAGGCTCTGTGTTCCTGCATTACCAAGCGGATTTTGTGTTGCAATAACAATAAAAGGTTCTGGAACTTCTCTGGTAACGCCCTCAACGCTTACCTTTCTTTCTTCCATAACCTCTAAAAGTGCTGACTGTGTCTTAGGTGATGTTCTGTTAATCTCATCAGCAAGCAGCAGATTACAGAACACGCTTCCCGGCTGATATATGAATTGACCTAAGTCATTTCTGTATACAGAATATCCTGTAAGATCAGACGGCATTACGTCCGGAGTAAACTGCACCCTCTTGCAGTCAAGTGCCATTGCCTTAGAAAATGCTGTCGCAAGTGTTGTCTTACCAACACCCGGAATATCCTCCAAAAGTATATGGCCTCCAGCCAGAAATGCCGCCATAATCTCTCTTATTTGTTTATCTTTTCCTAATATAACATTGTTGACCTGCTCTATTACATTAAGTGCCTTTAGTACATTATTATCCAAAACCTCTTCCTCCCTGATATATATGCTTAAAATTATACACTATATACAATAACAAAGCAAAAACAATATATTTTTTATTCAGTTTTATTCATCTGTATAAGAGATGGCACATTTTACGGCTCTTCTCCAGCCTGCGAGAAGGTTATCCCTGTCTGATGGTGCCATACTGCTCTCAAATGTGGAAGCCAACTGCCAGTTATCTCTTATCTCATTCAGATCCTTAAAGAAACCAACTGCCAGACCAGCAAGATATGCTGCACCAAGTGCAGTAGTTTCTATACACTTAGGACGTCTTATCTTAGCTCCAAGAATGTCTGCCTGAAATTCCATTAGGAAATCATTGGCACTTGCCCCGCCATCTACTTTTAACTCTTTAACTATATGTCCTGTGTCACTTTCCATTGCCTTTAACACATCATATGTCTGATATGCTATTGACTCAAGCGATGCCCTTATAAAATGTTCCTTGTTAGCACCTCTTGATAAGCCTACAACGCAGCCTCTTGCATAAGGATTCCAGTAAGGTGCACCCATTCCTGAAAATGCAGGAACAATATATACTCCATTGGTGTCATTTACCATTCTTGCATAATCTTCTGATTGTGAAGAGCTTCTTATAAGCCTCATCTCATCACGAAGCCATTGTACAATTGCACCGCCTGTAAATACACTTCCCTCAAGTGCATAATGAAGCTGGTCATCACTTCCTGCCGCAATCGTAGTTATAAGACCATGCTTAGACTCCACAGGCTTATCCCCTGTATTCATAAGAAGAAAACAGCCTGTTCCATATGTATTCTTTACTTCTCCCGGCTCAAAACAGCACTGTCCAAAAAGTGCCGCCTGCTGGTCACCTGCCGCACCTGCTATTGCAACATTTCCAGCAAGAACAGAAGGGTCTGTATAACCATATATACAGCTTGAAGGCTTTACCTTAGGAAGCATAACCTCTGGTATATTGAACTTTTCAAGAAGCTCTTTATCCCAGCACCTGTTATGAATATCAAAAAGCATAGTTCTTGAAGCATTAGTATAGTCTGTAACGTGCACCGCACCGCCTGTAAGCTTCCATATAAGCCAGGTGTCAACCGTACCGAATAGCAATCTGCCCTCTTCTGCCTTTTTCCTTGCTCCTGCTACATTACTAAGTATCCACGCAATCTTAGTTGCACTAAAATACGCATCTGGCACAAGTCCTGTCTTTGCCTTGATTACATCTGCATAACCATCTTTTACAAGCAGATTAATATCCTTGGCTGTACGTCTGCACTGCCATACAATAGCATTATATACAGGCTCACCTGTTTCTTTATCCCACACAATTGTAGTTTCACGCTGGTTGGTTATTCCAATGCCAGCTATATCCTTAGGCTTAGCACCCACAAGTGCCATAGCCTCAGACATAACCGCATACTGTGTTGACCATATCTCCATTGGATTGTGTTCCACCCAGCCCGGCTTAGGATATATCTGTTCAAATTCCCTCTGTGCCATTGAACAGATATTGCCAGCCTTATCAAATAATATACATCTTGAGCTTGTCGTTCCCTGATCAAGTGCCATAATATACTTTGCCATATTACTCCTTATTTAATGCCTCATCTAATGTATGCCAGCCAAGTACAGCACATTTTACTCTTGCAGGCATATGTGATATATCTTTAAGTGCTGATGCCTCGTCTAATTCTTCAATCTCCTCATCGGTTGCTTCACCCTTAATCATCTTAAAGAATAAATCTCCAAGCTTTAAAGCTTCTTCTTTAGTCTTTCCAATTATCATCCCAAGCATAATATCAGCCGATGCCTGGGATATAGCACAGCCATCTCCAACAAAAGCTCCGTCCTTAATAATACCGTCTTCAACCTTAAGCTTAAGCCATATATCATCACCACAGTTAGGATTTACACCCTCAAGGACGATATTGGCATCTTCTAAGTCGTGTTTAAATTCTGGTCTTATATTATGTTCTGTAAGTATTTCATTATAAAAGCCTCTATTCATCATAACCCATTCTCCTTCTTACGTTAAGCACACTCTCAACAAATGCTTCTGCTTCCTTCTCTGTATTATAGAACATAAAGCTTGCTCTTGTCGCATTATTAACTCCAAGAAATGTAAGCAGTGGCTGTGCACAGTGATGTCCAGCCCTTACATCTATTCCGTCAGAAGATAATATCTCGCTTACATCGTGTGGGTGAACCCCATCTATTGTAAATGCTGCTATTCCTGTATGGTTCTTATAATCATCAGAGCCTAATATATGAATGTACTTATGACCTTTAAGTCCGTTAATAGCAATCTTTGCAAGTCTTTCTTCTTTCTGCTGTATATAGTCAAAGCCTATCTCATTAATGTATTTAATTGCTGCTGCAAGACCAACAGCTCCTGCCGCATTTACCGTTCCTGCCTCGAACTTGTGTGGAAGTTCTGCATAAGTTGCACCATCTCTAGTAACTGAATTAATCATCTCACCACCTGTAAGAAATGGCTGCATATTCTTAAGTATGCTTTCCTTACCATAAAGTACACCAATTCCCATAGGTCCCATAAGCTTATGTCCTGAAAATGCAAGAAAATCAGCATCTAAGTCTTTTACATCAATCTTCATATGTGGTGCACTCTGTGCCGCATCAACAACCATAACAGCACCATTATCGTGTGCTATTTTGGCTATCTTTTTAATTGGATTGACACAGCCTAATACATTGGAAACCTGTGCAACTGCAACGATCTTAGTATTAGCATTAATTCCATCTTTAAGAGTATCATCTTTTAATGTTCCGTCCTTCTCACATTCCAGATATCTTAAAGTTGCACCTGTCACTCTTGCAACCATCTGCCAAGGCAGAAGATTGCTGTGGTGTTCCATTATTGAAACTGCTATTTCATCTCCAGCCTTAAGATTATTAATACCATAGCTGTATGCAACAAGGTTAAGGCTTTCTGTTGTATTTCTTGTAAAGATTATCTCCTTATCAGAGTCCGCATTAAGAAACTGTCTTACAACCTCCCTTGCATCCTCATATTCCTTAGTAGCGGCAAGACTTAATGGATAAAAGCCACGGAGAGGATTGGCATTATTAACCTCATAAAATCTGCTTTCAGCATCAATTACGCACTGTGGCTTCTGTGCTGTTGCCGCATTATCAATATATATAGAAGAATTATTATTAAGAAGTGGAAAATCTTTTCTATAATCTTTCTGCTCTTTAATCTCCATTACTGCCTCCATTACTGCAACACTTCTTCAAGCTGCTCCTCTGCAAGCTTTTCTGTGTCCTCGTCATTAATCTTTCTTATAATAACTTCAATTCTTCCTTTAGTCATTATATCCTCAGCGTTCTTCTTATCAATGCCTCTTGAAGCATAATAGAACAATGTTTCCTCATCGAGCTCACCGATTGTAGCTCCGTGTGAACCATTAACATCTTCCTCTGCACAGAGTATAAGAGGTATTGTCTTGTTTCTGACATCTTCGCCAAGTAAAAGTACATTTTCTGTCTCTGCACCAACTGAACCAGAAGAACCATTTTTAAAATCAATAGAACCTCTGAAAAGCTTAGAGGCTTCGTCCTTTAATGCACCATCAACTCTTATCCCGCTGTTAGTCTTCTTTCCAATATGATTAGATATAAGGTTAATATCTATATTCTGCTTCTTAGCTCCAAGGTATCCAATATCTGCTGTAAATGCAGAATTATTGCCTATAAGCTCTGTCCTTATTCCATCATAAAGGCTGCCCCTGCCTACGAATACCTGAACAATCTCAAATGAGGCATTATCTGAAAGCCTGCATCCTGTATCGCTTAATACATCAATGCTTTCTGGCTGCATATATACCTGAATAAGGCGTACCTTGCTGTTAAGACCTGTATCTATAAGTGTTCTTAATGCTACCCTGCCTTCTGTACTGCTCTCACCTTTAAAGTTCTCAATTATTGTAAATGTAACATTATCCTCTACATTAACTATAATCTTTCCTGACTGGCTCTTATCATTGCCATTGACATTAATATATAATGTCTGGCCGTTAGTTTCTTTATCTGCATTTACAAGTAATGTATTAGTTACGCCTGCTTCAAATAACACATCTGCTTCTTTGCCTGCACCTGTAAGAACTGCATTTTCTATATCACTGTAATCTTTAGCATTAACATCTGAACATACCTTATCACAGCCTTTTGTATCCATATTACAAGGTACTAAATTATCATCCCATAAAAGACGTGTATCATTCATATTAAGCTGGTACCATGTCTTTGCTGGAAGTGCATTTATTCTATATTCATTATTATTCATAAATTTCTCCATTCCTGCTCATCTTATCAGCACAATTAACCTATACTGCCTTTCATTTCAAGTCTTATGAGATTATTCATTTCAATTGCATATTCAAGTGGAAGCTCCTTAGATACGTTATCTGCAAATCCACTTACGATACAAGCTCTTGCATCTTCCTCTGTCATTCCTCTTGACATAAGATAGAATACTGCTTCATCGCTTATGCTTCCAATCTGTGCTTCGTGTCCGACATCCGCCTTGCTTGTCTTAATATCCATTGCCGGGATTGTATCTGAACGTGATATGCTGTCAAGCATAAGTGACTGACACGATACAGAAGCCTTGGAATTCTCTGCCTTGGAATTAACTATAACTGATGACCTGAATGTACTAATTCCACCATCCTTTGATATTGACTTAGTATTAATATATGAGCTTGTGTTCTTTCCTGTATGGACAACCTTTGCACCTGTATCAAGATTTTGTCCTTTTCCTGCAAATGTAATTCCTGTAAATTCCATTTTAGAATTATCACCCTTAAGAATACTCATAGGATAAAGATATGATACGTGTGAGCCAAATGAGCCTGATACCCACTCAATTGTACCACCTTCCTCAACAATAGCTCTCTTAGTATTAAGGTTATACATATTCTTAGACCAGTTCTCTATAGTTGAATATCTAAGCTTGGCATTCTTTCCTACAAATAGCTCAACACAGCCGGCGTGTAGATTAGCTACATTATACTTAGGTGCTGAACACCCCTCTATGAAATGCAAATCAGCTCCCTCATCTACAATAATAAGTGTATGCTCGAACTGTCCTGCTCCCGGTGCATTAAGTCTGAAATATGACTGTAATGGTATCTCAACTGATACTCCCTTTGGAACATATACGAAAGAACCACCAGACCATACTGCACCATGAAGTGCCGCAAACTTATGGTCAGTAGGCTTAACAAGCTTCATAAAATGTGTACGCACCATATCTGCATATTCACCCTTTAACGCACTCTCCATATCTGTATATACAACACCCATCTCAGCAACTTCCTGTCTTACATTGTGATACACAAGCTCTGAATCGTACTGTGCTCCAACACCAGCAAGTGACTTTCTTTCTGCCTGTGGAATACCAAGCTTTTCAAATGTATCCTTAATGTCTTCTGGTACTTCTGACCATTTAGCTTTCATATTAGTATTAGGTCTTACATAAGTTACTATATTGTCCATATTAAGACCTTCTATAGATGGTCCCCAGTCAGGTACTTTCATATTATTATATATCTGTAATGACTCAAGCCTGAAATTCTGCATCCAAGCAGGGTCATTCTTCTCCTTTGAGAGCTTCTCAACTATCTCAGGAGTAAGACCAGCATTTAACTTATATGTGTCCTTATCATCATTCTTGAAATCATATATGTTTCTATCTATATCATCTACATATGTCTTTTCTTTCATAATTCGATGTAAACTCCTTTCATATATCAACGTATGATTATGGCTGACTATTCTGCTTCGTATTCTGCGAAACCATTTTCATTAATCTTATCAACAAGTGAAGCATCACCTGTGCTTATAATCTTCCCCTCAATCATAACGTGTGTATAATCAACTGATAAAGATTCAAGTATTCTTGTGCTGTGTGTAATTATAAGAAGGCTTCCCTTGCAGGTCTTCTGGTATTCTTCTATACCTGCTGATACAGTCTTTACAGCATCAACATCAAGTCCTGAATCTGTTTCATCAAGAATTGCAAATGATGGCTTTAACATAAGAAGCTGTAATATCTCTGCCTTCTTCTTCTCACCACCTGAAAAGCCTACATTAAGATCTCTCTCTGCATAAGACTTGTCCATAGATAAAAGCTCCATAGTCTTTTCAAGTTCTTTCTTGAATTCCATATATCTTGTTCTCTTGCCGGTCTTTAATTCAAGGGCATTTCTTATAAATGAACTGAGTGTAACACCCGGAACTTCAAGTGGGTTCTGGAATGATAAGAACATTCCTGCTTTAGCTCTCTCATTAACTTGTTCATCAGTAATATTCTTACCGTCAAACCATATCTCACCACTCTTTACTGTATATCTTGGGTTGCCCATTAAAGCATAGCCAAGTGTTGACTTACCTGTTCCATTAGGTCCCATAAGTACATGTGTTTCACCCTTGCCTATTGAAAGATTAACACCATGAAGAATTTCCTTATCTTCTACATCTACATATAAATCTTTAACATTTAATAAATTCTTATCTGACATAATACTCCTCATTTCTGCACACTCATTTAAACGCAGGACTGCTTTGTGCCAAGTGTGCCAGCACAATGCCGCATATATTATCAGGCATTATATGCCGTCTTATTACCCGCCTTATCAATTGCTGTTGCCGCAACATCTGCGAGTGTCATATTATCAAGATAGTTATTAATTACATCTGCAAGTCCCTGCCATATAGGAAGCGTATAGCAGGAAGACGAATGTTCACACATTAAAGTCTCCTCATTAAGACAGGTTACAGGAGCAAGTGTTCCTTCGGTAAGCTTTAATATCTCACCAACGCTGTAATCCTCTGGCTTTCTTGTTAATCTGTAGCCACCGCCGTGTCCGCTTGCTGCTTCTATAAGATTTGCTTTTGATAACATTCTTGTAATTGTCTCGAGATATTTCTTTGACAATTCTTCTTTATCTGATATCTCCTTTAATGGTATATAATCATCACTGTGATGAACCGCAAGATATACCATTACTCTTAAGGCATACCGCCCTTTCGATGATATTATCATTTCCTTGCTTCCTTTCTTATTATCATCTTTTTGTATGATATTATACCCATTCGCCTACCGTGTCAATGGGTGAATGTGAAACATTTTCTTCTGACAATATAATAAGCTGTCATCATAGCAATTCCTGTGATTACCCACGATATTGGATATATAATCATAAGCACCCAGAATACGTGTACAACCTTACATACTGTTGATATCCATATAAGTCTTATAACACACGAACCAACACAGGTAATTACCGCTGGAAGCAGTGAATATCCCAGACCTCGCATAGCTCCTGCGCTTATCTCATATACTGCTGTTAATAATTCCAGCGTTGTTGCAATGATAATTCTCTGCCTCGCAAATACAAGAACATCTGCATCGGTCGTATATATACGAAGAAAGAATTCCCTTCCCATAACAAATATACCCGAAAGAATACCACACGATACAAGCGCAAACACTAAAGATATGCGGAATATTTTCTTACATCTGTTATATTCCCCTGCGCCATAATTCTGGCTTGTAAATGTTACTGCCGCCTGAGCGAACGCATTTACAAGGAAATATGCAAAGAATTCATAATTAAGTGCCGCCGCTGAACCTGCAACTGCACTTGAACCAAAGCTGTTAATTGTGCTCTGTATACACACATTGGCTATTGAGAACATCATTCCCTGAAGTCCTGCCGGAATACCTATAACCAATATTTTCTTTAATTCCTTAACAGATATCTTAAGCTGTCTTAATTCCAGCTTTATAGGCTCTGATTCGTGTGTAAGAATATATATAACCATTGAAGAACTTACTATATTAGAAATAACTGTTGCAATCGCAACTCCTGACACACCTAATCTGAACACTATAACAAGCACAAGATTAAGAAGTGTATTAATAACTCCTGCAACAATAAGACAATAAAGAGGTCTTCTGCTGTCGCCCGTACTTCTAAGAATTGATGAGCCAAAGTCATACAGCATAATAAATGGCATACCTAGAAGATAAATTCTAAGATACAACACGGCAAGGTCAATAACATCCTCCGGTGTTCCCATAAGAAGAAGCACAGGTTTTGCTATGAACTGACCTGCAATCATAACAAAAAATCCGCTTATAATGGCAACAAGTATTGCTGTATGTATTGCGGCGTGTATGTTTTTTTCTGATTTTTCTCCTATATAACGAGCAATAACAACATTTGAACCTAATGATATTCCTATAAAAAGATTAATCATAAGTGATATTAAAGAACTGTTGCTTCCAACAGCCGCCAGTGCCTGACTGCTTGCAAATCTTCCGACTACCGCCGTATCAACAGAGTTAAACAACTGCTGTAATATACTGCTTGCCGCAAGTGGAAGAGCAAACAGAAGTATTTTGTTCCATAAAGCTCCACTTGTCATATCTATCGATTTTTTATTAGATACACTCATATATACCTCCTGTGTGTTTAATATATTTAATCATCTGAATACTTAATAGCTTATATATTCTACACCCAAATACAAGTGTGTCAACAATACTTATCAAAAGCACTTTAATAAAATATAATTATTTAACTTCAATTTATCTCTTGTATGTGTTAATTACTGACATACTTATCAATTACGTCAATTACAATTTTATTTTTAATATGTTATACTGTGCGTAGTCAACAAGATATAAATATTAAATATAATGAAAGGAACTTTTTATGAATTCATCTACAACTGACAACCCTCTGGGTTATAAAAAAGAGTCCACTCTTTTAATTAATTTTGCAATTCCCTGCATAATCTCAATGCTGGTAACTGCTCTTTATAATATAGTAGACCAGATATTTATCGGACAGGGTATTGGTATGCTTGGCAATGCCGCAACTAATATTGCGTTTCCACTATCAACTACATGCACTGCTATCTCACTTCTGTTAGGAATAGGAAGTGCTACGAACTTCTCACTTCATCTTGGGGCTGGCGAGAAGCATTTATCAGAAAAATATGCTGGCAACGGAATATTTCTTATGGCGGTATGCGGAACTGCATTGTTCTTAATTACAACAATATTCCTTACGCCTATGCTTAAATTCTTTGGTGCAACTACTGACGTTCTGCCATATGCTAAGGCTTATACAAGAATAACAGCGTTTGGATTTCCATTTCTTATCGCCAACACAGGTATGAGTAAGTTGATACTTGCTGACGGAAATCCACGCTACTCTATGACTTCTATGCTTGTTGGTGCTATTGTGAATACAATATTAGATCCTATATTTATCTTTATATTTAATATGGGAATGACAGGTGCAGCTTTAGCAACTATTACAGGCCAGATTATATCTTTCTGCATAAGCTTAAGATATATGTTCCATTTTAAGAATATTAAACTTAGCGGGGACAGCTTTAATATAAAATGGTGTTACTGCAAGAACATTTTAATACTTGGTGCAAGTGCCTGCTTTAACCAGATTGCTATGACAATTGTCCAGATTGTTATGAATAATACACTGTCCCGCTATGGTGCACAGTCAATCTACGGCGGTGATATTCCACTTGCGTGTGCAGGAATAATAACAAAGGTTAATATGATATTTATGTCCTTTGTTATTGGTATATCACAAGGCACACAGCCTGTTATCGGATTTAACTATGGCGCACGTAAGTACAAACGTGTAAAAAAGACATACCTTTTAGCACTTGGAGCAGCTTCTTTCTTATCACTGATTGCATTTTTCTGTTTTCAGGTATTTCCAAGACAGATTATCAGCGTATTCGGTAACGGAAGTGAACTTTATTTCCAATTCTCTGAGCGGTATTTCAGAATATATATGTTCCTTACTTTAATTAATGGAATACAGCCGGTTACATCCAACTTCTTTAACTCTATCGGCAAATCGAGCCTTGGCGTATTATTAAGCCTTACACGACAGATATTATTCTTACTTCCGCTCATAGTAATATTCCCAATATTTATGGGAATTGATGGTGTTATGTATGCCGGCCCGATTGCCGATGCCGCAGCCGCAATTGTGTGCGGATATTTCACGATAAGAGAATTAAAAGAGCTTACAGCTAAAGATAAAGCAAGTAATTATCCAACCAAAAAAATCACATATAATTAGTTGCCTAATATTTTCTTTAAATCTTCCTCTGGTGTACTGATAGGTGCTATTGCGTAATTCTCAACAAGTATCTTCAGTACATTAGGTGAGATGAATGCTGGAAGTGTAGGTCCTAAAAGTATATTCTTAATTCCAAGATGAAGGAGTGTAAGAAGTATACATACAGCTTTCTGCTCATACCACGATAAAACCATTGAGAGTGGAAGCTCATTTACTTCACATTCAAATGCTTCTGCTAAAGCAATTGCTACCTTTATCGCACTATAGGCATCATTACACTGTCCCATATCCATAATTCTTGGAAGACCATCAATATCTCCAAGCTCAAGGTCATTAAATCTGTACTTACCACAGGCAAGTGTAAGAATTATAGACTCTGCTGGTGTCTTTTTAACAAATTCTGTATAATAATTACGTCCCGGTCTTGCACCATCACAACCTCCTACTAAGAAGAAATGGCTGATTGACCCATTCTTAACACCTTCTATTACCTTATCAGCAACGGAAAGCACTGCTGAATGTCCGAAACCTGTCATCACATACTCTCCGCCATTAATGCCTGTTCTATGCTGGTCTTCTTTATATCCGCCAAGCTCAAGTGCCTTATTGATTACAGGTGTAAAATCTTTATCTTCCCCGATATGCACCATCTGTGGATATGACACTACCTCTGTTGTAAATACCCTGTCTTCATAGCTTTTCTTAACTGGCATAAGGCAGTTAGTTGTAAATAATACAGCTCCCGGAATTGCATCGAACTCCTTCTGCTGATTCTGCCACGCTGTACCAAAGTTACCCTTTAAATGAGGATATTTATTAAGCTTAGGATATGCGTGTGCTGGAAGCATTTCGCCGTGTGTATATATATTTATTCCTTTATCCTTAGTCTGTTCAAGAAGCAGTTCCAGATCTTTTAAATCGTGTCCTGTTACAACAATAAATGGTCCTTTTTCTACATTCAAAGTAACCTTTACCGGTGAAGGATTTCCATAACTTGTTGTATTAGCCTTATCTAAAAGTTCCATACATTTCAAATTAACTTCACCAACTTCCATAACTACAGGAAGAAGCTGGCTCTCGTCCAAATCAAAGCTTATATATGAAAGAGCCTTGTAGAAGAACTCATTAACTGTATCATCTGTATAGCCTAACACCATTGCGTGGTAAGCATAAGCTGCCATTCCTCTTACTCCAAAAAGGATAAGTGATTTTAATGAACGTATATCAGCGTCTGCATTCCATATCTCATTCATATCATAATCATCTGTATTGCCACATCTTGCCTCACAGGCACTACAGCCTGGTGATATAATATTCTTTTCATTATGAACCTTATCAATCATATCCTGTAATGTCTGATTATTAAAATTCACATTAGTTATTGTTGTAAACAGACCTTCGATTATTATTCTGTCTGTATTCTCTGTCTTAGGATTGCTTCCGCAGGTCTTAACAAGTCCTATAAGTGCACCTGTAAGCTCGTCCTGAAGCTTTGCTGTAGAAGCGTCCTTTCCACAGACACCTGCATTACCTGTACAACCTGAACATCCTGCTGTCTGCTCACACTGAAAACAAAACATTTTATTATCCATATATTTACTCTCCATTATTATAATCTATTTATCCTGGTGCTTTAGCACCCGACACGCTTATTATATTTAATGAAGAAGTGATTTTCTGTTGTTTATACAACATTTTTTCAAATTTATAAACGGAAAATATTATCTAGCATACTGCTAATAGCTATTTTTCAATAAATACATTTTTCCTATGATATTTTATATACTTTATATTCTCTTCTGTAATGTCTATTTTCATCTTAGCTGTTATATTCATATACATTCTGTTATTATCATCTAACCTTTCAGAAATTAAAATCCTGCCGGTATCATCAAATGAAATATATCCTCTATCAAATAACTTATCGTGATTAGGACACATTAACAGACCATTATGTATATCAAGCTTCTCATTTGCATCACTTATACTCCATGGTTTAATATGGCTTGCCACCAATAATTCGTTCATATTAACATTGCACAAACAACATTTTTTATATTTATTTATTAATTTTTCTCTGAACTTGTCCTGATTAATTCTTACCTTGACAACCGCTTCTTTTTCTTTTCCTTCCAATTCCTCTGTGTATTTTTCTATTTCATTAACCTTATTAATTTTATCTTTTTCATAGTTTTCTATAATCGTCTCTACTTTCCTATCTTCTTCTTCGTTTCCGTACCATATATTAGATTGCCCCAAACCTTTAACAACATATTTTCTATCATTTACGTCCAGCAGCACCACCTTCTCTGCATATATATTATATATATTATAAGTTTTATCTCTTTCTTGCCATAAAGTTTCCTCCATCTCTTTTTTATCTGCTTGTTTTTCAGTAAGCGCTACATAATAAGTCTCTATTTTTTCAATAACTATTGCAAAATTATATCTTGTTTAAGAAAATATTTTAATTTTAAAGATAAAAAATTCTTCATCCTGCAATGCTTTATATTCTATATTGTAATTATTCAGAATATTACTTACAATATACAAGCCTAATCCATTACTATTTTCCTTATTTAAATCAAATTTAACATCAAATATTTCATCCATATTCGAAATTCTATTGTTACCATATGAATTCTCTATATATAACCAATCATCAACTATCCCAATATTAATTACCCCATTTACATCGGTATATTTTATCGCATTACTAATCAAATTAGATAAAATAATCTTTAACGCTGTTTTTCCTATATAAATATTCTCATCTGATATATAATTATTGACGGTTATTTTCTTTTGATTTGCTAATATTTCGTATTTTTTTAATATATCTTCTAGTGTATCATTTATTTTCAAATATTCTTCATCATTATTCAAATTTTCTATAGAATGAACTGATAATATTTGAGAAATATTTTTTGTTAAACTATCAACGATGTCAATACATTCATTAATATAAATATCTCTTTCTTTATATTTTCCAATATTGTATTTCATATTTTCCAGTATTATTTTAAGACTAGCAAGAGGAGTTTTAAGTTCATGGGATGCACCTTTAAAAAAGTCATATTTTAACTTTTCTAATTTTAAAATTTCTTTATTTTTAAATTCCAAATTATCAATTGTTCTTAATAAAGTAGAATACAAATCATTAATTTGTTGTTTTAATTCTCCAACTTCATCATTAGAATTAACTTTTAACCGCGTTTCTTTATCAAGTTCCATCATTTTATCAGTAACAATTTTTATTTCCTGTATATTATTTTTTATTATTTTTGCATAAATTAAAGAAATAATAGCAGAAAATAAAATTGATATAAATAAAGAATATGGTAAAAATTTAATACTTAAATCTTTCGCATCTTTTTGCATATCAGCTGTAGAAACAAATTGTAGATTTATTTTTTCACCATCATTAAGCGTTATTTCTCTTTCTTCAATTATCAAAGAATTACTATCACTTTCTAAATTAACATTTATATCATCTTTGATTTGTATTTCATTTTTATTATTTTTTTCTTTTATAAATGCTTTTATTTCACTACTCTTCGAATAAAGCTCCAAAGTTTGTTCTATGTATTTTATTTCTTTTCCATTCATATTACTAGAAATTTCATTTGCAATATTATGGATCTTTTCTTTTCTTGTCTCCAAATATGTTTTAGGAAAGATAAAATAAACTAATGAATGAACTAATATAATTATTATTGCAAGAACAGAAAATATTTGTATGAACATTTTGGGAAATATCTTTATTTTTTTCATTTTCTCTCCAATTTATATCCTACATTTCTTATAGTAGTTATACAGTCTAATTGTAATTTTTTTCTAAGTTCTTTTATATATACATCTATTACCCGATCATAAGGAATTTCTTCGCTATCTTTCCATACATAATCAATAATTTGCATTCTTGTTAACACCTGTCCATTATTATCCAATAAACATTTTAATACTTCTAGTTCTTTTGCATTTACATCTATCTCTTCTCCATTTATTTTAGCTGTATAGCTATTAAAATTAACTGATAGATTCTTATATTCAAACTTCTCTAAATGTCCATAATTCTTCTTAATTAAAGAATCTATTCTGGCCTTTAAGACCGGCAATGAAAATGGCTTTTCTATATATCCATCTGCCAAATTAGTAAATGCATCGATTTTATATTCTTCATCACTAAATGCAGTCAGGATTAGAATTGGCAAATTGCTTTTCTTTCTAATTTCTTTCAACACTTCTAAACCATTAATAAAAGGTATCTGAATGTCTAAGATAACCAGATTTATATCGTTATTAAATTTTGACAATGCTTCTCTTCCATCTTTAGCTTGAATAACTGTATATCCAAATTCTGAAAGATATTCACTTATCCCCTCTCTTATTATATTATCATCTTCAACGGTTAATATTTTCATGTATACCTCCACTTAAGCATATTCGCTTATATTGTACAGCATATTATTGGGTATTGAAAAGCAAAAAATTTTTGGTGCTTTTCAGCACCAAAAATTTTATTTATTGTCAATTAATAATTCTTTTGGATTCTTTCTTAATATATTGAAAGAAGATATAATCAAAGATACAAGCAGTACTAAACTCATAAATATAACTACATAAATTATGAATTTAGGTAATACATTTATATCTAAACTTGATAATGTCTTGTTAAATCCTTCAGCTTCTGCACCACCACCTAATTGGCTAGATGCAGATTGTCTAGCTATTTGTTTAGCTATATCACCAGTAACCTTATTCAATATATTATTCCCAAGCTTATCAGCTGTATACCCAGCTAAGAAATAAGAACCAACGAATGCGGGGATTGATATAAATACCATCTCAATTAGGAATTGACCAAAAATTTCTAATTTTGATATACCTAATGATAGTAATACTGCTATTTCTTTCTTTCTGGCATTCATCCATAAGAATAATAATAATGAAACTACAACTCCTGCAAATATTAATGAGCCAGCAAATAATTTATTTGAAATTGAGTAGATACCTGATATAGATTGTTGTAATGCAGGATAATTTGATGAACTTTTAATCAAATTATATCCTCTCCAATTTATATCTAATTTCTCAATATCTTTTATTACACTATCAAGATTCTTATTACCTTTTACAAAGAATGTTGCATCCTGGTATACAGCCGTATCTTCTGTATTACCATAAACTTTAGCAGCTGTATGAACATCTGTAATTAATGTATTTTCGTATAGTTCTTGTGCTGCACTTACTCCACCGCTATTATGCCCATCGAATAGACCTTTAATTTCTACTTCTACTGTTTCATCTGCACCTTTCTCATTATCAGCATCAAATAAATTAGATTTTATTTTTATCTTATCTCCAACTTTAAGATTATTTTTTTCAGCCAAATCTTTATGCATTAAGATTTTATTTTTATCTTCATTTTCTAAATGCTTTCCTTCTACTAATTTATATGCTCCTGATATAAATTTTGTTTCTTTTGATGAGTCGTTAACTCCGGTTAACATCACTGTTCTTTTAAAATTCTTCGCTCTTTTAGGTGATTGATTCGCAAGAGTCTCTTTAGTTTCAATAATATCATAATCAACTAAATCTGCAACACTGTTTATTCTTTTTACATAAGAGTCTATACTATCTGTTTGAGATATCTTTTTAATATCTTCACCCTTTACATTTCCTCCACCTCTAGGTGTTCCTGGATTTACCTGTCTATTTATCTCCATAGAAAAACTATTTGTTATATTAGCAAATGTTTCTTTTGAAGCTCTGTCCGTAGCATCTTTAATAGATAAACTTATAAGACTTAAAGTTGACATAGCCAAAATGACTAACATAATAATTATTGATTTTAAGCTTTTTCTAGTTACATAAGCAAATGCATTTTTTATCATTATTCAACCTCCAAATTCATTTTATTTACTTTTTTCAACTTTTTACCACTTAGTTCTAAAATGATATCTGCAGAATCTGCTACTTCCTTACTATGTGTTACAACTATTACACATTTATCTCTATCTTTAGCTAATGTCTTTAATATATTAATTATTTCTCTAGCAGTAACACTATCCAGATTACCAGTAGGCTCATCAGCTAGTATTATTGGAGCATCTGATACCAATGCTCTGGCAATAGCTACTCTTTGCTGCTGTCCACCAGATAATTTCATAACATTTCTTTTTATTTGTTTTTTATCTAAGCCCAGTTCAAACAAGATACCTTCATCTGCTGATTTATTCACCAATCTAATATTTTCAATCGGCGATAAATAATCTATTAAATTATAGTTTTGAAACACTAAAGATATATTATTTTTTCTATGATTACTATATCCTTTCTTTTGTATATCTTCATTCTTAAACAATATTTGTCCTGTTTGAGGTTTATCAAGTCCAGCAAGTAAGGAAAGAAGTGTAGATTTTCCTGCTCCTGACTTTCCTACTATCGCATAAAACTTCCCAAGTTCAAATTTTTGATTTACTCCTGACAAAACTTTTTCTTTAGAATTGGCATAACTATATGATACATTCTTTATTTCTAATATTTCCATAATTTTCTCCTAACTTATTTTTGATAATATTTCTTTAGGCTTCTTGATTAATATTAATGAAGAAGCAAATACAACTGATAAAACAATAATACTTATTAATATTAAATAACTTTGTCCAAGTGTTGTAATATTTAACATAAAACTACTATCATTTATTAAATTTCCACCAGAAATCATTGAGTTCTCTGAGTTAATTAATCCACCTGCAATTACTTTTATCAATACATTTCCTAAAAATAAGGAAGATATTATACTTGGTATCGATATGAATAATAACTCGAATATAAATTGCATTATAATTTGTATCTTAGATGTTCCAATAGATAAAAATATACCTATTTCATAAATTCTTTCTCTTAACCATAGAATCAAAATCAATGAAAGAACAATAATCCCGCCTAACATAATAGAATAAGTCATTATTTTTATCATATGTTTTATTCCACTCACTGACTCTAAAGACTCTTCAAATGCATTAGAATCTTTTTGAACAAAATACTTTGACTCATCAATCTTAAGCTCTTTCAATTTGTTTAAGGCTAAGTCTGTAGATTCTGCGCTACTAGAATACATTAAAATTTTATTTGCAATTTTGTTATTTTCTGATTTATTTAATATCTCTTGGCTTGTTGAATAATCTACAAACACCATATTTTCACTAAAATCAGAAGATAATCCTGTATATGTTTCCTGTTTTTTACCAGAAAAGATTCCTATAATTTTAAATTTATGACTTTTTATTTTTCCACTTTCTTCAATGTCAAGTAATTCAAGATTAACTTCATCACCTAATTTTAGATTATTTTGTTTAGCAAATTCTTCATGAACAATAATTGAATTCTTATCATTTTCTTCTATATTTTTTCCTTCTTTAATTGTAAACACTCTACTGCTAAACAAAATATTTCTTTTAGTATTATTTGTAGCTTCGAATGAAACAACATTCTTAAATTCGTCAGATAAATCTTCTCTATTTATTCTTTGTTCTCCGCTAACTACTTTAGCATCTTTTAGTTTTGCTAATCCATCATATTGAATTATTATTTTTTCAACTTCTTTTATTTTTTCAATATCTTTAAATTGATTAACGTTAAAATATTTACCATCTTTTTTTGTTATTGAAATTGAAGAATTAGAACTTTCATATAAAGTCTTTTCTATTTCATTGCTTGATTTCATTATTGTTAAACAAGAATACAAACAAGATAGAACTATAGTCAATATGATAAAAATTATTAAAGTTCGATTTCTCTTTCTTGTAATATATGCTATAGCATTTTTTATCACTTTACTAACTACTCCTTTCTATTTTTTAGTATTTCATAACTGCTTTCAATAACATTCTACATAGCTTTTATGAAACGTTTATGAAATATAATTTTTTATTTTTCCAAACTATGGTATAATAATATAAGCATTATGCTTAAAATTGTTCTTACACGATTAGTATATGATCTATTAGTATATGAGTAAGCACAGTAAGTGTACGGACACTTACGAAAAAATTGATGAAGCAGCCCTCTGGGATATGCTTCTTTTTTCAAATAAAAAGACGATAGTTTTTCTATCGCCTTTGATAACCTATTTATGAAATTTTTAACTTTACTGTCTGTAATTTATAATACTATTTTCTTCCATTTTCTAATTTTGTTCCTGAAAGTTTTAAAAGGAGCTACAGTATTCACATGAATAAACTTATAAACTTCCCACACTGCTGTTTTAGTCGCATCATCAGCCCATTTTCTCATATGTGGTTTAAATAATTCTTCATCACTTAATGAATCAATCCAAGCTAATCCAGCTTAATTTCAACATCTATATGCTTATCGACATCAAGTTTGGACAATAACACTACCGTCTCCACATAGTCACAAAAAGGGAACATATCAAATGGTCTGCACTCCAAAACCTTATATCCACCTTTCATAAGCATATCAACATCCCTTTTCTGAGTATCTGGATTGCACGATACATACACAACTCTTTCTGGCTTAATCTTAAGTACCGACTCAAGAAATTCCTGACTGCTGCCACTTCTTGGAGGATCCATTATAACAACATCAGCCCTCTTATGTGTGGCATATTCAACAAGAAACTTTCCAGCATCATCATTCACAAATCTAATATTCTTTATATTGTTAATCTTAGCGTTGACCTCTGCATCTTTTACCGCATCTGCATTTAACTCAACCCCTATAACCTGTCCTGCCTTGGCAGAAGCTGCTATTCCTATTGTTCCTATTCCACAATAAGCGTCAATAACTGTATCCTTCTTAGTTATTCCAGCCATATTTATCGCCGCCTTGTATAACTTTTCTGTCTGCTGGTGGTTAATCTGATAGAAAGATGATGGGCTTATTCTAAATCTGTAGCCACATAACACATCTTCAATATATCCCTTGCCTGTAAGCACTATATTTCTTGGTCCTAACACCATACTTGTATTGTATTTATTAACATTCTGTACGATTGTATTAATCTCTGGGTGCTTCTCTTTTAATGCTTTAAGAAAATGTGTCTTAGACGGAAATGCAACATCAGCCGTCACAATAACAAGCATAATCTCCTTAGTTGAAAAGCCTTTTCTTAAAAGAATATGCCTTATAAAACCAGTTCCCTTATCTTCATTATATGGCTTGTATTTAAACGACTTAAATAAATCTCTTAATGTAGCTATAATGCTACTGCAGTGTGAATCTTCAAGCAGGCAGTCAGATACAGGTACTATATTGTGGCTGTTCTCTTCATATATTCCCGTTATAATATTGCCATTCTTATCTTCACCAACAACAGCGTGAACCTTGTTACGGTAATGCACTGGTCTGTACATTCCTGTTATCTTATCTACTGGACAGATGTCTTTAAAAAGTTTGTCTACATATCCCTGCTTTATCTTTAATTCATTATCGTATTTCATTCCTGCATAGGCACAGCTCCCACATTTTTCTGCACTTTCACAGTTAATTACACGCTTCTTCTCATCATATATATTACTTCCCATAACTTTTATGTTACCTCCCAACATCAAAAGGCTGTCACATATAAAATGCAACAGCCTGTAAATTCTATTATTAATATTACAAATGACAATATTATGCAGTAATCATTATATCAGCAAATATCCATGCATAAAATCAAAATCTGAAATTACATAATTTCACTGTCATCGCCATTGCTGACAATCTTAACCTTGCCTTCATATAACTCTTCTACAGCTATTGAAAGTGGCTTCATATTCTCTGCATTATCGATAAGAGGTGTTCCTATCTGAAGCTTTCTCGCCTCATCTGGTGTTGTAAGCGGCTTTGGCTCATTCTTCTTATCCTTATTATCCTTTTCCTTTTCCTTTGGAGCGTTCTCAGCCTCAATACGAGCCTTTCTAACCTTCTCCTCTATTGTTCTTGCATCAATAATCTCTTTAGCTCTTGCGGCAGTAGCCTTAACAATTGAATAACGGCTCTGTACGATTGGCTGTTCGCCGTCCTCTACCTCACTATTAACAACTGCCATTAATTCTGAATATGATGGATGTAACATTATTATTCTCCTTTCTCATAAGCTTTAAGCTCTTCTTTAATATTATTAATTAAACTCATATTGTTAACTGCTTTTCTCTTCTCACTGTTAACTATAGAATGAATTGCCTCAACACAATCATCCACTTTATCATTGATAACTATATAGTTATAATTCTCTACGCCCTTAGCCTCATCACTGGCTCTTTGCAGTCTTGCCTTTATTGTGGCTTCATCTTCTGTTCCACGTCCTACAAGTCTTCTCTCTAATTCTTCTGCACTTGGTGGCATAATGAATAAAAGAACTGCATCTGGATACATCTTCTTAATATTAAGTGCACCCTGAATCTCGATTTCAAGTATCACATTCTTACCTGCTTCAAGCTGTTCCTCGACATATGCCTTAGGTGTTCCATAATAGTTGCTGACATACTTTGCATACTCAATCAATTCAGAATTATCAATCATACTCTCAAATTCTTCTGTTGATTTAAAGAAATACTCTCTTCCATTCTGTTCACCTTCTCTTGGTGAGCGGGTTGTCGCTGAGATAGATAGAGCATAATCATTATGAAGCTCTAATAATCTCTTAACTACAGTTCCCTTTCCAGCTCCTGAGAAACCTGAAATTACAAGTAATAAACCTTTCTCTTTCATCTCTATTCTCCAATCTGTAAATACCTGTTGGCACGCACACAACATAAGTGTACAAGTTATTATACAGAAATACACCGATTCGTGCAAGCTTTTTTATTCTATATTCTGTATCTGTTCCCTTATTTTTTCTATTTCTGTCTTTAAATCTATAGCTGCATTTGATATTTCTATATTATTCGCCTTAGATAAAGTTGTATTGGCTTCCCTGTTCATCTCCTGTGCTATGAAATCCATCTTTCTTCCAATCCCTCCGTCTTCGTTAAGGCATTTTCTTGCGTGTTCAATATGACTTCTTAATCTTACTGTCTCCTCATCTACGCATACTTTATCAGCATATATAATCACCTCAGAAGCTATCCTGTTCTTATCTATATCAGCAGCTGAAAGGATTTCTTCCATCTTGGCTTCTAACTTCTTCTTATAATCTTCTATTATCTGTGGATTTTTTGTTTCAATATAATAAACAAGCTCCTCCATATGGTCTAACTTTAACAAAAGATCCTTCTTTAAGTTCCCACCCTCAATAATTCTTGTATCAGCAAGCCCCTTGCAGGCTTCTTCTATTGCCTCATTAATAAAGTTCCACAATTCTTCTTCATCTTCCTGCGATTCTTCCATTGTGATAACCTCTGGGTATCTTGATAAAGCTCCAACAGTAATATCATTTCTTATATTAAAACGCTCCTCCATCTGTCTGAATATATTCATATATTCCCGTGCTATGCTTTCATTAAACTTAAGGCTTACATTGCTCTCTGAATTATCCTCGTATGTAATAAATACATCAATCTTTCCCCTTGATGCATATTTCTTAATTGTATCCCTTATTCTTGCCTCAAATATATTAAGCTTTTTAGGCATCTTTATACTGTTCTCAAGAAATCTGTGGTTCACCGACTTAATCTCTACTGTTATTTTACGGTTGCCTCTCTCTATCTCGCTTCTTCCAAAGCCAGTCATACTTTTTATCATCAAAGTGTCCTCATTTCATTTATTCATTGTTGATAACATTAAAAAATATTTTAATACTAAATGTAGTTTAATACATCGCTTATTAAACATCAACTTACATATCAAACTTTTAATTACAACTGCTAATTATATCAATTTTACTTTAACCATACAAGACAACATCTATAAAATGTGCTATCATTTATTCTAAAGTATTAATGGCGTACCAATACGCCAGAATGGAGTATTATGGCATTTGATGGAATTACAATAGCGAATATTGTACACGATTTAAACAACACAATTCTTGGTGGAAGATTATATAAGATTGCAGAGCCAGAAAATGATGAGCTTTTACTTACCATAAAGGCTAATTCTGGACAATACAGGCTTGTATTATCTGCAAATGCTTCACTTCCGCTTGCATATATGACTAAAGATAATAAGCCAAGCCCCCAGCTTGCACCTAACTTTGTTATGTTTCTTAGGAAGCACATCAATAACGGACGAATTATATCAATAACACAACCCGCTTTTGAGCGAATAATTGATATTGAAATTGAACATTTAGATGAATTAGGTGACCTCTGCCGTAAGCATTTAATCACAGAATTTATGGGCAAACACAGCAATATCATATTATGCGATGACAATAACACAATATTAGACAGTATTAAGCATGTGTCAGCACAGATAAGCTCTGTCAGAGAAGTTCTTCCAGGAAGGGAATATTTTATTCCTAATACATCTAACAAGCACAATCCGATGAATATGGATTTTAATACCTTTAATGAAAATATATTATCACAGCCTAAGACTACTGCCAAAGCCTTAAGCAGTGCTTACACCGGAATAAGCACCTGCATATCAGAGGAAGTCTGCCACAGGGCACATATTGACAGTGCCAAACCAGCCAACTGTCTGTCCAGTGCTGAAAGCATAGCTCTATTTGAGGCATTCAAGGCTATTATTGATGGCGTGGCAAATGGAAGTTTCAGCCCTAACATCGTATATTATAACGGTGCACCAGCAGATTTTGCCGCTATTTCTCTTACTATGTATGATAAATCCGAAAGCTACACCTCAATAAGTGAATGTCTTATCGGTTATTATCACGAAAAAGAAGTAAGAACACGAATTCACCAGAAATCGACTGATATAAGAAGAATAATTACAACTCATCTTGAGCGTTCTTATAAAAAGCTTGATATTCAGGAAAAACAGTTAAAGGATACTGAAAAACGTGACAAATACAGAGTGTATGGAGAGCTAATCAACACATACGGCTACAATATCGAGTCTGGTGCAAAAAGCTTCACAGCTCTTAATTATTACACTAACGAAGAAATCTCTATTCCTTTGGACGATACATTGACACCAATTGAGAATGCGAATAAATATTTTGCACGATACAACAAATTAAAACGTACTTACGAAGCTGGTGTAAGACTTATCGAAGAGATTAAAGATGAGATTATGTATCTTGAATCAATAATAAATGCCCTCGATATTGCAACTACTGAGAATGACCTTAATAATATCAAAGAAGAACTTATCATAACCGGCTATATCAAGAAGAACAGCAAATCCAAAAGCAAGGATAACAAGAACAACAAACCTCTGCACTATATATCATCAGACGGTTTTGATATGTATGTCGGCAAGAATAATCTTCAGAATGATGAACTCACATTTAAATTTGCTTCTAATAGTGACTGGTGGTTTCATGCCAAGCAGATACCTGGCTCTCACGTTATAGTTAAGACTAACGGCAAGGAACTGCCCGACAGAACCTTTGAGGAAGCTGCCGCACTTGCAGCCTACTACTCTAAAGGCCGCAACCTTGATAAAGTTGAAGTCGATTATGTATTAAAGAAAGAAGTCAAAAAGCCTGCCGCTGCCAAACCAGGCTTTGTTGTATATTACACTAACTACTCTCTTATCGCCATAGCTGATATTAAAGGCATTAAAGAAGTTACTGGCTGATAAAAAACTGGTTGTCCGAAAGCTTTATATGACTTTATCATATAAATGTTTTCTGGACAGCCAGCTTTTTATTTAATTAACTTAAAGTTCTTAACCCTGTAACAGCTAA
Organism: [Lactobacillus] rogosae; assembly: GCA_900112995.1. GTDB lineage: Bacteria > Bacillota > Clostridia > Lachnospirales > Lachnospiraceae > Lachnospira > Lachnospira rogosae. The sequence continues at coordinate 17,501 of FONU01000015.1, read as the reverse complement.
CACTATAACTCCTATAACATCAGCCACAGCACACAGCATATACATAACTGAAAGCGAAGCCCTGTTTAGTCCTGCCACAATAAGCATAACAAGACTTAACACAAGCAATGTGCCTGCTATTATATACATACACTTTATATTAATTCTTTCATTAACGACCAATACAATAAATATTATGCCTGTGATTAATGATACGCTCATTCTTACAAGATACCATACAAATGCAGCTTCTGTTAAATCACACAGCGTATTATCTGTTGTAAGGTATCCAAATAATGATGGCGGATTAAACGCATATATAACGGATGGAATAATAACAATAATACTAAATACAGCTATCTCAATAATCATAAGTTTATTATTATTATTTAATACTATTGCAACGCAGGTTACAATAGTAAATATAATAAGCCACGACCAGTTAAAATAGAATTTACTTCCAATATAATAGTCCTGAATATATCCTGCTACAGTCTGTATATACTCATCTGATGATAACATCACCACTCTTGAAATAACAAGATTTCTAATAACTTCAAGTATAAGAAAACCTGATAATGCAGGGAATATATATATAACAGCATTATTATATGCCATCTTATCATTATATATTTTTAGCTTTGTTATTGTACTGCTCTTAACCATTAAAAGTCCTAATACTGATAACACCATAACAAGAATATAAGCTATTGGTATTCTGGACATTAATTGTACTGTCTGTATATTACCAATGTCCGATTTATTCATATAAAAGCTATTTATAAGTATATGAACACCTTTTGAACTTTCTGTTATTCTTGCAAATAACAATAACGCACCTGTTATAAATGCACTTATATTAGCAGCTATTGACAGCCTTGATGCCATACTCACCTTTTTGTATACACATACCGCAGCAGTCACAAGCAGTAATATCGTTATTGGAAATATAATCTTATATATGCTTCCAAAACCAGCATAAAAATAATAATTATAAATTGATGTATCAAGCGTACCGCCATCATATACATTACTATTCATTCTGTTAAGTATATTCTGAAATGTATGCTCCCCTACAAAAAATAATAATACAGCCGCATTTATAACCATAATTAACGCAAGGCTCATAAGCCTTATAAAGGTAATTTCACTCTTTTTCATACTTATCCTCACTCTTTAACTCTCCAGAACCAGCAGTATTACTGCCGGCTCTGAAACATTTTACAATATTATGCCTGTACCTTTATAAATGACTTCTTACCCTTCTTAACAACTACTCCATCACCAGCAAAGAATTCTTTATCAAACTTTGCTGCTATATCAGATACCTTTTCACCTGCAACAGAAGCACCGCCCTGTGAGACAACTCTTCTTGCTTCTGACTTAGTAGCTGCAAGACCTGCTGCGTGAATTAACGATACAATATCAATGCTTCCATCTGTAAAGGCATCATCTTCAAGCTTAACTGCTGCCATATTAGCCGCATCACCTGATGTAAATATAGCCTTAGCTGTTTCTTCTGCCTTCTTAGCTTCTTCCTCACCATGAACCATCTTAGTAAGTTCAAATGCAAGTATTTCCTTAGCTCTATTAAGCTGTGCACCTTCCCACTTATCCATTTCATCAATCTGCTCAAGTGGTAAAAATGTAAGCATACGGATGCACTTTAATACATCTGCATCAGCTACATTTCTCCAATACTGGTAGAACTCATATGGAGAAGTCTTTTCTGGATCAAGCCATACAGCACCGCTTACTGTCTTACCCATCTTCTTACCCTCTGAATTAAGAAGAAGTGTGATCGTCATAGCTGAAGCATCCTTACCAAGCTTCCTTCTGATAAGTTCTGTACCACCAAGCATATTGCTCCACTGGTCATCTCCACCAAACTGAAGATTACAACCGTATTTCTGGTATAACATATAGAAATCGTAACTCTGCATAATCATATAGTTAAATTCAAGGAATGTAAGACCTCTCTCCATTCTCTGCTTGTAGCACTCAGCTCTTAACATATTATTAACTGAGAAGCACGCACCGACTTCTCTTAAAAGGTCAACATAGTTAAGCTTCAAAAGCCAGTCTGCATTATTTACAAATAAAGCCTTATCATCTGAAAAATCGATGAACTTGCTCATCTGCTTCTTAAAGCACTCACAGTTATGCTCAATCTGCTCTGGTGTAAGCATTTTTCTCATATCTGTCTTGCCTGATGGGTCACCAATCATACCTGTTCCGCCACCGACTAATGCGATTGGCTTATTGCCTGCCATCTGAAGTCTTTTCATAAAGCAGAGTGCCATAAAATGTCCTACATGAAGACTATCCGCTGTTGGATCAAAACCAATATAGAATGTAGCCTTTCCATTATTAATTAAATTCTTAATTAATTCTTCATCTGTTACCTGTGCAATTAATCCTCTTGCAACTAACTCGTCATAAACTGTCATTTCTGCCATTTCTGTTCTCCTGTTCCTATTACGTTATTATTTGATAAATGATACATAACCCTGTTAATAACAAAAAAGAGCATATCTTTCATCCTTGTTAAAGGACGAAAGCATATGCTCCGTGTTACCACCTTTATTCATAAACAGCTCACACTGTTCACCTTAACGGGTCTTATGATCCTTGATACTGTAACGTGTACCCCACGTCGCCCCTACTAAGCACTATATGCCTTTCAGTTTGCTGCTACGGAATGTATTCAGAATAACTATCCACTGTGCCTCTCATCAGCCGGCTGCTTTCTGTTGCTTACTGTTATGCCTACTTGTTTCCATCATCGCATTATATTAATATAGATGATAATCTTACTGTCAACCTCATACAACTTATTATGAAAATTGCATAATAAAATATTATATTCTGATATTCGACACCTGATTATCATATGTCTACTAAAGCTTATACCATATAGTTGCTAATTTTGCAAGCGTTATATCATATTTTTGCACTCATTATATCTTTATTCCTGTGCTGCTTTTCAGCACATACAAAGTTCCGTTAGGAACTTTTAAGATGAGTGCTTTCGCACTCATTATATCTTTATTCTTGTGCTGCTTTTCAGCACATACAAAGTTCCATTAGGAACTTTTAAGATGAGTGCTTTTGCACTCATTATATCTTTATCAATTAATATTATTGCATTTTTCACCTTTATGTTTACACATATTTTTATATATAATATATACTATAATAAGTCCTATTATGCTCCCTGCCGCATCTATCAACACATCTAACACACAACCATACCGACCTGGCACGAATGTCTGGTGAAACTCATCTGTTGCTGCAAATGCTATTGCTATAACTGCTGATATGACAGGAATCCTTACACCCTTAATCCCATCAACTATAAGTGCAATCATTACAAATATTGAAAAAATTGCATATTCTGTCATATGTGCAGCTTTTCTTATTGGAAACTGCACCGCCTCTATCATACTTTCCCTGTTATTCTCATTACAATCTATAATTCCAGCCTTATCACACACTGTAAGTATAATATCCGCCGCCTTATAGCTTAGCCCTGATGACTCTTCCCCATCCTGCTTTGAAAAGCCAAATATAATCATTGCCATAACAATGGCTGGGAGCCATATCAATATCTTTTTTATGCTCATATTCAAATCTTTTAATATACACCTATGTTATTATCAAACTATTCTGCTATTTTTTTAATATCAAGCTGCATATTCTATTCTAACCTCCTTAATTGGTTTCAAAAACTCATCTACATCACTCCCATTGCATATATATAATTACGTATATTTATTTTTCGATTATTATATCATTCAATTTTTAAATTTTCAATTATGTAGTGTTCTAACCAACTTAAAACAAGCCCACAAAACCAATTTCACAAGGTTTTGTGGGCTTATATAACTATCTGAAATATCTTATACCAGCTATAATATTAGAGTGTAACAACTCTCATTGTATTAGTAAGACCTCTCTTAGCTGATGGATCAGATGTTGTAGCGATACCGGCAGATACGATAACTGTATCTCCTTCTTCTACATATCCAGCCTGCTCAGATACAACTAAAGCGTGCTCAATAATCTTATCTGTTGAAGTCTCTGTAGCTGTCTTTAATGGTCTTACTCCCCAATAAATCTGCATCTTTCTAAGAACATTATCATATGGTGAGCAGCCGATAATTTCTGCATTTGGCTTTAATTTAGATGTAAGTCTTGCTGTGAATCCTGAAATTGTTGGGCATACAATAGCCTTTGCATTAAGGTTATCAGCAGTCTGAACTGTTGCGTTACATACAGCACTTGAAATGCTTCTCTTGCTGTGAACCTTAGCGATATCTGCAGATCTTCCCTTGATATCCTGCTCTGTTCTTTCAGCAATCTTAACCATCATCTTTAATGCTTCAAGTGGATACTTACCATTAGCTGTTTCACCTGAGAGCATAACCACGTCTGTACCATCATAGATAGCGTTAGCAACGTCAGTAACCTCGGCTCTTGTAGGACGTGGATTTCTAATCATAGAATCTAACATCTGTGTAGCTGTAATAACTGGCTTATATGTTGCGTTACACTTCTTGATAATTTCCTTCTGGTAATGAGGAACATCTTCTGCTGGAATCTCTACACCCATATCACCTCTGGCAACCATAATTCCATCAGCAACTTTGATAATTTCATCAAGATTTTCAATACCCTCTGCATTCTCAATCTTAGCGATAACCGGAATATCAGCACCATGCTCCCATAAGAGCTGCTTGATTTCCTGAATACAAGCTGCATTTCTTACGAATGAAGCTGCAATAAAATCAAATCCCTGTTCAATACCAAATATAATATCATCTTTATCTTTATCTGTAATACCTGGAAGCTTAATGCTTACGTTAGGTACATTAACACCCTTCTTAGAACCAAGTTCACCACCATTGATTACTGTACATACGATATCCGTACCATCGACTACCTCTTCTACTCTAAGCTCAATAAGACCATCATCAATAAGAATAGTATTACCATTAGCTACATCTGCTGGAAGACCTGCATAAGTAATCATATCAATAGTATCATCACCTACAATATCTCTTGTTGTAAGTGTAAACTTCTGACCTTCCTTAAGTGTAACCTTCTTGTCATCCTTAAGCACACCAGTTCTGATTTCTGGTCCTTTTGTATCAAGAAGTGTAGCTATAGGCTTGTTAATCTCTTCCCTTACGCTCTTAACTAATGCAAAACGGCCTGCCTGTTCTTCATGGTCACCATGTGAGAAATTAAATCTTGCAATATCCATACCACTAAGTGCAAGCTGCTTAATAAGCTCTCTATCATTAGTGTTAGGACCCATAGTACATATAACCTTAGTCTTTTTCATTATAACCTCCAAGTAAATAAAATAAATTAAATTCAAAACAATCCAACAAATTATACTTAATAACACATAAAATAGCAATACCCATTCTGAAATTGTTATGATAATTAAGTGTTATTAATAATATATACCATCATATTACCATATATTATTGTGTTTTGCCAATATGAATATGTGTATATAAATGGTCATTACAATATTCATAATTGCCAGCACATTTTGAGCAGAATCTGAACACAAGATTTTCATCGTCTAATTCCGTTCTTCCACACACAGCACATTTGTGCTTAGGTGTTCCATTAGCAGGTCTGTATGGCTTATTAGCCCCCTGCCATGTTGTCTTTTCACTATTGGCATTATAAAATGTTTCATTAAAGCTCTGTCTGCTGCCATTATTCTTCTGTGCTTTTCCTGCTGTATGCATAGCCTTATTATAATTCTTCTGTGTAGAAGTCTTAAAAGGTCTTCTCTTAGACACTGTAATGAATATTATAAAGTTAATCATAGACACTAAAGCTGCAATCGCATTGGCATAACATCCCATTCCGCTTCCTGACAGAAGTCCTGCATTGTATAAACCTTTCCACATAGTCCAGCCAAAGTTCACTCCGCTTACTGCAATTGTTGGAACAATAAAGCCTCCAAGAATAATTATTGCAAATACTATTCCGTCAAGAAGTGCCATCCATTTAATCTTGATCGGTATTACAAAGAACAACAACACTTCCATATCCGGCTGTTCCATAGCAAAAGCCATAAATAAAGCAAGGTTAATATAATGTGTGCTCATATTAAAACTTATGCCAAATATAAGATATATTATAAGAGCCGCAATTATATTAAGTATTACTCCAGAGAAGAAATACACATTAAACTTAAATGACCCCCATATATTCTCTAACACTGTTCCTATAAGATAATAGAAATAAAGTGAAAAGAATACAAATATTATGCTTGTTGATGGTGGCTGTATAATAAATGTTACAAGCCGCCATATCTGTCCCTTAAATATATATGCAAAATCCAATGAAAGATATGTGCTGTAAACCCCAGGTGCAAACACCTCGAATACAAAACCTACAGCATATAACACAATAATATACATCATTAAATTCTGTATTGCATATTTAGAATACTTTCTTTCTAGTTTCTGAAACCAATCCATTAAACTCCTCATTTCCGCAGGAATAATTCCCACATTATTAAATTATGTATATTTAAAGCGATTTAATAATAAAAGTATAAAAACAAAACCTATGTTTGTCAATTATATAACAATAATAGTATTATTAATTTTATATAAACAATGTTCTAACAAGTGTTGAATTTCTGTGTCATTTCTTATATAATATGTCGGATTGTAACTTTTCGATTTTATTATATATTTTTCGACACAATATAATTAACAAGGAGGTCGGCTCTGCCGTAATGACTATGAACAAATACAGATTAGGTATTGATATTGGCTCTACAACAGTAAAGATCGCTATTCTTGATGATAATAATAATATTTTATTTTCTGACTACGAAAGACATTTTGCTAATATTCAGGAGACCTTACAATCTCTTCTTGAAAAGGCTGTCGCTCAGTTAGGTGAATTTGAAATATACCCTGTTATCACAGGTTCTGGCGGACTTACACTTGCCAAGCATCTTGAAGTACCATTTACACAGGAAGTTGTCGCTGTATCTACAGCACTTCAGGATTATGCACCTCAGTGTGATGTTGCAATAGAACTTGGTGGTGAAGATGCCAAGATTATATATTTTACTAATGGTATCGACCAGCGTATGAATGGTATATGTGCAGGTGGTACAGGTTCTTTCATCGACCAGATGGCTTCACTTTTACAGACAGATGCTTCTGGTCTTAATGAGTACGCCAAGAATTACAAGTCAATATACCCTATTGCCGCAAGATGTGGTGTATTTGCCAAATCAGACATACAGCCTCTAATTAACGAGGGTGCTACTAAGGAAGATTTATCAGCTTCTATTTTTCAGGCTGTTGTCAACCAGACAATCTCTGGTCTTGCGTGTGGCAAGCCTATCCGTGGCAATGTGGCATTTCTTGGTGGTCCGCTTCATTTCTTATCAGAACTTAAGCAGGCATTTATCCGCACATTAAGCTTAACACCTGAACAGGTTATAGCACCTGACCACTCTCATTTGTTTGCGGCAGTTGGCTCTGCTATGAATTATGATGAAAATGTATGTGTAAATGTTGCAGATATTATCAAAAGACTTTCAGGCAAAATCAAGCTTGAATTTGAAGTTGAACGTATGGAACCACTTTTTGCCAATCAGTTAGCTTATGATGATTTCACTAAAAGACATAATGCACATCATGTAAAGACTGCTGATATAATCACTTATGAAGGTAACTGCTACCTTGGTATTGATGCAGGCTCTACAACAACTAAAGCTGCTTTAGTAGATGAAGATGGTAATTTATTATACTCATTTTACTCAAGCAACAACGGTTCTCCTCTTGATACTACAATCAAGGCTGTTAAAGACATTTATACAAAGCTTTCACCTAAGGCTAAGATTGTGCAGGCCTGTTCAACAGGTTATGGTGAGGCTCTTATCAAGTCAGCACTTATGCTTGATGAAGGTGAAGTTGAAACTGTGTCCCACTTCTATGCTGCTGCATTCTTTGACCCTGAGGTTGACTGTATTATAGATATCGGCGGACAGGATATGAAGTGTATTAAGATAAAGAACCAGACAGTTGATTCTGTCCAGCTTAATGAAGCCTGTTCTTCAGGATGTGGTTCATTTATCGAAACATTTGCAAAGTCGCTTAACTACTCTGTTCAGGACTTTGCCAAAGCTGCACTTTTTGCCGAGCACCCTATTGATTTAGGTACAAGATGTACAGTATTTATGAACTCTAAAGTCAAGCAGGCTCAGAAAGAAGGTGCGGAAGTCGCTGATATTTCTGCCGGTCTTGCTTATTCAGTTATCAAAAATGCTTTATATAAAGTTATTAAGATTGCTGACCCTAACGACCTTGGAAAGCACATTGTTGTACAGGGTGGTACTTTCTATAATGATGCAGTATTAAGAAGTTTTGAAAAGATTACAGGTGTTGATGCCATAAGACCTGATATTGCTGGTATTATGGGAGCATTCGGAGCTGCTCTTATCGCAAGGGAAAGATATGACGGCATATCTGAATCATCAATGCTTTCAATAGATAAGATCAACCGTCTTACATATGAAACAACACTTACAAGATGTAAGGGTTGTACTAACAGTTGTCACCTTACTATTAATAAGTTCTTTGGTGGCAGGCAGTTTATAACTGGTAACAGATGTGAAAGAGGTCTTGGAAAAGAACGAAATAAAGAACATCTTCCTAACCTTTTTGATTATAAATTCCATAGACTTTTTGATTATGAACCATTATCCGCTGACCTTGCAGTGCGTGGAACTGTTGGTATTCCTAGAGTACTTAATATGTATGAGAACTATCCTTTCTGGTTCACATTCTTTACTAAGCTTGGATACCGTGTAGTTCTTTCGCCTCAATCCACAAGAAAGATTTATGAATTAGGTATTGAATCAATACCTTCTGAGTCTGAGTGTTACCCAGCCAAGCTTGCACACGGACATATAAGCTGGCTTATCAAGAAAGGTATTAAATTCATATTCTACCCTTGTGTTCCTTATGAACATAAAGAGATTGATAACACTAATAACCACTATAACTGCCCTATTGTAACTTCTTATGCAGAAAATATTAAGAACAACGTTGAAGAATTAAAGACAGAAAATATAGATTTCAGAAATCCTTTCCTCTCATTTGAAAGTGAAGAAATTCTTGCCAAACGACTTAAAGCAGAATTTCCTTTAATTCCCGCACCAGAAATCAAGGCTGCTGTTCACGATGCGTGGGAAGAACTGATGCAGTCAAGAACTGATATGCATAATAAAGGTGAAGAAGTTATTAAATACCTTAAAGAAAATAACAAACGTGGTATTGTACTCGCTGGAAGACCTTACCATATTGACCCCGAGATTAACCATGGTATTCCAGAACTTATCAACTCATATGGAATAGCCGTTCTTACTGAGGACAGCGTTGCCCACCTTGGCAATGTTGAAAGACCACTTATTGTTATGGACCAGTGGATGTACCACTCACGTCTGTATGCCGCAGCAAGCTATGTCAAGACTCAGGATAATCTTGATCTTATACAGCTTAATTCATTCGGCTGTGGACTTGATGCAGTTACTACAGATGCCGTTAATGATATTCTTACTAAGTCTGGCAAAATATATACAGTTCTTAAAATTGATGAGGTTAATAACCTTGGTGCTGCAAGAATACGTGTCAGATCACTTATTGCCGCACTTAAAGTAAGGGACAAGAAAAATTACCAGCGACAGTTAGTTTCAAGTGCATACAAGCGTGTTGAATTCACACCTGAGATGAGAAAGAATTACACTATTCTCTGCCCTCAGATGTCACCAATACATTTTGACCTGCTTGAACCTGCTCTTAATTCGTGTGGATATAACTTCGAAGTTCTTGCCAATGATAATAAATCGTCTGTAGATATGGGACTTAAATATGTTAATAATGATGCCTGCTACCCTTCTTTAATGGTTGTCGGACAGATTATGAACGCGGTTCTTTCCGGTAAATATGATTTAAGCAAGACTGCCATTATAATTACGCAGACTGGTGGTGGCTGTCGTGCTTCTAACTATATTGGATTTATAAGACGTGCTCTTGAGAAAGCTAATCTTGCATACATACCAGTTATTTCTTTAAGTGCACAGGGACTAGAGTCTAACTCAGGCTTTAAGTATGATCTGCCCATGTTAAAGAAAGCTATGATGGCTATTGAATACGGTGATGTATTTATGAATGTTGTATACAGAACAAGACCTTATGAGAAGGAAAAAGGCTCTGTTAACGCCCTTCACGAACATTGGAAAGAGATATGTATAAAGCAGCTTACTTCTGATAAAGTAAGAATGAAAGACTTCAATAAAAATCTGCGTGATATAGTTCACGATTTTGATAATATTGAACTTCTTGATATTAAAAAACCTAGAGTTGGTGTTGTTGGAGAAATTCTTGTTAAATTTCTTCCAGCCGCTAACAATTATCTTGTAGATTTATTGGAAGCTGAAGGTGCTGAAGCTGTTGTTCCAGATCTTATGGGATTTCTTCTTTATTGTGCAGAAAATGCTAACTTCAAACACAAGTACCTTGGTGCTTCATCTAAGTCAGCATTTATCAATAACGTGGTAATTAAATTGCTTGAGTGGTTCAGAAAAGCTGGTAACGAAGCATTAGCACAGAGCAAGAGGTTTGATGCTCCATCTTCAATTAAAGAAACTGCTGCTCTTGCCAAAGACCTTGTGTCACTTGGTAACCAGACTGGTGAAGGCTGGCTTCTTACTGGTGAAATGATTGAGCTTATTCATAACGGTGCTGGGAATATTGTATGCTGTCAGCCATTTGCCTGCCTTCCTAACCACATTGTTGGTAAGGGCGTAATCAAAGAATTACGTGCAGCATTTCCTGAAGCTAACATAATCGCCGTGGATTATGACCCAGGTGCATCAGAAGTTAACCAGCTTAACAGAATTAAGCTTATGCTTGCTACTGCTAACAAGAACCTTTAATGTCTGATGTCTGCTAAATCAGATTTATTACCATGAACTTATATAAAAGGCTGAGTGTTGCATATTTATTGTATACATATGTGTTATAGAAACATCTGTATATAATAAATATGCTGAAATATTTAATTTCAATATATTGAAATTAAATAATTTCAAGTGTATAATACTAATAAATGGAGGTCGGTAATATGAACTTTTTATTATTTTTAGGACCAATTATCGGTGTTGCAGTTGCTATATTTGCAGTTGTAGTAATTATTGCTGTAATAGGAGCTGTTGCAGGTTCAGAAGAAGATTTTGATGAATAGACATTTCTTCCGTAGTTTTATTTTCTAAGCAAAAAGCAGCGTTGATTGACAATCTACTATTAAGGGTTGTCAATCAACGCTGCTTTTTATTTATTTTAAAATATTCATAATATATCAGATATTCTCTATCTGCCAGTCAATAGGCTCAACTCCATGGCTTTCAAGGAATTCGTTACATTGGCTGAAATGCCTGCATCCAAAAAATCCTCTATATGCTGATAAAGGACTAGGGTGTGGACACTTTAATATAAGATGCTTAGGATTGGTAAGCATAGGTATCTTTCTCTGTGCTGGTGAACCCCAGAGCATATATACTATCGGTCTGTCCTGCATATTAACCGCATTGATAACTGAATCAGTGAACTGTTCCCAGCCCATTCCCTGATGTGAATTAGCATTATGAGCTCTTACTGTTAATACTGTATTTAACAATAGTACGCCTTGATCAGCCCATTTTTTAAGGTAGCCATTATTAGGATAATAACAGCCACAGTCATCGTGTAATTCTTTATATATATTCTGTAGTGACTTAGGAATAGGATTGCCCGGAAGAACCGAAAAACTAAGCCCATGTGCCTGATTTACCTCGTGATATGGGTCTTGTCCTAATATGAGCACTTTAACATCTTTTAAAGGTGTAAAATGAAATGCATTAAAAATATCGTCTGCTGGAGGATAGACAACACATCTGCTATATTCGTCTTTTACAAATGTATACAACTTTTTGTAATAATCTTTCTTAAATTCATCACTTAAAGCATCTTTCCAATCATTAGTTATCATTGACATAATAACACCCTCCAATATCTACTTAACTAATCTTATAGGTATTCCCTTATCAGATAAATACTGCTTTAAATCATTTATCTCCATCTCTTTATAATGGAATAAAGAAGCAGCTAATGCAGCATCTGCCATACCTTCTGTAAAGGCATCATAAAAATGCTCCATATTGCCAGCCCCGCCAGAGGCTATAACTGGAATTGATACATTAGAGGCAACCTCTCTTGTAAGTTCAATATCGTATCCTGCTTTAGTACCATCACAGTCCATACTTGTAAGAAGTATCTCTCCTGCTCCAAGCTGTTCTGCCTTAACAGCCCACTCAACAGCATCAATATTCATATCAACTCTTCCACCATTCTTATAAATGCTCCAATGACCATCTTCCTGTCTTTTGGCATCTATTGCAACAACCACACATTGACTGCCGAACTTATCAGCCGCCCTTGATATAAGTGTTGGATCCATAATTGCCGCTGAATTAATAGATATCTTATCAGCACCTTCTCTTAAAAGCACCTTAAAATCATCTACTGTTCGTATTCCTCCGCCTACAGTGAATGGAATAAATACTTTTTCAGCAACTTTTCTTACTAAATCAACAGTTGTATTTCTTCCGTCACTTGAAGCTGTTATATCAAGAAATACAAGCTCATCAGCTCCTGATTTGTCATACATTGCAGCAACTTCAACTGGGTCTCCAGCATCCTTTAAATCAACAAAATTAGTACCTTTTACAACTCGTCCATCTTTGCAGTCAAGGCATGGTATAATTCTTTTAGTAAACATATAACATTCTCCATTCTATAATTCAGCAAAATTTTTAAGTATTCTTAAGCCTGTTTCACTACTCTTTTCTGGGTGGAACTGACACGCAAAAAGATTACCTTTTTCTACTGAAGCATGAATATGTGTTGAATATTCAGTAGACGCTGCTACAATATCATCATTATCAGCTTTTAGATAATATGAATGTACAAAATATACATATGGATTAGCATTGATTCCTGCAAACAATCTCGCATCATCCTTAACATTTAAGGAATTCCAGCCCATATGTGGTATCTTAAAGCCTTCCTTAGCTGGAATTTTAAATATCTTTCCTGGAAGAAGGTTAAGACCTTCAGCTCCTGGTGTCTCTTCGCTTTCCTTGAATAAAAGCTGAAGTCCAAGGCATATTCCAAGAAATGGTGTATCCTTAGCTACAACATTTTTAATTGTATCTACAAGTCCAAAACGATCCAGATTGTTCATCGCATCACCAAATGAACCTACTCCAGGAAGAATAACTTTATCTGCCTGAAGTATCTCACTTGGGTCTCTGGATACTATAACTTCTTCACCGAGTGCTATTAACGCTTTCTCAACACTCTTAAGATTGCCTGCATCATAGTCAATAATCGCTATCATTTTACTGCCTCTCCATATGCTTCTATCTTGTAATAATAAGTAACAAAATCGCTATTAGACATATCTGCTAAAGATATAGCTTCTGTCTCTGATATCTTATATGTATCCTTAAGTGCATTTATAATCTTATCATAGCTTTCCTTCATCTTATCATCTACGCCTAACTCTTTACCTTCAGCCCTGTATGTCTGATATCTGTCAACACCCTTTATAAGAGCATTAATTGCCTCTGTATTCATATTCATCTTTCTGTAATTAAGATATGACTCATACTGTCTTTGAACATACATAACAACCTTTGACTGATTATATATTGTCTCTTCATTACCTGAAAGGTTCATACCACTTAAACTATTATAAACTTTCTCGTATTCGCCATTGATAAAGTAATCTTTAGCTGCATTTACTTTACTGTTGTAATTGATACTATAGCCAAATACCTGTATAAGCATAATAATTCCTGCTATAAGTAATATAAATAAAATGATTGATTTTGGTTTAATCTTAAGAATATCACCTGGTTTAGGTGGTTCTTTAACTTTAACTTTTTTAGGTTTCTTTTCTTTCTTAGGCTTCTTATCTTTTGCCTGTTTAGCCTGCTTTTTCTTTTCTTCTTTCTTAGCTGCAGCCTGTTTCTTCTTCTCCTCAGCCTGAGCCTTTTTGGCTTCCTTAGCCTCAGCCTTCTGCTGATTTTCTATTTGTTCCTGTTCTTCTTCAAGCTTACCTTCTTTTTCCTGCCTAATCTTAAACTGCTGATACCTATACTTAATCTTAGCAATTAAGCCCTTCTTAGGTGCTTCTGGCTGGTCAAGATTAGCTTTACCATGAAATACCTCATCAATGAGCTTCTCATTCTCATCCTGCTCTTTTCCATCATCCACTGTGTTAGTCTTAGCAGTTATTGCATCATCAACAGCCTTTTCAAGCAATTCTCCATCACCTGTTGCCACATTTGCTTCATTAAGATCATCTTCAATACTTTCAAAGAAAATGTCTTTTATAACAGAAAAAATACCTTTTTTATCTTTTTTCTTTTGTTTTTTATTGTGCTTCTTTTTCATAGAAGCTTTATCAGCCTGTGCTTCATCGGCATCTGAAGCTTTATTCTGCACACTGGCTTTATTAGCTGCTTCTGTGCCATTGTCATCAGATGTGCTATCTGAAGATGCATTTGCCTCATTATCAACATTGCCTAAAGAAGCATTATCTGCTGATGAAGCTGAATTATCGGCTAATGTATCCTCAGCAGCTACCTCATCTTCTGACTGCATACCGTTCTCTTTAAGAAGCTCATTCATAGATGATTCATCTGCATTATCATTCATCTCACCTATAAGATCATCCAAATTCATACTTGCAAGACGGTCTTTTTCGGTATCTGATAAACCCATATCATCCATAAGCTCATCGTTCTTATCAAGATTAGTACCAGCAGCTTCATCAACTGGAGTGTCATCTAACATCTTATCAATAGCTTCATCTGCCTGCTTATCCTTAGATGTATCATCTGCTTCTGTCTGCTTATCTGCTTCCTGTGCCTTCTTAGCAACTTCCTCAGGAGTTAATTCTGATACTGTATCATCAGTTATAAATGTTTCCTCCGTATCAGAAGCCGCCATATGACGAGGAACTGTCATAACATCTTTTAATAAATCTTCTATATTATCGTCATTAAGATTTCCATCCTCATCATCATATATATTTTCAAATTTAGTACTCTTCTCATTAGACTTTTCAAAGGCTTCCCTTACCTGCTCTTTGATCTGTTCTTCCTCTTCATCCTTATTCTCTGATTGTGCATTCTCATCTTCAGATAATGATTTCAATAAGCCATCAAGGTAATCCTCTTCATTCTCTGCCACAATTCCACCACCTTCGTAAAATTATAAATAAAATTCTACCATAAAGAATATTAATTAACAACATTAACTAACTCTTTCAATACTTCATATGAGTTAATCTTCATTGTACAAGCTTTGTCTGCTATTTCTTTAGGTATCTGATAAAACGTACTATGTACCCTGTAAAAATGTGCTTTATCATTAATCATAACAATTCTCTCAAATGGCCACCTTATAAGATTAGGATTGTTAAATCCTTCCCCTATCTCAATAACAAGCAGCTTCTTAGCCAATGTCGCTGATAACCATTTGTTGTAGAAATCCCACTGTTTCTCATCTTCATTAATATATGGACAAACCATTCTTTTGGGATTTATTGTTGATTCACCTAGATAATTATGCTTGGTAGACGATATAATAAAATAATTATTCTTATCAAGAAGTTCACCAAACTTATTAAGCATATCTATAAGATTACCATCATTATTATTAAGTGCTTCATCACCAAGACCTATTAATATATAATCATAATCTTTAACATCTTCTCTAATTCTATTACAGTAATCTTGTAATGTATATTCCATATCTATCCTCACAGCCTTAACAATAAATTATGGTGCTATCATTATATAGATAACACCATAATAACATAAATAATATTATCTGAGAAGTTTATCAATCTCATTAACTAACAATCCAATCTCTGGCTTAGATAACTGTACATCAGCTCCTAATGCTTCTCCCTTAGCTCTCATCTGGTCATTAATTAATGATGAGAATATAACAACTGGTATATTCTTTAATTTATCATCTGTCTTGATAAGCTTTGTCAATCTGTGTCCATCCATTAATGGCATCTCTAAATCAGTTATAACACAAGCTACATCCATCTGTGCATCTTCTGAATCCTTCAGAGCAACAAGATTCTCCCAGGCCTCCTGTCCATTAGCACATAATGTAAGATTATCATATCCTGACTTAATAAGTGAGTCTGAAATAAGCTTCATAAGTAATGGAGAATCCTCTGCAATTACAATATGTGCTTCATTCTTAGTTCTTCCTTCAAGCTTTTCAATATCTGATACTTTTAATCCTGTCTCTGGACTTATATCTGATACAATTCTCTCAAAGTCAAGAATGATAATTAACTGTCCATTAATCTTAACAACACCTGTTGCAATTCCGCTGTCAGCACTGCTTATTGTGCTGTCTGGCTTAATAATATCTGTCCAGGATACTCTATGTATTCCAACAACCGATGCCACATGAAATGCAACATTAAGCTTATTAAAATTAGTGATAATAAACATATCCTTTGTAATATCTTTAGAAGGTGCACACTTAATAACCTTAGCTAAATCAACTATTGTTATCATTAAATCTCTTGGCATAAACACACCTTCTACACAAGGATGTGAATTAGGTACTGGTGTAACCTTGCTATATGGAACTATCTCTTTAATCTTAGCGACATTAATTCCATAATGATTCCCTCCAACTATGAATTCAAGCACCTCTAATTCATTAGTACCACTTTCCATTAATATATTAGTTTCCATATAGTTTTATCCTCCATAAATCCCGTACTTTTATTGGAATATTATAACAAATCACATACATAATTTCAATTGCTATTACATATAATTATACAAAATATGAATATTGTCCAATATATTATCTACTTGAATGCTTATATTTAAATGCTGATGTTTAAATACTGATATTATTGTAAATAACAATATTATTAAAACTTTCTAATCTATATAATATCTACATAATATATAAATTGATGATAATAAAAAAGAGGCTATAAAGCCTCTTAAATAACAATTATTCACTACTCATTCAAAACTGCACATTAAATATATCTTATACATCCGTATCCTGTCAAGTACTTTCGTACTTTCCTTAAGAATAACTCTCTTTGTTCTATCCAAACCTTAACCTCTTTCGGTTAAGCCCTCGACCTATTAGTACAGATCAGCTCCATATGTCACCACACTTCCACCTTCTGCCTATCTACCTCGTCGTCTTCAAGGGGTCTTACTAGATTAACTCTATGGGATATCTCATCTTGAGGGGGGCTTCACGCTTAGATGCCTTCAGCGTTTATCCCGTCCCGACTTGGCTACTCGGCCATGAGCCTGGTGGCTCAACCGATGCACCAGAGGTCAGTCCATCCCG
>FONU01000045.1 GCA_900112995.1 [Lactobacillus] rogosae | reverse complement strand
AACAGCGAATTACTGAACTTGAACAGCAATTAGAGAAAGGAAGGTTGATTGATGAACGAATTAAGAAACTCAAAGAGCGACGATCAACTGGAAGAGTTGCTTCTGCTGACAGAGCAGATGCAGGAAGAACTCGACCAGAAAGACCGGACTATCAGGGAACTGAAAGTGCAGCTCGACGAATCGCTGACCTTGAACGAGAAGTTAAACAGCGAGAACAAAACAGAGAACATTCAAGCCTTAAAGAACGACTTGAGGAAAACAAAAGAATTGTTGCAGAGCGAGAAAGAGAAAACACACACCGTCCAAGCCATGATAGAGGAATGTCGAGATAAGCAGAGACAGGCAGAACAGGAACGGGATTATGCACTCTCCCATCAGAAAAAAGTAGAGATACCGGTTGAAAAGCCGGTACTCTATCAAAAGTGCGGGAATTGTAAACAGACAGCTTATCTGAAAGCTAAGGAAAAGTATGATATGCAGAGGGAAAAACTGGCAGGCAGATATAAAACAAAAACAGCCATGTATGAAGCATTGATGTTTCTGCTGATATGGTATTCCGTATCAACTACTCTTTTTCAGATGATAAGGTCAAAAATATTTATTTCTGATTGCGTGGTATTCTTTGATACAATCGCAACTTTCACACAGACCATTGCTGGCTGGGTTGTACTGGCAGGAAAGAACGTGGCACAGATTAGTGATGGAATATCCAATCCTGTCGTTGCCGGAATTATAAACTGGCTGATAAGAATATTGATTTGCGGTGGATGTCTGGTGGGTGTGGGAATACTTTTGGCATTTATCGAAATAAAGATTGCAGGGCTATATAAGAAATACTGTTGGGATATGATTACCATAATGGTGATACTTGTAAGTATGGCAATAGCTATCTACTTTGGGGATTGGATAAAGGAAGTATTGCCAATCAATCTGCTATTTCTCTTATTATTCGTGCAACTGGTATATGTTGGAATCAGGTGGTATGTAAAGGGATGGCGGGAAAACAGAGGTTATGTTTAAAAATAAAAAAATTGTCTGAGACGCAGCGAAGTAAATAAAATGAGTAGTATTATAGGAAGTCAGCAGTGCGTGAATAAACTGCTGGCTTCTTTTTTGATAGATACAGTCACTCCCAGAGAGTGTGCAGGATAGTAAAGTAATAATATCAACATGACGATATAGAAAATGCAGGGAACAGGCAAAGGTACAATACGAATACTATTTGACGCAGACAAAAAAATATGATCAAACCGTCCACATATTACATGATGTAAATAAGCATATTAAAGCAATCGAAGGATTATATGGTGCAGAGCAGGGGAATACGGCAGGAGAATATGCAGCGGAAATCAGAGAACTGTTAAAGCCACTCATTCCGGTTCAATACACAGAAAATCCAATATTAAACATTCTTCTTACCGATAAAGAATCCGTTATGAGGGAAAAAGGTATTTCAGTAACCATAAAGGTGGATAATGTGAATCTGAATTTCCTTGCACCAATCGACATTACAACTATTTTTGGAAATTTATTAGATAATGCGATTGAGGCAGCAGAGAAGCTGGAAGGAGAGAAATATATTTCGATTAAGATTGGCTCATACCATAAAATGATAGCTGCCAGCATCGAAAATAACTGCGGGGAGGTAAAGTGGAAAAATGGTTTTCCGGTATCAGCGAAAGGAAAAGGCGGTGGAATAGGACTGCTGAATGTTCAGAGCAGTGTAAAAAAATATGATGGAAATTTAATATTGAAAAGTGATGGAAATAAATTTATTGCTGAGTTATTCCTCAATTCATAAAAAGTCTTACTTCGTGCAAAAAAATCGTACTTGGTGCAGAAAAGGTAAAATATCAGAAGGAGTGTGTCGATATAAAAAAATAAAATGGATGATACATATAAAAAATTTAATGATGGGAGGTTTCGCTTATGTCAAGAATTACGGACTACGGTTTTTTATTTCAAACGACATTTGGAACATCAAAAACAAATTTAGTCAACAATATTCAGTTGTCCCAAATGAACAGCAGCTCTGTACAGAAACAATTAAAAGCAGCAGGGATTGACACAAACAGTAAAAAGTATAAAGCAGCATTGAGTGAGATGATGAAGAATGGAAACGGTGCAATGTTTACGAATGTTCAGGCAATTAAGAACCTGATGAGCCAATATGACAAAAATGGAGACTGGATTGATCCGAATACCGGACTAACGGGACTTGCTGTAACGGATGAGAACAGAAACAGTTATAAACATATCATTTCTATTCCAGAGAGCAGCCGGGAAGAAATGTTTGAACTGGCAAAGAAAGAATTCTTAAATGAAAATGGTACTTTAAATGGTGATACTACCAAAAGGGAGAGTGTATATAACAATTTATACAGAAAAATGGATAAGGATGACCGCTTATCAGCAGGCTGGACAATGGAACAATATGAACATCAATACAGACAGGCATTTGCAGAAGCTGCAAAAGTCGAAGATCCTACATGGAGAGCTGGTAAACCAATACCGGCTGGCGCATTGGATGGTATTACAAGAGAGTCTGTTGAGAGTGGCAGGAAGTCAGTAGATATAAAGTTATAGATAGATTTATTTGTGAGCCACGAGGTGAAACTAAGATAATGGGTTTTAAGGAGGAAAAATAGGATATGAAAATATCTAATTACATGAATAATACGAATTCAATAATGGAAAAAAATACTGATAAAGTACAGAAAGGAAATAGTCAGACAAACGAAAAACATACAGTGGGGCAATCAGTGAAGCTTTCGATTTCTAATGAGGGATTGGAGTATTATCGTAATCGTATACAGCAGAGTGGACAGGAAAAATATGATGATGTGGTTCAAAGAAAGGAACTGTTAGCGAGTAAAAAAATCAGTGATATTGATTATAGTTATGAAATTCAAAAGAAGGCAGCACAGCAGAATCAAAATGTTGATACAGGAAAAAGTGCCTTAAATATTACTGACAAGGCAAATAATTATGTTAAAGCATACGCAGAATTATATGATGAAATTGTGAAGGGCTATGAAAATGGAACCAGAGAAATATATGTAGCTGATGAAAATGGACCTCGTAAGCTTACAAAGGATGAAGAGTTAAGCAATTTAGATGCTGCATATAAAAAAACAGTGGATGACTTTGTGACAATGGAGACAACCAATCAGCATGCCCGTGGAATTATTGGTGAAGAAATGAATAAAATTTCAAAAATTACCACAAGGTCAACTTTGGCATCGGCTTACATTGAGGAGCAAAAAACCAGGGGAAAGGACGAAATCCCAGAAAATTTAACTGAGAAAATGTATGGTGCAATTACCTCATTTAAGGAGAAATATACAATGATTCAGCCTAATAGAGAGCAGTTATTGATGAGCATTAAGATTTGATGATGTTAGTACTATGATTTACAAATAAAAATAGTAATTACATATCATATTGAGGCTGAGAGAAATTAAATATCCAAGTCGTTCAATATAATAGAAATTATTTTAAGTTTCAATAACAGGGAGGTAGGATTATGGCAATTACGGGTATCAATAACAGCAGTTACACATCGTATTATGCTTCAAATTATAAGAATACTGTAAAAAAAACAGATAGTGAAAAGGATAGTACAAATACAAAAGATGGCAACGTGACAACAAGTACAGTTGAATTAAAAACATCACGTCCCGGTGTGACAAAAACAGAGCAGATTAAGACAGGGTATAGTAATGTAAATGATTATTCAAAATACTTGCAAGGAAAATACCATTATATGAATATAGGGCTGACTTCAATGCAGGGTATTCCGACAACGGTATCTGTTTCAAGTGCATTTTTACAAAAGTGCATGAATGATCCGGAAAAAGCAAAGTATTTGGAGGAAAACTTAGCAGCCATTCCGGATTGTACAAAAGATACGATTAATGGATGTTTGGGCACTGTGACAAATCAGAGTTATATGATTGATGCAAACGGAAATATTATAGAGACAGCATCTTGTACAAATGATCCAGATGGGAAAATAGCGAAAGAGAATGCTGAACGAAAGGCAAAAGAGAACAGAGAAAAAGAGGAAAAGATAAAAGAAAAAAGAGCTGCTAAAAAAGCAGAGGAAGAAAAAGCTGCAAAGAAACGTGCAGAAAAATCGGCAGAAGGAAAAGAAACGGGTGATTATACCTTATCCGTAACTGGTAATGATGTAAAAAGTATGACACAGAGCCTTGTAGCAGAATCTGTGAGTATTTCTGCACCTGATAGATCAAGTTTTGATATTAAGGCATAAGAGGATTCGATAAAAGGAAAATATCAAATTGGTTCATTGAGCAATGACAGTGATGTAGATTACCTGAAAATAGATGCAGGTTCTTTGACATCGAGCAAGATAGATAAAGAAGTATAGAAAGTGTGGACTAACTTAAGGAGGTTGCTATGAAAGTTCAAGGAAATAGGTATATTAA
>FONU01000008.1 GCA_900112995.1 [Lactobacillus] rogosae | reverse complement strand
AAAAGGATATTTGAAACTTCTGCGAGAATACGCTTAGAACAAGGGGCAAAATGAATGCTTCTGAATCGTGCAAGTGTTGCATGGTCAGGTGCAGAATGCCCTTCTAAAAGAAACATGAAATTGATATCTCTTCATAAAAGAAGGGGCACCGCACTAATTTCTTAGTGCGACAGCCCCTTTTTTTATATCATTATTTAGTTTAAATTCTTAATAGAATTACTGCTTATACTGTGTCATTGATAAATCATCAATAGTCTTAACAACAGTATGAGGAATTGGCTTCCATTCAACCTTCTTAAATAACGCTACAATTGAGATTGGAATATATGTAGCTATAAAGAGAGGAAAAGAGAAAAGATACATAATCTTCTTTCTTGCAGGTGCAAGAATCTTCTTCCACTCAGTTATTAAAGTTATAAGTCCTATTACTAAAAGCATCATATAGAAATTAAAGAAACCAAGTAAAATAGCCTGAACAGTTGGACCAGCAATCTGCTTGAATAATGTAGGATTAAGACCACCACATAATAATATTATTACATTAAGAAGTATTGTTCCAAGTGTAAATAAAGTAGCAGGTGCAAGTGTCATTATCATATCATAGCAGGATACGAACATTCTCTTTTCCTTGAACATTGTCCTGAATAAGTCTCTGCCATACTTAAATAATACCTGATAGAAGCCTTTTGTCCAACGCATACGCTGATTCCAAGACTGTTTAAATGTTGTTGGCTGTTCATCATAGAACATAGCATCTTCGCAATAACCAACCTTTTCGCCATCAAGAATATTAGTTACAGTAAATTCAATATCCTCTGTTAAAAGATTGCATTTCCAGCCGTGGTTCTTCTTGATAATAGAGCTGTCTACAAGATAGCCAGTTCCGGATACAGCACAGCTTGTCTTAATCATCATTCGTGGGTTGTTAAGATATTTAGCTTCTCTTATAAACCATAAAGAATAACCGGCTGTAATCCAGTTAGTGTCATAATTCTTAGAGTTACGATAGCTTGTGACAACTTTGTACCCACTGTCGAATACTTTGTTCATCTCTCTGACGTAATTGACATCGATAATATTATCTGCATCGAATACGAAATAACCGTCATAACAAGTGTAATCACCACGTTCTTCACATATCTTATTAAAGACATAGTCCATAGCATAGCCTTTACCAATAAGTATATTGTTGAAACGCTCATAAACAATGGCACCGTGTTGTCTTGAAATCTCCGCAGTATTATCAGTACAGTTATCAGCTACTACGATAACATCAATAAGCTCTGAAGGATAATTCTGGTTCTTAATACTGTCAATTAAATTGCCAATAACGGCATTTTCATTACGTGCGGCAATAATAAATGCGTATTTGTGAAGTGTCTTAGCTTCGGTGTTGTAATTCTTTTTTTTCTTTTTACCAAGCAATGCGATAATAACGTATATTCCCTGATAACAATAGAAGATGGTCAATACAATATACACAAATGCGTTGATATCTGATACGATTTTCATTTGAAATCCTCACTAATCATTAAAAAATAAAAGTCTGTTAAAACTTTTACAAACTTTTGCAAAGTTCTTTACAGATTATATCATTAGTTCGTTAGCTGTCAATAGTTAATCGAACTAATATTTCTAAAAAAAGTGACAAAATTCGCTCTCAATGTGATATTATATGTGTTATTATATAAAAGTTACATATACACATTGGCGAAAGGAATACTAAAATGTATAAAGAAATATCTCAATTAATTATGTATGGAAATCTCGATAACAGTTCTATTTTATCATCAATGGCAGATATATTCAATCGTTTTGATAACAAATTATCATCAAAAGAAGAGCTGGTTACAGATATATATACTCAGGTAAAAAGAATTTTAGAAGTTGCAACAGATTATGGTTTCGATAAGAATTTATGGCAGAATTATCTTACATATTTTCTTATTACTAATGAGAATCCATTCAGCATTACCTGTGAAAAGGTAGGAGCTAATGACGGAAGTGTTAATGTATTTGCAAAGAATGACTTTAAAGTATTCTACAATCTTTTCCATTATGATTTTTCATTTATAGAGAAAGAACTCGGCATTGACTGTTTCTCTATAATCTCTGATTATAAGGCAATCGTTAAGAAGGAGCTGATGTATAATAAAAATGTAAGTGAAAAGGTTCAGGCATTAAGCGAAAAGCTTGCCAAAGCTGCTAATGCAGATGAATTCTTTGATATAGTTACAGAATTCTATAAAGCATATGGCGTAGGTATGTTCGGACTTAACAAGGCGTTCAGAATATCTGCAACAGAGAATGGAAAGCTTACATTTAACCCTATTAATAATATGGATAAGGTTGTATTAGATGATCTTATTGGATATGAGATACAAAAAAAGAAGCTTGTTGAGAATACAGAGAACTTTGTTCAGGGCAGAAAAGCCAATAATGCTCTTTTATTTGGTGACAGCGGAACTGGTAAGTCTACAAGTATCAAGGCTATCGTTAATGAATATTATGACCAGGGCTTAAGAATGATAGAGATATATAAGCATCAGTTTAAGGATTTATCAAATGTAATAGCGGCCATTAAGAACAGAAACTACAAGTTCATTATATATATGGATGATTTATCATTTGAAGAATTTGAGATTGAGTACAAGTTCTTAAAGGCAGTCATTGAGGGTGGCGTTGAAACTAAGCCTGACAATATTCTTATATATGCGACATCTAACAGAAGACATCTTATCAAAGAAACATGGAACGACAGAAATGATATGGAATCTTCTAACGGACTTCACAGATCAGATACGATTGAAGAAAAGATGTCGCTTGTTAATAGATTTGGGTGTCAGATAAGCTATTCTAAACCATCTAATAAGGAATATTATAATATTGTAATAGGACTTGCCAAGAAAAATGGACTTGATATGTCAGAAGAAGAACTTATGGCTGAGGCTAATAAGTGGGAATTAAGCCACGGAGGCATATCAGGAAGAACCGCACAGCAGTTTATTAACCATTGTCTTGGAATGCGGAAGTAATATTTATTTGTAAAAATTATGATATAATATGACTACTTCGTAGTCACTTAGAAGTTTCTTCGAAACTTCGGATGCGTGGAAAAGCAATGCAGGGCATATGACATAATGAGCACAAAAGTAATGATATTATAAAACAGCATTTTGAAAAATAGGATAAAAACAACAAAATAAAATCATAAATAGTATTTTAAATATAAGAGCGGAGAGTAATAATGTATTCATATATAATAGGTGAATTTGTTGAGATGACACCAGAAGGGATAGTTATAGAGAATAATGGGATTGGCTATGACATTAAGACATCGTCCCTTACAGCTGAAAATATACCTAAATCGGGTGAATTTGTAAAGGTGTATACATATCTGCACGTAAGAGAAGACGATATGAGCCTGTATGGATTTCTTACAAGAGATGAACTTAACGTATTTAAATTATTAATAAATGTCAACGGAATAGGTCCTAAGGGGGCACTTGGAATATTATCAGCAATCAGCACAGATGATTTAAGATTTGCAGTACTGTCAGATGATGTTAATCTTATAAAGAGCTGTCCGGGTGTTGGTGCTAAGACAGCACAGAGGCTTATTATTGAACTTAAGGATAAGTTAAAGGTTGAGGAAGCCTTTGAGATGGCACTTAATAACAGAAATAAGGCAAATGCGGCAGCAGAGCAGGATAATTCTATTATTGTTATGAATGATGCTGTTGAGGCACTTGTATCACTTGGCTATAGCAGTAAGGATGCGATTAAGGCTGTCAAGAAGGTTGATGATATTGATAAGAAGAATTCAGAGGCAATACTTAAGGAGGCTCTTAAAAGCCTTGCAACTTTATAGGTAAAATAAAAGAATATTTGAATATAAGAGAGCATTTGATTATAAAATAGTGCTTAGTTATAAAAAGGGTATTTAATTATGAGGAGGTGAAATACAACGTGGAAAAAAGAATAATATCCACAGAAATCCTTACGGAAGATGCAAAGATAGAGAATTCGTTAAGACCATTAAAGCTTGATGATTATGTAGGACAGGAAAAGGTTAAAAGAAACCTTAAAGTATATATAAAGGCAGCAAAGGAGAGAGGAGATTCACTAGACCATGTCTTATTTTATGGACCTCCTGGACTTGGTAAGACAACACTTGCTGGAATTATAGCTAATGAAATGGGAGTTAATATAAAGGTAACTTCTGGTCCGGCTATAGAGAAACCTGGAGAAATGGCAGCAATACTCAATAATCTTAGTGAGGGAGATATATTGTTCGTTGATGAGATACACAGACTTAACAGACAGGTTGAGGAAGTACTGTATCCAGCAATGGAAGATTATGAGATTGATATAATGATTGGAAAAGGTGCTACTGCAAGGTCGATAAGACTTGACCTTCCACATTTTACACTTGTTGGTGCAACGACAAGAGCAGGACTTTTATCTGCACCTTTAAGAGATAGATTTGGAGTTGTTAATCATCTTGAATTCTATAATTGTGATGAATTAAAGAAGATTATAGTAAGGTCAGCAGAGGTTCTTGGCGTTGATATTGATGATGATGGTGCATATGAGCTTGCAAGAAGATCAAGGGGAACACCACGACTTGCCAACAGATTATTAAAGAGGGTAAGGGATTTTGCACAGGTAAAATATGACGGTAATATAACTAAAGATGTTGCTGATTATGCACTTGACCTTTTAGATGTTGACAGGGACGGACTTGATAGGAATGACAGGCTTATTCTTTCTACAATTGTAGAGAAATTTGACGGAGGACCTGTTGGAATAGAGACACTTGCGGCTTCTATTGGTGAAGATTCGGGAACGCTTGAAGATGTATATGAGCCATATCTTATACAGAATGATTATATTAACAGGACACCTAGAGGAAGAGTTGCAACAAAGAAAGCATATGATAATCTTGGTATTGAACTAAGAGAGTAGATATTGTATACTTACTATATATTATTGTTAAGCAGGTCAGGAGGATGCAGATGTCATCAAAGAATACAACAGAGGTAATCATAGGTGGAAAAGTATTTACTTTGGGAGGATATGAAAGTGAAGAATATCTTCAGAAGATAGCATCATATATTAATAATAAACTTGCTGAGTTCGGTAAAGACGAGAATTTTAGAAAGCAGTCAGCAGAGATAAGAGCTAATCTTATGTATCTTAATGTTGCCGATGATTATTTTAAGGCAAAGAAGCTTGGTGATGGTTTATCTTTAGAGATTGAGAATAAAGATAAGGAAATCTATGACCTTAAGCACGAACTTATTGCAGCACAGATAAAGTCTGAGTCTGCTGATAAGCAGATTGAGGAATTGAAGGGTAGCATAGAGAAGCTTCAAAATACCATTGTAAAGCTTGAAACAGAACTTAATGATTCAAAGAAATAATTATATTTAGCGGGGCTGGGGACAATGTGCTACAGTCCCGATTTGATTAATAAGTATTATAGAATGAGGATAAATGATATATTATGGAATTAACACATGGTAACAACTACAACAGAATAGAAGTTCTTGCACCAGCAGGTTCTCTTGAAATATGTAAGGCTGTTATTAATGCAGGGGCAGATGCGGTGTATCTTGGAGGAGATATGTTCGGTGCAAGGGCATACGCAGGCAATCTTAATAATGAAGAGATGCTTGAAGCACTTGACTATGCACATAGAGCTGGGTGCAGAATATATCTTACAGTTAATACACTTCTTAAGCACAAAGAGATAGAAGGACAATTGATTTCATATATAAGACCATTTTATGAACACGGACTTGATGCGGTTATTGTTCAGGATTTAGGAGTTATGTGGCTTATAAAGAAGCATTTTCCAGATATGGACATACACGCGAGCACACAGATGACACAGACAGGCAGTCTTGGTTCTAAGCTTCTGTGGGATATGGGTGCAGAGCGTGTTGTCACTTCAAGAGAGATGACATTAACTGAGATTGCACAGCTTCATAAAGATTGTCCGGATATGGAGATTGAAAGCTTTGTTCATGGTGCTATGTGTTATTGTTACTCGGGACAATGTCTTATGAGCAGTTTCAGAGGTGGAAGAAGCGGCAACAGGGGAAGATGTGCACAGCCCTGCAGGCTTTCTTATAAAGTATATGATAATGACAGTCAGATTAACGACAAAGATAATTCCTTTGCATTAAGTCCTAAAGATATGTGTGCCCTGCCTATACTTCCAGATATAATAGAAGCTGGTGTGTATTCGTTAAAGATAGAAGGAAGAATGAAAAATGTGACCTATGCCGCATATGTTACTTCTGTATATAGGCATTATGTTGATGAATACATTAAATATGGAAGAAAAGGCTATAAAGTAACTAAGAAAGATATAGATAATCTATGCGATATATATAACAGGGGTTCTTTTACGACAGGGTTTTATAACAGCAAGAAGGGTAAGGAGATGATGTCGTATGAACGTCCTAATCATAGGGGGAGCGAAGCATTAAAGGTTGTTAGCAATGATAAGGGAAGAGTTACATTTAAAGCATTAAAGGATATCAATCCACAGGATGTATTCGAGATTGACAAGGAACACAGCTTTGAGAGTGGCTCGTTTGTTAAGGCGGGTAATACTTTAGTGGTCAATCTTCCAAGAAAATATAATCTGTACAAGGACAGAATTATTAACAGAATGAAGAATTCTTCTCTTGAAAGACTTGTAAAAGAAAAGTATGTGCAGACAAGCTTTGAAAGAGATATTGATATGTATATGGAGGCTGTGAAAGGCTCACCATTAAGTCTTACCGCTGTGACTGGTCAATTCAGTGCAAGCATATCAGGCAGTGAGGTGACTAAAGCTTTAAAACAGCCAGCCGATTACGAAGATGTTAAGAGCAAGCTTATAATGACAGGTAACACCGGATATAAAGTGTCTGGCATAGAACTTCATATGGATAATGATGTGTTCTTATCGGTTGGAGAATTAAAGAAGCTAAGAAGAGAAGTTATAGCACAGCTTGATAATAATATATTAAGTTCATATTGCAGGACATATAAAGAGCCGGACGATAGTATAATAAATCCCTGCTGTATGACATATAACGAGCAGGATAATAGCATATTAAGTTCGGATTGTGATGCACATAATGAGTATCACAATAATTGCACAGGTATTGAAAGCCAATATAATGATGTGTCAGATAATGCTGGCAAGATGTTATGTACAGTATATTGTCATTCCTTTGATATTGTCAGCTCGGTGATTGATATAGTCAGCAGTCCTGATAATAAGCTGGATATTGCAGTTGGAAGAATATATCTTGGTTTTGGAATGTATTACAGCGACCGGCAGAGATTTATTAAAGTTTGTGAAAAAATTAACAAAATGGGAATTAAGCTGTTTATAGCACTTCCTTATATTCTTGAACAGAGCAGGGCAAGACAGCTTTCGGCTATGCTTGATGATATAGAACATAATACTGGAATAATAATAGACGGCTATCTTGTAAGAAATATTGAAGAAATCGGACTTATAGGAAGCAGAAAGTCTAAAGTTAAAGATATAATTACTGATACAGGATTGTATGTATTTAATAAGTATGCAGGTTATGAATTGAAAGATATTGCTGATAAGGCGGGGGTAAGGCTGCTATCCCACACACTTCCGCTTGAGCTTAATAATTCTGAGTTACAGGATACTCTGACTGCTGGAAGTGAGATTATTGTGTATGGAAAAATACCTGCTATGGTATCTAAATCGTGTGTTAGAAAGACTTATGGAATATGTGATAAGAAGTGTAGTACAACTCTTTTAAAGCAGGGTAGTGATGTAAGCTACATAGTTGAGAGCGTATGCAGTTATTGTTACACAGTGACGTGGGCAGGCACATTTGATTTAACAGAGGAACTTAAAAGAAATGACCTTGGCGTTAGGTCGTTAAGATTTGAGTTCATAGATGAAGATACTTTTACAATAAAGAAAGCTTTAAGCTTTGAGGGGGTATCGCCATATAAGGGACATTTCTATAGAGGAGTCAATTAATTATGCAGACAGTTTGTTTGGAATTATCAAAATATGTACTTGCATTTCTTATGGCTTTCTATGCACTCGCGGCATACAGGGGTGCAGTAATAAGAAATGAAGATAAAAGAAAAAAGATATACCGGATACAGAATATTATAATGGTAATTGTACATTTTACTGGTTATCTTATAATGTATGTTGTGTATGATGATATGAATTATATATATCTGTATTTTGCACAGCTGGTATATCTTGGTGCAGTTATTATGCTTTATATGGTATTTTATCCTAAAGCATCAAGACTGCTTGTTAATAATATGTGTATGCTGATGGCGGTTGGCTTTGTTATGATAGCAAGATTAAGTTATACCAAATGCGTAAAGCAGTTTGCTATAGCGGTTGCGGGCACATTGCTTACACTTGCAATTCCGTGGCTGTTAAAGACAGTGAAAAGCTTCAGAAAAATGGGCTGGATATACTGTGGCACAGGACTTGTGCTTCTGCTGGCAGTTCTTCTTGGCAATAAGATATATGGAGCTAATCTTGTGCTTACCGTGGGACCTGTGTCAGTACAGCCGGCAGAATTTGTAAAGATATTATATGTAATGTTTGTAGCTTCGATGTTTAATAAAGCAACAACATTCAGACAGACTGCTGTAGTTACAGCATTTGCCGCACTTCATGTTATAATACTTGTGCTGTCAACAGATCTTGGAGCAGCACTTATATTTTTCGTGGTCTATATTGCTATGCTTTATATTGCAACCAAGAATGTGTTATATGCAGGTGCAGGTATTATGGGTGGAGGAGTTGCAGGTGTTATCGCATATAAGCTTTTCTCTCATGTAAGAAAAAGAGTTATAATATGGAAAGATCCGTGGAGCCATATTGATGATAGTGGTTATCAGGTATGCCAGTCGCTGTTTTCAATAGGAATGGGTTCGTGGTTTGGATATGGTTTTTGCCAGGGTATGCCGGATAAAATTCCTGTTGCAGAAAAGGATTTTATGTTCTCAGCTATTTCAGAGGAGTTTGGATTAATATTTGCTATATCGTTATTACTGGTATGCCTTAATAATCTTATACTTATGATGAACATTGCATCAAGATGTAAGACATTGTTTTACAGGCTTGTCGCAGTTGGACTTGGAGTTACATATGGCTTTCAGGTGTTCCTTACAGTTGGAGGAGCAATAAAGCTTATTCCGATGACTGGTGTAACACTGCCGTTCGTAAGTTATGGAGGAAGCTCTATAATAAGTTCGTTAGTGATGTTTGCACTGATTAATGGAATGTATAATATGAGACTTGATGAAAGCGAGTATGAAGATGACAGAAAAGGTAAAAATGCAAAAAAACAATCAACAGCAAAAACAACGCCGAAGAAACATCAGGCGTAAAGAAAAAGAAACGGATATTGTAGAAGGAAGTAAAAAAGGCCTTAGAAACAGGGAAACTAATATAATATCTTTTGTGTTTATAGGCTTATTTGCAATTATGATAGTATATCTTTGTGTATTTAATATCAAAGATGCCAAAGATGTTATTAACAATCCATATAATAAAAGAATAGATAATCAGGCTGATAAGGTTGTGAGAGGCGATATATATGCTTCTGATGGAACAGTGCTTGCAACGACTGATACGGCAGATGACGGTACAGAGACAAGAGTGTATCCACAGAAAAAGCTTTTTGGCCACGTCATAGGATATAATTCCAAGACGAAGATGGGAATTGAGTCAACAGAGAATTATTATCTGTTATCTGAGACAGATAATATATTTGATCAGATATCCAATGATTTAACAGGCGATAAGGCAAAGGGACATAATGTGTATACAACATTGGATACAACCTTGCAGAAGGCAGCATATAAGGCACTTGGCAGTAACAAAGGTGCTGTGATAGTTATGGAAAGTTCTACAGGAAAGATACTGGCAATGGTTTCCAAGCCTGATTTTGACCCTAATCTGGTAGATAAAGATTACGATAAATGGATTAATTATGATAGTTCAGAGTCGGTTCTTTTAAACAGGGCTACACAAGGATTGTATGCACCGGGTTCAACCTTTAAGATACTTACAACACTTGAGTATATAAGGGAAAATGGTACAGATAATTCATTTATGTATGTATGCGACGGAAGTGATTATGAGGAAGGTGGAACAACAATTCCATGTGCAGATGGAAAAGCACATGGAAAGCAAGATCTTGTAGATGCTTTTGCTAATTCCTGTAATTCAGCCTTTTCGCATATAGGTGCAGGACTTAAGCTGACCTCATTTAAGAATCTATGCACCTCATTTTTATTTAATAAGAATATACCGGTCGCATTTGAATATAATAAAAGTTCATTTGCACTGAGTGAGGAGTCAGGCATAAGTGAAGCACAGGAAACTGCAATTGGACAAGGAAAAACTATGATAAGTCCACTCCATAATCTTATGATAGCTGCAACAGTGGCTAATGATGGTACAATGATGACACCATATCTGGTTGACAGAATAGAAGATGCTTATGGCAGAGTAGTAAAACAGAATAAACCAACAGTTATTGACAAGCTTATGACAAGTGACGAAGCACAGTATCTTACAGAATGTATGGAAGAGGTTGTTGATTCAGGTACAGGTGGTTCAATGAGATGGTCATCATATAATGCTGCTGGTAAGACTGGCTCGGCACAATACGATAATAGTGATAATGTACATTCGTGGTTTGTTGGATTTGCTCCGGCAGAGACACCAGAGATTGTAGTAAGTGTTGTGCTTGAGGGTGGCTATTCAGGTGTATCAAGTGCACAGTATATAGCGAAGGCTGTATTTGATGCGTATTTTCAATAATATGTTAATATGTTTGGCAGGAGCTTATTTGTTGATGACGTCATATATATAAGAGATTGCGAAAAATGTCAGAAAACAGCACGCTATGTCAAACATTTATCCTTGATAAAAAAATATCAGCATTGTATAATGGATTGGAGGAAACGATATGTCAGAAGCAGTAAGCTGTGGAGGAGTAGTAATATTCAGAGGCAAAGTTCTTGTATTATATAAGAATTTTATGAATTCACGAGATGGCTGGGTACTTCCAAAGGGGACAGTCGAAAAGGGAGAAACTTATGAACAGACAGCTGTGCGTGAAGTGAATGAGGAGGCAGGTGCTGATGTAAGAATAAGAGCTTACATTGGCAGTACGAATTATTCATTTAAGGCTGGACACAAGAACATCGATAAGATCGTTCACTGGTATCTGTGTGAATCCGACAGCTATGACTGTGTGCCTCAGAAAGAAGAATTTTTTTACGATGCAGGTTACTATAAGTATCACGAGGCGTATCATCTTCTGGAATATCCGAATGAGAAACAGATACTTTCAGATGCATATACAATGTATAGACAATTAAGAAAAGAAGGAAACTGGTGAGTAATGGTAGTAGATTCAGTTAATATGTTAGATGGTAATGTATATCTTGTAAGTCAGGGAGATAATATTAAACCGGCTGGTGCAACTGATTTTGATAATGTAATTAACAACATAAGTTCAGGAAGCGAGTCATTAGATGATATATTTAATGAAGTATCCAATGAATATGGTGTCAATGTTAACCTGTTAAAGGCGGTTGCAAAGGCAGAGTCGGATTTTGATACAGAAGCAGTATCATATTGTGGGGCACAGGGGATTATGCAGCTTATGCCGACAACGGCAGAATCGTTAGGCGTTGAAGATCCATTTGATGCAAGACAGAATATTACAGGTGGAGCGAAGATGCTTGCGTATCTTTTAGATGATTACAATGGTAATGTTACACTTGCCCTTGCTGCATATAATGCTGGAAGTGGTTCTGTAAGCAAATATGGTGGAGTTCCTCCATATAAAGAGACATTAGGATATATAGACAGAATTAATGATATATTAGGTGGAGCACTTTCTTCCGATTCAACAACAATTGATGGAGCTGGTGCTACAGATCTTTCACAGAGTATATGTGTTGGCGATACAGGAATAATGGTTGATTCCCAGAATAACAGCCAGCAGGGAGAGAATAACCAGGAGCTTTCAGCACTTAGAAACCAGATAACAGCTAATAAGTACAATATATCTGATGCAGTATTAAAGAGCCGTGCATCATCAGGAACAAGCAGTTCCAATGTGCTGTTCAGCTATGATGATTACAAATATGTAATTAATACATATAAAGCAATATTATCAAAGCTGTTAGCGGTATCATCGACTATTAATACAAGTGATGATAGTAATACATATAATACAGCATACAATAATTACAGTGATGATAACAGTGCTTTAGGATACTATAAGAATGGTCTGCTTAGCACAAGTCAGGCAGTCCTTAAAATGCTTAATATGAATTAAAGATTATAACCGGCATTAACACTGCTGGTTTAAATAGACAGCGAACATTGCCGCTTTGCAATTGATAGCAATGTAGAATGTGAGGGAAAGATTATGAACAATAAAAGAATTAAGGTTACATTATACAACAGAACATATAAAGAGATAGATATGAGTGACTTTACTTGTCTTCCAGAAGAATTATTTGCTAATAGAGATGACATTGTGGAGGTTGTGCTTCCGGAAGGTGTTAAGGTTATAAGCAACAATGCTTTTGAGAACTGCCAGAGGCTGGAGAAAGTAGAATTTCCATCGACACTTGAAAGAATTGAAAGTGAAGCATTTCTTAACTGCTTTAATCTTAAGAGTGCACAGTATGGCAAAGATGTAAAGATTGACCCTACATCATTTAAGGGATGTGCTAATCTTACATATTAATTTGTGGTTTTAATATTAATAATATGGCAGGAGCGGTATATATGGCGTGTGAGGGAGAGGTGCACAGCCAGCAGATTACAGCTTCCTGCCATTTTGTATTAAATCAGGACAATGATAAGTTAGAATAACCGTACTTGACGAATTGTCATAACTAATATACAATTCAACGTGGAAAAATATATAAATTACATTCAATGAAATCTGTTAAAAGTACAGACTTTAATACGTAACAGGAATGTGGAACGGAGAGTAAGATGAGCGAAAAGAAGACATTTGTAACATTAGAGCAACTTAAGGAGATTGATAAGACATATCCTACACCTTATCATCTTTATGATGAGAAGGGAATAAGAGATAATGCAAAGAGATTAAAAGAAGCATTTGCATGGAATAAAGGTTATAGAGAGTATTTCGCGGTAAAAGCTACCCCTAATCCATACATATTAAATATATTAAAGGAGTACGGCTGTGGAGTTGATTGTGCATCTGAGACAGAGCTTATGATGGCGTATGCACTTGATTATAAGCCGGGTGAGATTATGTTCTCATCTAATGATACACCAGCAGAAGAATATGCTTATGCCAATGAGATTGGTGCAACAATTAATCTTGATGATATTACACACATTGAATTCTTAGATAAAATACTTGATGGAAAGTTCCCGGAAACTATGAGTTGTAGATATAACCCTGGCGGATATTTCCAGCTTGGAACATCAATTATGGACAATCCGGGTGATGCCAAGTATGGTATGACACACGATCAGATTATTGAAGCCTTTAAGATATTAAAGAGCAAGGGTGTTAAGCATTTTGGTATACATTCATTCCTTGCAAGTAACACAGTTTCTAATGAATACTATCCAACACTTGCCAAGATTTTATTTGAGCTTGCTGTAGAACTTCGTGATAAGACAGGAGCTGATATTAAGTTTATTAACCTTTCTGGTGGAGTTGGTGTTGCATACAAGCCAGACCAGACACCTAATGATATTGCTGTTATCGGTGCTGGCGTTCATAAGGTATATGATGAAATTCTTACAGCAGCTGGTATGGGGGATGTTGCAATATATACAGAGCTTGGAAGATTTATGCTTGCACCTTATGGCTGTGTTGTAACAAAGGCTATCCACGAGAAGCACATTTATAAGGAGTATATTGGTGTTGATGCATGTGCAGTAAATCTTATGAGGCCAGCTATCTATGGTGCTTATCATCATATTACAGTAGCAGGTAAGGAAAATGAGCCTTGCGACCACAAGTATGATGTAACAGGTTCACTTTGTGAGAATAGTGATAAATTTGCAATTGACAGAATGCTGCCAAAGATTGATATGGGAGATTATCTCATTATTCACGATACTGGAGCACATGGTTATTCTATGGGGTACCAGTATAATGGTAAGTTAAGATCAGCAGAGCTTCTGCTTAAGGAAGATGGAAGTGTACAGATGATAAGAAGAGCAGAGACACCAAAAGATTATTTCGCAACATTTGATTTCTGCGATAAGCTTGATAAGCTTAATTTAAATTAATCATTGATTAAAATTAACGATTGGAAATAGGTATATGAAGAATTTAGGATATATTGCCAGTGAGATAACAAAGGGTAAGAATTTATCAGATAATCTTGTTAAATATGGAAAGGGATTGTCATCATTATATAATGGTCTTGCTTATATTAAGATGTCTATGAATTATTATACAATTCTTAATATGATTAAGGATAATGAGATAGATGATGAGCTGTTTCTTGAAATGTTCCAGGGTGTCAATGAGATAATAGAGATTTCTTCCATAGATTCAGCTGTTGCCAGTGAAGATGTGCTTACAGACAAGATTAGTTCGCTAAGAAACCGTCTTATAGCTATTATGGAAAGCATAACTGATTATGTTGACAAGTTTAAGATATATGAATATGTGTTAAACAGAGTAGAATACCGCTTCAAGGATGATGAACTTGATGAGGAATACTATAATACATATATGACTAATGATATAATGCACTACATTTTATCTGATAAAGATAATGTATCTATCAATGGAAGAATATCTGAAATGGTTGGCCAGCTTCCGATAAGAATGTCAAAAGCAAGATTTTATGATCATATTAAAGATGCATTTACGCTGTATCACGGAGCACAGAAACAGACAATTGATGATTTCTATTATTCGTTAAGTACAAGTGCGATGTTAAAAGATGCTGATAAAGACTCAATGTTCTTTAAGGATATGAATGATTTCTATGTAACGTTAAAGAATGCAGATTATAAAAATCTTGACAGCAGTGAGTACACACGTTTAAGGGGTGCACTTGATATAGCTACAGAGAAGATGAACAATGCAGCTGATATATATGTGCTTCTTGCCCAGATAATTAATGATTTGTATACAATTATATTATCTGATAATAATACAATAGGGGATAATACAGAGGTAAATGTTGCTAAAGATATTATTCTTAAGTCTAAGAGCCTGTTTGAAGATGAGCAGGAGCTTGATGAGATAGCAGAACTCTTTACAGCTTTTGAGGGCAAACAGGAGCGTATATTAGAAACTGTAATGGCGGCTGATTTTGCAACACAGTATGCTGCTGCCAACCTTAATGATACATTAGATGAACTTGCACTGTCAGATATGTACAGCTCGCTTGAAGCAATCGGCAAGCTTCAGTCAGGAAGTGACTTTGTTGATATATCGCCTAAAGAATATTTTGATGAAATTCCTGATGATTCATATGCTGATATGGCGGCAGAAAAGCTTATTACAGAGCTTGATAGGTTATTTACAGACTGTCAGCAAAGTGTTAAAAGAGCAGTTATGGCGGCTGTATTATCAATGCTTCCAGTGTTCTTTAATAATACGGAAGAAATTCAGGATTATATCAACAGTTCATTAATACAGTGCAGTGATGAAGCTGAGAAGAAGGCTGTTGTTGAAGTAGTAAGAATGATTATTGCCGGACAATAAATGTATATTAAGCGGTCTTGTACTGCTTGGAAACGAGGAATATTGTGAAGTGGTATAGAAAGCTGTATATTGGTGAGAATGCAAAGAAAGATAAATATAAAGTATTTGGACATATAAGAAAGAACAGATTTTGTGCAGATACATTTTTGATAACACTTGCTTCTAACACTTGCAATATTCTGGATATATATTCGGCTAATATGCTTTTACAACCACATTTTAAGAATAAAAATGTAAACGAAGAAATATATGTAGTTGGACTTGCTAAAGGACGCGATGAGGCACTTAATCTTGTGAGAGATATAATTGATGAAGTGTATAATGCTACAGGTGGATTTGATATAAGAGAATATCTTGGATTTGGCAATAAATAATAATGGGGGCATTAATGGTTCATATTATATTATTAATTCTTAAAATAGCAGGAATAGTGCTTCTATCATTGCTTGGAATATTAATTCTGTTGGTGCTTATGGTTTTATTCGTGCCGGTAAGATATAATATTAGTGCTGATTATCATAGCAGGCTTACGGCAAATATTAAGATAAGCTGGCTTCTTAATGTTCTTAGGCTAAAAGCATCATATGCTAATGACTTATCGGTTAAGGCATATGCTATGTTCTTTAAAATATTCGATAATAATTCGGATAAGGAGAAGAAGCAAAAGAATAAAGAAGGCGATAAGTGCATTGATGATATGTATGTGGCGGACAGCAGTCAGGAAACTGCCGGACAATACGCTGCTGGTAGACAGAATGAAACAAGTGGTACTGGCAATAGTCAGGATACTGCTGTGCAGGTTGAAGCATTAGAAGCTGAAAAAGCCGTTGCTGATAAAAAGATGGTGGCAGATGAAGCTTTAGAAAAGACAGATGAAAAAGCCTCAAGGAGTTCTTCTAAAGAAAGGCTGGAAGAAATTCATAAAAAAGCTGACATAAAGCAACATATAGAAAGCAGAAGTAATTACCAGCATAATGAGGATGATAAACATAATAGGCAGTCAGTCAGCCAGCCTCATAAGAAAAAAGACCTCATTGGCAGGCTGAAAGCAGCACTTAATAGTGTGAAAGATAAGCTTATAAGCATAAAGAGCAAGTTTAAAAAGCTTTTAAAAGCCATTGTGGATAAGAAGAGAAGTGCTTGGCAGAAGATTAATGATTTAAAAGTAATTATTAATGATGAAGAGAATAAAGAACTTGTAAGGCTTATTAAGAAGGAACTTAAAGAACTTATAAGAGAAATAACACCGGTTAAGTATGATGTTAATGTGCGCTATGGTTGTGAAGAACCATATATGACAGGCAGGATATTAGGAGTGATTGCGGTTATATATGGAATTACAGGTGTTCAGTTTAATATAACCCCTGAATTTGAACAGAAAGTGCTGGAAGGGGATATATATATGAAAGGCAGGGTAAGAATATACCGCCTGCTTTTGATAGCTTTAAGAATATATAAAAACAACAGGTTTAGAAAGCTTGTGTTTAATAAGGGTTAGTAATGGAGGATTAATATGGCAGAGAATAAGAATGATTTTAATGAAACTGTTGCATCGCTTTTTAAGGGTATGGATTCCTTTTTATCAGCTAAGACAGTTGTTGGGGAAGCGGTACACGTTAATGATACAATTATACTTCCATTAGTTGATGTATCGTTTGGTGTTGGGGCCGGTGCATTTGCTGGTGATAAGAAGAATAACGCCGGCGGTGGTATGGGAGGCAAGATGTCTCCAAGTGCTGTTCTTGTTATCCAGAATGGTGCAACTAAGCTTGTTAATATCAAAAATCAGGATACTGTAACTAAGATTTTGGATATGGTTCCAGATGTGGTTGACAGAATAACTGGCAAGTTTGGTGATGTAAAGATGGATGATGATATTGATGAAGCTATCAGTGATGTTACAGATGAAGAATAGATTATAAAAAATGAGTATACAGCATATACATTTACAAAATGGATAATATGTATATCTGCGCCATATGTATTGATAACATCATAAAGATAAGGGCAGTGTACATAAGAAGAGGATTGTTATGTGCAGAATGTTGGGCTTTATTATGTTCTGGATTGCGGTTGGAATGATTATAGGGTTAATCTTTACAGGTAGTATGTTCTGGCATATAGTTATAATAATTGCTCTTATTATTATAGGTTATAATATGTTTTGTCATTAAAATGTAATATTTTTAGTAAAAAGGTGTTGCAAAATGTAATATGTTCTGATACAATAATTTCTGTTGTGGGTAAATTTACCCAATACCGGTAAGGAGGTGTAATTGATATGGCTAAATGTGCAGTTTGCGAAAAAGGTGCTCACTTTGGTAATGCAGTGAGTCATTCTCATAGAAGATCTAATAAGATTTGGAATTCTAACGTTAAGTCTGTTAGAGTTAAGGTTAATGGAGCAACAAAGAAGATGTATGTATGTACTTCTTGCTTACGTTCAGGTAAAGTTGAGCGTGCCTAATGCTATTAATTTTCGAAAATTTATATCAGTACATTAAAGTGAATTGCACAATTTAATAAAATTGCGTAATTCACTTTATTTATTTTAGCTTTGATAGTATAATGAAAATATACTTTATATGTGGGGAAAGTTTGACTGCGCAAAACTTCTTGCAAATATGCTTCATAAGAGGCTTTGCATAGATTCCTTAAAATACAAGTCGCAGTATGGAGGCTAGATATGAATGGAACATTAAACAACAAATTAGGAAAAGTATCCATCTCAAGTGATGTTGTTGCTCAGTATGCTGGTTCAACAGCAGTTGAGTGTTTCGGAATTGTCGGAATGGCGGCAGTAAGTATGAAAGATGGTCTTGTTAAGCTGTTAAAAGGTGATAGTCTTACAAGAGGTATTAAGGTTGAGATAGACAGTGACAATAGAATAGAAGTTGATTTTCACGTTATAGTTTCTTATGGTGTAAGCATTTCAACAGTTGCTGACAACCTTATTGAGAATGTAAAGTACAAGGTATCTGAATTCACAGGCCTTGAAATTAAAAAGATTAACATATATGTTGAAGGCGTTCGTGTTATAGATTAATTGTTTTTATAAAGTAGATTGACGGGCCTTGTTTATGGCAGAATGGAGGAAATAAAGTGGCTACTACTACAATAGATGCAGCACTTGTGCAGAAGATGTTTCTTGCAGGAGCTAAGAATCTTGAATCAAAGAAAGAATGGATTAATGACCTTAACGTATTTCCAGTACCAGATGGTGATACAGGAACTAATATGACTCTTACAATTATGTCAGCGGCGAAAGAGGTAAGTGCAATTGCCAATCCAACAATGGAGAGTCTTTCTAAAGCTATTTCTACAGGTTCATTAAGAGGAGCAAGAGGTAATTCAGGAGTTATTCTTTCTCAGCTTCTTAGAGGTTTTACTAAGGAAATGTCACACGTTAGTGAGATAACTGTTGAGACACTTGCAGTTGCAACACAGAGAGCGACAGAGACAGCTTATAAGGCTGTTATGAAGCCGAAGGAAGGAACAATCCTTACAGTTGCAAAGGGTGTATCTGATAAAGCGGCAGAGGTTGCAGGGAATGTGACAGATTTAGAAGAAGCATTATCAGTGATTATTGATTATGCAGAGGAAGTGCTTGCTAAGACACCAGAGATGTTACCAGTATTAAAGGAAGCTGGAGTAGTAGATTCAGGTGGACAGGGACTTGTAGTTGTTCTTAGGGGAATGTTAGATGCCCTTACTGGAAAGGTTACAGATTTCACAATTACAGAACCTAATGCTGAGTTTAAATCTGGTTCTAGTATGCCTGGAAAAGGTGCTGCCATTGAAGATGTAGATATTAAGTTTGGTTACTGTACAGAATTTATAATTATGCTTGAAAAGTCATTTGATGAAAAGACAGAGGCGGACTTTAAGGCATTTCTTTCATCAATTGGTGATTCAATTGTGTGCGTTAATCTTGATGATATCGTTAAGGTTCATGTTCATACTAACCATCCTGGTCAGGCATTTGAAAAGGGGCTTGAATACGGTCAGCTGACTAAGATGAAGGTTGACAATATGAGAGAAGAACATAACCAGAAGGTTGTGGCGCAGTCAGAGATGCAGTCAGCTATTGCCGCAGATGCTATGAAGAAGCACGAGCAGGAGAAGAAGGAACAGGAACCTAAGAAAGATTTCGGTTTTGTTACAATAGCTGCTGGTGAAGGTATAGCAGAGATATTCAAGGGTCTTGGTGTTGATGAAGTAATACAGGGTGGACAGACAATGAACCCATCAACAGAGGATATTCTTAATGCCGCAGAGAAGATTAATGCAGATACTATATTTGTTCTTCCTAACAATGGCAATATTATTCTTGCTTCTAATCAGGCTGCTTCAATTATTGAGGATAAGAAGATTGTTGTTATTCCAACAAAGACAATTCCTCAGGGAATTACAGCTATGATTAACTTTGAGATGACAAGAAGTGCAGAAGAGAACGAGATGGCTATGCTTGATTCACTTTCAACTGTACAGTCAGGTGAATTAACATATGCTGTAAGAGATACTTCAATTGACGGCAAAGAGATTAAGAAGAATAA
Organism: [Lactobacillus] rogosae; assembly: GCA_900112995.1. Classification (GTDB taxonomy): domain Bacteria; phylum Bacillota; class Clostridia; order Lachnospirales; family Lachnospiraceae; genus Lachnospira; species Lachnospira rogosae. The sequence continues at coordinate 115,334 of FONU01000008.1, read as the reverse complement.
TTACCTTGGACTTGGTGACAAGGGACTTGCGGCTGTTGGAACAGATATGAATACAACACTTATAGATATGCTTGATACATTTGTGAATGATGACTCAGAACTTATAAGCGTATACTATGGACAGGATATTAAGGAAGATGATGCCAACGAACTTGTATCACAGATAGAAGAGAAGTTTGACGGTGTTGATGTGGAACTTCAGTATGGTGGCCAGCCAGTATACTATTATATAGTATCTGTTGAATAATAATTAAAGATATTAGCCCTTTATTTAATTGATGATGACACGCATATAAGCTGTCAGATATGGAGTAGATGTATGGATATTACTCAATTAAAAGGAGTAGGGGCTGTAACTGCTAACAATCTAAACAGGCTTTCTGTATACACAGTAGAAGATCTCGTAAAGCTGTATCCGAGAGATTACGATGTATATGAAGAGCCTGTTTTTATTAGTTCAATTGATGATGATACAGAGATTGCTGCTATAGAGGGAACGGTAGTTGGAAGCCCTGATATATATGGTAATGGAAGGCTTAAAATGCTGTCTGTTATCATTAAGGATTCAGAAGGCGGTGCGATAAAATGTGTATGGTATAATATGCTATTTTTGAAAGCATCATTAAGAATAGGAACACACTATGTATTCAGGGGAAAAGTGAACCATAAGAAAGACAGTTATATATTAGAACAGCCGCAGATGTATACAATGGCTCAGTACAATGAGGTTAAAGGTCAGCTTATGCCTATATATCCTCTGACGAAAGGATTATCTAACAAGACTGTTGTAAAAGCAGTAACACAGGCACTTGATAAATATAAAATCGGGTTGGAAAAGGAATATATACCTGAATATATAAGGGAAAAGTATAATCTTGCAGAGCATAATTATGCGATGGTTAATATACATTTTCCGCAGAGTATGGATGATTATATTATTGCAAGGCATAGGCTTGCATTTGAGGAATTTTTTCTGTTCGTGCTTGCAACTCTTAATATGAAAGCTTCTAACGAAAGAATACCTAATAGCTATGTTATCCCTGATAATGTAAAGACAAGAGAGTTCATTAACCAGCTTCCGTTTAAGCTTACTCATGCACAGCTAAGAACATGGGAAGAGGTTAAGAATAATATGAGTGGAAAGCATCTTACAAGTCGTCTTATACAGGGAGATGTTGGTTCTGGTAAGACGATTGTCGCTGTGCTTGCGCTTATGAATACAGCATTTGCAGGGTATCAGGGGGCAATGATGGTTCCTACAGAGGTACTTGCCAGGCAGCAGTATGAGTCTATAAGAAATATGTTCGCCAATGCCGGTATAGATATTAATGTTGGACTTCTTACAGGTTCTATGACACAATCTGCCAGGAGAAAAGTGTATGATGATATAAAAAATGGTACTATTGATATAGTAGTTGGTACTCACGCACTTATTCAGGAGAAGGTTGAATATAATAATCTGGCACTTGTAATAACAGATGAACAGCACAGATTTGGTGTCAACCAGAGAAAACAGTTGTCAGATAAGGGGAACAATCCGCATATAATTGTAATGAGTGCAACACCAATTCCAAGAACTCTTGCGATTATATTATATGGCGATTTGGATATATCTATTATAGATGAAATGCCATCAGACCGACTTGCAATAAAGAATTGTGTTGTGGATGATTCATACAGGCCAAAGGCATACGCATTTATTAAAAAGCAGGTCAGCGAGGGCAGACAGTGCTATGTAATATGTCCTATGGTTGAGGATAGCGAGAATATTGAAGCGGAAAATGTAATAGATTACACGGATAAGTTAAGAGCTGAACTTAAAGGCGTGCGAATTGAGTATCTTCACGGTAAAATGCGTCCAGTCGATAAGAATGAGATTATGGAAAGATTTGCCAGCGGAATGATAGATGTGCTTGTATCTACGACAGTTATTGAGGTTGGGGTAAATGTTCCTAACAGCACGGTTATGATGGTTGAAAATGCTGAAAGATTCGGACTTGCACAGCTTCATCAGTTAAGAGGACGTGTCGGAAGAGGAAAGTACCAGTCGTATTGTATATTTGTTACTGGCAATAAATCCAAGAAGATAAAGGACAGGCTGGATATACTGCAATATTCCAATGATGGTTTTAAGATAGCAGAGGAAGATTTGAAACAGCGTGGTCCGGGAGATTTCTTTGGGGTACGACAGAGTGGTGATTTTGATTTCGGAATAGCAGACGTATTCACAGATGCCAAGACTTTAAAAGAAGCATCAGATGCGGCTAAAGAGATGATGGATAGCGGCTTTGACATAGAGGATGGTGCTAACACATATCTTAAGGAAAAGGTTGATGACTATACGAGAAAATGTCTGGAGAAAATCAATTTATAAAGGAGACTGGTTATGAGACAGATGGAATTTACAATGAGCAGGCCTAATCTTGTTAAGCAGGGTGATGAGGTTGAGATAACTGAGGGAAAGCTTCCAAGCAGTTATTATTATACTATTGAGCCAGCAGTTGCTATGTCAGGCAATTACTCAACTCCTGACAGGCTTAAGTCAAGACATGGAGTTGTTAAAGAAGTCGGAGAGACAAGCAGAGGATATTATGTGCTTGCGGAATTTGAAGATTGAAAATATATTAATAATATGTATAATTAAATATTGAATATTAAACATTAAATGATTTATAAGGAAAGGTTTGGAATAACTAATGGAAAAGAAGAAAAGGGGCAGTTTCACGGGAGAAATAGGATTTGTACTTGCGGCTGCGGGAAGTGCTGTTGGACTGGGTAATCTGTGGAGATTTCCGTATCTTGCGGCACAATATGGCGGAGGAATATTTATTCTTGTATACATTATACTTGCACTTACATTTGGCTTTACTCTTATGACAACAGAGATTGCTATAGGAAGAAAGACAAAGTTAAGTCCGACAAGGGCGTATAAAGAGGTTGATTCTAAGTTTGGATTTATTGGGCCGATTGCATTTATAATACCGGTTATCATTCTGCCATATTACTGTGTAATAGGAGGATGGGTTACAAAATATGTCACAGTATTTGCGGCAGGACAGAATATAGCTGCTGCCGAAGACTCATTTTTTGGTAACTTTATTGGAAGGGAATATGCACCACTTATATTCTTTATTATATTCCTTGGGCTTACATCACTTATTGTAATATCAGGTGTAGAAAAAGGAATTGAGAAGGTGAGCAGTTATCTTATGCCAGCACTAATTGTGCTTGCGGTTATAATATGCATATATGTAATTACAATTCCAGGTTCATCAGCAGGAATTAAATATTACCTTCTGCCGGATTTCTCTAAATTCTCATTTAAGACGGTGTGTGCAGCTATGGGACAGATGTTCTATTCAATGAGTCTTGCAATGGGAATTATGATAACTTATGGTTCATATACTAAAGATGAGGTGAGCATTGTAAAATCTGTCAACCAGATAGAGATATTTGATACAGGAATTGCCATTCTTGCAGGAATGATGGTTGTTCCGGCAGTGTATATATTCAGCGGTGAAGCTGGAACATCACAGAGTGGTGCAGGACTTATGTTTGTAACGCTTCCTAAGGTATTCACACAGATGACTGCTGGAAGATTTATAGGCGGATTGTTTTTTGTGCTTGTGTTTTTTGCGGCACTTACAAGTTCGGTATCCGTTATGGAAGCAATAGTTTCAATGCTTATAGACAGATTTCATATAAGCAGAATTAAAGCGTGCCTTGGTGTTATTATATTCTCGGTTGCCCTTGGAATACCTTGTTCACTTGGTAATGGGGTATGGTCACACATTACAATACTTGGAATGGATTTTCTTACATTCTTCGATTTTATAAGCAACAGTCTTCTGCTTCCTATAGTAGCCTTCTTTACCTGCCTTATGATAGGCTGGTCAACGGGTGCTGACTATATTATTGGAGAAGCTACCAAGAATGGAGAAGCTTTTAAGCGTGAGAAAATATACCGCGTTATGATTAAGTATATAGCACCGGTATTATTGCTTATTATTCTTGTGTTCTACACATTGGCACAGTTTAATATAATTAAATTCTAATTCGTCACAGAATATGTATTTTTAATTCGTTACAGGTTATGCGATGAATATAATTACAGGGTTATGTGATTAATATGTATGTCAGATGAAAGCTGTACATTTTCTGCCACACAGGCAGGAATGGAGGTGTTCGTCTGGCATATTTTTTTATTGAAGGGAATATACATTTATATGCGTATATATGGAGGTTAGATATATGGATGGAAAAGAGCTTGTATCAGGTGCGGCGTATGATGTATATATGGATATTAAGAAAAGAACCAATGGAGAAATATATTTTGGTGTTGTAGGACCTGTAAGAACCGGTAAGTCAACTTTTATCAAAAGATTTATGGAATTGTGTGTCCTTCCTTCTATGAAAGATGATAATAAAAGAAAGAGGGCACAGGACGAACTCCCACAGTCGTCAGGTGGAACTACAGTTATGACAGTTGAGCCTAAATTTATTCCGAGTGAAGCAGCACTTATAAGTCCATTTGAGGGAATTAATATGAAGGTAAGGCTTGTTGACTGTGTCGGTTTTATGGTTGAAGGGGCTAATGGGCATCTTGATAATGGAAAAGAGAGAATGGTTAAGACACCGTGGGATACTAAGGAAATAGCATTTTCCAAGGCGGCAGAGATAGGTACTAAGAAAGTGATAAATGACCATTCAACAATAGGTATTGTTGTGACTACAGATGGTTCTTTTACAGAAATTGACAGAACGAATTATATAGTGGCAGAGAAAAAGACTATTAACGAGTTGAAAAAAATAAATAAGCCGTTCGTTGTAATATTAAACAGTGATAAACCTTATGCCACAAAGACCAGGGAGCTTGCCGTTAGCCTGTCGGCTGATTATGAAGTTCCTGTTATTCCTGTTAATTGTGACCAGTTAAAGAATGAAGATGTTAATAATATTCTTAAAGAGGTGCTTAAGCAGTTTGCAGTGACACAGATTGACTTTTTTGCACCTGAATGGACACAGGTGCTTCCTGATGAGCATTGGCTAAAAAAAGAGCTTATGCAGGTGGCTGGAGAGGTGTTAGAAGGCATTAATACAATAAAAGATGCTGATAATTATAAATATAGTGCAGATAATGAATACATAAAGAAGCTTGATGTTACAGATGTGTCACTTTCGGAGGGAAGGGTGAGTGTGAAGATGTCTGTAGATGCTAATATTTATTATGGCATTTTAAGCGAGCTTACCGGAACTAAGATATTAAATGAATATGAGCTTATAAGTACAATAAGAGATCTGGCGTTAAGAAAGAAGGAATATGAAAGTGTATCTGATGCGGTAACTGATGTTAATATGTCTGGCTTCGGTGTTGTAACGCCTGTAAGAAGTGCAATAGAATTAGAAGAACCAGTTGTTATAAAAAATGGTAACAAATATGGCGTTAAGATTAAGGCTAAAGTTCCGTCAGTGAATATGTTAAAGACACAGATTAATGTTGAGATTGCACCTATAGTCGGAACTAAAAACCAGGCAGAGGATTTGATTAATTATATTAAAGATAATACAAAGGATAATCCGGACGGCATATGGGATACTAATATATTTGGAAAGACGATAGAACAGATTGTTAATGATGGGATATACGAAAAGACACATAATATAACTAAAGATAATATGGATAAGATTGGGGAGACTATAGAAAAGGTTATGAATGAGAATTCGGGACTTGTCTGCCTGATTGTGTAGCTGAGTGCTTGATTGTAAGAGAGAATTCTGATAAAATTAGTTGTAATTAATGTACTTTGCACAATAAAAGGCAAATAGGAGGACAATATGAAAAAGGTTGAAGATTATGTAAGAAGTATTCCAGATTTTCCAGAGAAAGGAATTATATTCAGGGATATAACAACAGTAATCCAGAGTCCAGAGGGATTAAAGCTTGCTATAGATGGAATTAATGAAAAGCTTAAAGGCGTTGATTATGATGTTGTAGTTGGACCGGAATCAAGAGGATTTATATTCGGAGTTCCAGTTGCATATGCTAATGGCAAAGGCTTTGTTCCTGTAAGAAAGAAAGGTAAGCTTCCTTGTGAAACTATTTCACAGGATTATGAGCTTGAATATGGCACAGCAACTATCGAGATGCATAAGGATGCCATAGTACCGGGACAGAAGGTTGTTATTGTAGATGACTTAATCGCAACAGGTGGAACAACAGAAGCTATTATCAAGCTTATTGAACAGCTTGGTGGTGAAGTTGTAAAGATTATATTCCTTATTGAGCTTGAGGGGCTTAAGGGCAGGGAAAAGCTTAGCGGATATGATGTTGACGCAGTTATAAAGTACGCTGGAAAGTAAAATAATAATGAGGGCTGTATGTTTGCTTCAGAGTGCCTTAGTGGGATTTTCTGACAGGATGCAGCCTTTGTTTGGATATGGAAGGGGTGATGTTATGCCAACACCACATAACACAGCGAATACAGGTGATATAGCTAAGACAGTTATAATGCCGGGTGATCCTTTAAGGGCGAAGTATATAGCTGATACTTATCTTGATAATGTAGTCAGGTTTAACAATGTAAGAAATATATATGGTTATACAGGTGTATACAGGGATGTTGATATATCCGTTATGGCTAGTGGTATGGGTATGCCTTCTATGGGCATATACAGCTACGAGTTATTTAAGTACTATGATGTCGATAATATTATAAGAATAGGGTCGGCAGGAAGTATATCTGACAAGGTTGACTTAAGGGATATTGTGTTAGCTATCGGTACAAGTACTGACTCTAACTATGCTAAGCAGTATAATCTTCCTGGAACATATGCACCTGTGGCAGATTTCGGGCTTTTAAACTGTGCATATGAGCAGTCGAAGCTTTATGGTATTGCTGCTGAGGTTGGGAATGTCGTATCAACAGATGTTTTTTATAATGATAATCCAGAATATAATAAGGCGTGGAGTAATATGGGTGTGCTTGCTGTTGAAATGGAATCAGCGGCACTTTATATGAATGCCGCCCGTCTTTCAAAGAATGCTCTTGCTATGTTTACTATAAGTGATAATCTTATGAATGGACAGTCATTATCGGTTGAGGAAAGACAGGAGGGCTTTGATGATATGATAAAGCTTTCACTTGAAACTGCAAGATTGTATAATATCGGGGGAGGCATATAATGGACAAGTCGGGTTATACAGATATGACAAGTATACAGATACTTGTATTTTTTGCACTTGTTATTATTATTGCTGTATATGTCACAGTTACGAATAATAGAAGAAAGCAGAATTTAATTATTAAAAAGCTGAAAAATGGCTGGGGAAAACCGTCACAAAGAAAGTATTCCGGTGAAGATTATGAGTGCATATCACATTACTTTAAAAGAAATGAAGATGAGAACTCTATAGATGATATAACATGGAATGATCTTGGTATGGATGCGGTATTTTGTATGATGAATAATACGAATTCATCTGCAGGACAGGAATATCTATATAAGATGTTAAGATGTCCCAATGCGGATATCCAGTCGCTTAAAAAGCTTGATAAGCTTGCCTCTGACTTTGATAAAAATGCTGCTAAAAGACTTGACATACAGAAAATATTTGTATGGATAGGACGTGCAAAGCATATATCAATAAGTGATTACTGCGATGTTGTGGTAGGACTTGAGAAAAAAAGCAACGTTCTTCATTATGCTTCAATGCTTTTTATTCTTGTAGCAGTTATATTTACCTGCACCATAAGCCCGGTGCTTGGAATATGGCTTTGTATCGCAGCTATCGCATTTTCGATAATAACGTATTATAAATATAAGGCTGCTGTTGATAGGTACTTCATATGTGTTAATCATATTGTGAAACTGCTTATGGGTGCGAAAAAGATAACAGCACTTAATATTGATTTTCTTGGTGAGTATAACGATAAGTTAAAGAATATATCAGAGGAGCTTTCAGATATAACAAAGAGGTCATGGCTTCTTGAAACGGGTAATGTTGATGGTTCTATAGCCGAGATTTTGCTTGATTACCTAAGAATGTTGACACACGTTGACCTTATAAAGTTTAATAATCTTATAAAGCTTTTTAATGATAAAGAAGATTATATATATGAGCTTATAGATACACTTGGTTTTATAGAGGCATCCATATCAGTTGCTTCATTCAGATGTATGCTTGGCAGCTGGTGCGTTCCTGAGTTCAGGAAGGATAATGATATGCAGCTTGAAGTAAGAAATGTATATCATCCGCTTATAACAAAGCCTGTAGCCAACTCTATAAATACTAAGCATAATGTACTTCTGACAGGATCTAACGCTTCTGGAAAATCGACATTTCTTAAGACAATCGCGATTAATGCACTTTTGTCACAGACAATATATACGAGTGTGTCGGAATACTACAGAGCACCTGTATACAGAATATATTCGTCAATGGCATTAAGAGATGACCTTAGCAGCTCCAACAGCTATTATATAGTGGAAATTAAGTCACTTAAGAGGATGTTGGATGCGGCTTCTAAAGAGGGACATCCTGTTCTTATGTTTGTTGATGAGGTGCTTCGTGGAACTAACACGGTTGAGCGTATTGCGGCATCATCAGAGATACTAAAGAGCATAAGGACTGATAAAGCACTTGTGTTTGCGGCAACACACGATGTAGAGCTTACATCACTTCTTAGAGGAAAATATGATAATTATCATTTTCAGGAGGAGGTTACAGATGATGAGGTTGTATTTGATTTCAAGCTGTATACAGGACCTGCAACCACAAGAAATGCAATAAAGCTGTTAAAGACTATAGGTTATGACAGCACTATTATTAATGCGGCTGAGAGAAGTGCGGGCTATTTTCTTAATAATGGAAAGTGGAATGTTGAAAATTGATATGAGCTATGGTAAAATACTATGTTGTTTATAGCTGCTGCAAAGCCGGCAGTAGCAGAAAGGAAGGCTTATGGTAGGATTAACATTAGTTTCGGAATTAATATTTGAAGCGGTAAAGTTTGTAGTTATGCTTGGACTTTTAGTTCTTGCAGTATTTGCCGGTGGTAAGATTAGAAAAGGATTAGATGCTAAAAAGGCAGCTAAACAGGAGGAAGAATAAAGTGCAGTACAGAGGCGTTAACGAATTAAGAAGATTATATCTTGACTTTTTTGAGAGCAAGGGACATTTAAAGATGAAGAGTTTCTCACTTGTTCCACATAATGATAACAGTCTGCTTATCATTAATTCAGGTATGGCTCCATTAAAGCCATATTTTACAGGTCAGGAAATCCCACCAAGAAGAAGAGTGACTACTTGTCAGAAGTGTATCCGTACAGGTGATATTGAAAATGTTGGTAAGACAGCAAGACACGGTACATTCTTTGAAATGCTTGGTAACTTCTCTTTTGGCGATTATTTTAAGACAGAAGCTATTCATTGGTCTTGGGAGTTCCTTACAGAAGTTGTAGGACTTGATGCCAATAGATTATATCCATCAATATATGAGGAGGATGATGAAGCTTTTGAAATCTGGAATAAACAGATAGGTATTGCACCTGAGAGAATATTCAGATTTGGTAAGGAAGATAATTTCTGGGAACACGGTGCTGGACCTTGCGGTCCATGTTCTGAGATTTATTATGATCGTGGCGAAAAGTATGGCTGCGGAAAGCCAGGCTGTACGGTAGGCTGTGACTGTGACAGATATATGGAAGTATGGAATAACGTATTCTCACAGTTCAATAATGATGGTAAGGGTAACTATACAGACCTTATCCAGAAGAATATTGATACAGGTATGGGTCTCGAAAGACTTGCAGTTGTTGTTCAGGACGTTGACTCTATATTTGATGTTGATACATTACAGGCACTCCGTAATAAGGTATGCGAGATGGCTGGTGTTAAGTATAAGGAAGATGAGAAGCAGGATGTATCTATCCGTGTTATCACAGATCATATACGTTCAGTAACATTTATGGTAAGTGATGGTATTATGCCATCTAATGAAGGCAGAGGCTATGTACTTAGAAGACTTTTAAGAAGAGCGGCAAGACATGGAAGACTTTTAGGGATAGAAGGAAAGTTCTTATCAAAGCTCTGCGAAACAGTTATAGAAGGTTCTAAGGACGGATATCCAGAACTTGAAGAAAAGAAGGAATTCATTACTAAAGTTATATCTGAGGAAGAGGATAAGTTCAATAAGACTATTGACCAGGGATTAAGTATTCTTTCAGATATGGAAAAGGAACTTCAGGAGAAGAACCAGAGCGTTCTTTCTGGGGAAGATGCTTTCAAGCTTTATGATACTTATGGTTTCCCTATTGATCTTACTAAGGAAATCTTAGAAGAAAAGAACATAACTATTGATGAAGACGGCTTCATTAAATGTATGAATGAGCAGCGTGAGAAAGCACGTAAGGCTCGTAAGACAACTAACTATATGGGTGCTGATGCAACTGTATATGATAAGATTGATCCAGCTATCACAAGTGAATTCGTTGGATATGACAAGCTGTCTAATGATTCCAAGGTAACAGTTCTTACAACAGAAGAAGATGTTGTAGAAGCTCTTTCAGAAGGAGATAAGGGAACAGTTATCGTTGATCAGACAGTATTCTATGCAACAATGGGTGGTCAGGAAGGTGATAAAGGTTATATCACAACTTCTGAGGGCGAATTTAAGGTTGATACAACAATCAAGCTTAAAGGCGGCAAGATTGGCCACGTTGGAACTATGACAAAGGGTATGCTCAAAGCTGGCGATACAGTTACTCTTACTGTAGATTCAGAATACAGAGCAGATACATGCAAGAATCATAGTGCAACACACCTTTTACAGAAAGCATTAAGAACTGTACTTGGTAACCATGTTGAACAGAAGGGTTCTTATGTAGATCCTGAAAGATTAAGATTTGACTTTACACATTTCCAGAGTATGACAGAAGAGGAGATTAAGAAGGTCGAAGATATTGTCAATGAAAAGATTGCTGAGGCAATTCCAGTAGAGACAAAGATTATGACAATCGAAGAAGCTAAGAACACAGGTGCTATGGCACTTTTTGGTGAAAAGTATGGTGAGAAGGTAAGAGTTGTATGTATGGGTGACTTCTCTAAGGAGTTCTGTGGTGGTACACATGTTGCCAATACAGCTAACATCAGACTTTTTAAGATTGTATCTGAGTCAGGTGTTGCTGCAGGAGTAAGAAGAATAGAAGCTCTTACAGATAAGGGAGTTCTTAAGTTCTTTAATAACCTTGAAACTCTTGTAAAAGAAGCTTCAATAGCAGCTAAGGCAGAGAGCACACAGCTTGTAAGAAGAATTCATACAATGAATGATGAGATTAAGGCACTTATATCTGAGAATGATAAGCTTAAGGCAGAGCTTGCTAATAATGCTTTAGGTGATGTGACAGATAATGTTGTTGATGTTAAGGGTGTTAAGCTTCTTGCAACTAAGGTAGATAATGTTGATATGAATGAACTTAGAAACCTTGGCGATAAGTTAAAGGGAGAGATTGGTTCAGGTGTTGTGCTTGTTGTAAGTGCACTTGCGGCTGATAAGGTTAATATGATAGCGATGGCTACAGATGATGTTGTTGCAAAGGGTGCTCATGCTGGTAATCTTATTAAGTCTGTTGCTTCACTTGTTGGTGGCGGCGGTGGCGGACGTCCTAATATGGCTCAGGCTGGTGGTAAGAATGCTTCTGGTATTGATGAGCTATTAAAGAAGGCACCAGAAGTGCTTGCAGAACAGCTTTAATTATAATAGTAATAATAACCGCTATGATATTGGTTATAATATTAATTTAACAAATTGTGCTAAAATCGCAAAATTTCTGTTGACTTAGGTGATTTCTGTGATATAATATCTGTTGTGCGATTAGGTAAAACCCTATATGTATTGCCCAGCACAATTACGCAACAGAAGGGTGGTCAGGAAAAGGTATGTCAAATGTCATCGTTAAAGAAAACGAGTCTTTAGATAGCGCATTACGCAGATTCAAGAGAAACTGCGCAAAGGCAGGCATTCAGCAGGAAATTCGTAAAAGAGAACATTACGAAAAGCCAAGCGTAAGACGCAAGAAGAAGTCAGAAGCTGCTAGAAAACGTAAGTTCAATTAATTTGATAGCGAAATATTTAATCCCGGTGTATTTTAGAATACATCGGGATTTTTTTGCATATTTTATATATAAGCGTAAGTTGTTATGCTGGGGTAAGATATGGGAAAGTTTAGGTGTGCGAAAGATGTGCGTTCGGTTGTTATGCCGCAGTCTGTTACTATGCCGATTCTTACAGTTATTGGCAATAAGGAAATGTATATAGAGAATTTTAAATCAATAATGGAGTATGAATGTGATAGTGTCAAAGTCATTACAAGGCGTGGAATTGTACACGTTAAGGGAAGTGACCTTGATATAGGATATCTGGATATGGATGAAATATCCATAAAAGGGAGGATTAAAGAGATTACATTTGAGTAATATGGTTAATGGGGTGCTGTGTATAATATGAAACTGGGTATTAAAGATGGATTGAAGCATATTTTTTATATTGAACTGGAAATAAGCGGGGATGGTATAAATACATTTTTTAATATGTGCAGAAAAAAAGATATAATATTTTTTGATGTACAGCATATTAAAGCTGGCAATAATGCTGTGCGTGCCAGGATAGCAAGAAATGATTTCTTTATGATAAAAAATCTTGTTAAGGCGGCAAGGGTGCATATTAAAGTTATCAAAAAGGCTTATCCAAGATATTACATATTTAGATACAGACAGCATTATTCGTTTGCCTACGGGGTGCTTATTGCATTTGTTATAATAAAGCTTCTGGGAATGTTCGTATGGAAAGTGAATTTTAATGGTAATTATGTATACACAGATGAGTATTTGAAAAGTTATATAAAGGATATGAAAGTTTATAATGGAAATATGCTTAAAAATATTGACTGTGCGTATATTGAAGAGTGCATAAGAAATGATCTTGATGTTACATGGGCGAGTGTTGAGATAAAAGGCTCAATGGTTAATGTATACATAAAAGAAAATTATTCTATGAATAAAGAAGCAGTGAAGTCTGTGTATAGTGACGGTGAAGATATAGTAAGCAGTTGTCAGGGTGTTGTTAAGAAGATAATTACAAGAAGTGGTACACCACTAGTAGCCTGTGGTGATGAGGTTCAGGAGGGGCAGGTGTTAGTATCTGGCAGGGTGGCTGTTACTGATGACTCAGGAACGGAGCTGTATCAGGTAGATGTATGTCCTGATGCAGACATTTTAGTTCATACAGTAATTGCTTATGATGATATACTGGAAAGAGAATACGGATACAGACAGTATACCAAGAGGAGATATTCTTCGTTAATTATAGAAAATAACAGCGGCTTAATTAAGCTGACCAAGCCGCACAGGCGGATAGAGCAGTATGATATAATAACGCAGAAATATCCATTGATTGTTGCAGGAGGGATAGATACTGGAATTGTTATTGGGGTAGAGAACAGAAAAGAATATAAAGTTATGAATGACAGGTATAATGATGTCCAGTTAGAAGATATTCTTAATGAAAGATTACAGATGTATATTTCACATATGGAACAAAAAGGAGTGCAAATAATGGATTGTCGTGTTAATATAGATACAACTGATGACAGAGGAAGCTGTACTGGAGAATTGGAAGTACTTCTTCCGGTTACTAATTGATATACATATTAATAGAAAGAGGATTAATATTAATGAGTGAAGTAGAAGTTGTTATTGATATGCCAGCAGAATACAGCAGTATGGTGTTTGGACAGTTTGATGAATATGCCAAGGCAATAGAGAGTAATCTTAATATAGAATTAATAGCAAGGGACGGAGTTGTAAAGATAATAGGAGCAGAAGCTAATGTTATAAGGGCAAGAGGCGTGCTTGATAATCTTATAGAGCTTGCAAGAAGAGGTAACCAGATAAGTAGACAGAGTGTTGATTATGCAATATCGTTATCATTTGATGATAAGCAGGATACTATGTTAGAGATAGACTCCGATACAGTATGCAGGACTATAGCAGGAAAGCCAATTAAGCCAAAGACATTAGGCCAGAAGAATTATGTAGACCAGATAAGGGATAAAATGATTGTATTTGGAATAGGCCCTGCTGGTACAGGAAAGACATATCTTGCAATGGCAATGGCTATTCAGGCATTTAAGTCTAATGAGGTTAATAAGATAATTCTTACAAGACCAGCGATAGAGGCAGGAGAAAAGCTTGGATTTCTTCCGGGTGATTTACAGAGCAAGGTAGACCCATATCTTCGCCCTTTATATGATGCACTTTTTCAGATTATGGGTGCAGAAAGCTTTAATGCTAATATGGAAAAGGGACTTATAGAGGTAGCACCGCTTGCATATATGCGAGGAAGAACTCTTGATAATGCGTTTATAATATTAGATGAAGCACAGAATACAACGCCTGCACAGATGAAAATGTTCCTTACAAGAATAGGTTTCGGTTCTAAGGTAGTAGTTACTGGAGACCAGACACAAAAGGATCTTCCAAGAGATGTAACATCTGGTCTGGACGTTGCTATGAAGGTGCTTTCAAAGGTTGATGAGATAGGTTTTGTAAAGCTTACTAACCACGATGTAGTAAGACACCCTCTTGTACAGAAGATTGTAAAAGCTTATGAGGAATATGAGAACAGACAGAACAAGAAAGAATTTGACAGGCGGAATAGGAAAGAATCTGATGGCAGGTCAAAAAAGAATTACGACAGCAGACAGGGTAAGAAAGAGAAAGGAACAAGAAAGAATGACAATTAATATAGAATATGAAACAGATAAAAAGTTAGATTTAGATTATGAGAAGATAATTAATGAGGTTGTTAATGAGGCAGCTGCATATGAGAAATGTCCATATGAGATAGAGGTTAATGTCACATTGACGGATAATGAGGCGATACATCAGATTAACAAAGAGTTCAGGGAAGTTGATGCACCTACAGATGTTCTCTCATTTCCTATGATTAATTATGAAGCACCATCTGATTTTGAGTCACTTGAAGACGAATTTGAGAATAACACAGAGGACTATTTTAATCCGGATACAGGTGAACTTATGCTTGGTGATATAGTTGTATCAGTAGAGAAGGTGGCTGAACAGGCTGAAAAATATGGACACAGTGAAGTGAGAGAACTTGCATTCTTAGTTGCACATAGTATGATGCACCTTTTTGGATATGACCATATGACAGAAGAAGAAAGCAAGGTTATGGAAGCTAAGCAGAGAGAAGTCCTTGATAATATAGGAATTACAAGATAATTATATTGGATATATTACAATTATAAGAATGATAATATTGTAGTTAACTATAAAATGACAACATTGAGGTTATATATTGCAGTTATAAGAATATAGAAATCGCGGGTGAGAGGTATAGGTATAATGGAATACACAGATAGAGAGCTTTTAGATAAAGCAAAAGAGGCAATGGTTTATTCGTATTCACCTTATTCAAGGTTTAAGGTCGGGGCTTGCGTACTTACAAAGGACGGACATATTTATACAGGCTGTAATATAGAGAATTCAAGCTTTGGTGCGACTAACTGTGCAGAAAGGACAGCAATATTCAAGGCTGTAAGTGAGGGTAGAAAAGAATTCGCTAAGATTGCCATAGTGTCATCTTCAGGTTTAAAGACGTATCCGTGTGGAATATGCAGGCAGGTTATGAGTGAATTCTTTAAGGGTAATGAGCAGATAATTCTTGAAAATGCTGGAGAGATAATTAAATATACTATTGATTATTTACTGCCTGATAGTTTTAAATTGTAATAAATAGTAAAATGAAATGTATAAAATATAACATTTTGCAAATAATTACCATATAAATTCATATTGCAAGGAAGGTGCAAAAGAATGGAAAATGGTATATTTAATAGAAGAAATGTTATATCAATATGTGTTGTGGCGGCTGTAATTGTAATATTAACAATAGTATTTCTGTCACGCAGCAATACAGGCGATGAGCATATAGATGACATACAGAAGGACAGAGTTAAGTATGAAGATATGCAGAATAAAAGAGCTGGCACAGAACAGGTGACGTCCCAGCAGACAGCAGGGGTATCACAGCAGAATAAGACATATACGGATAATTATCTGTTGCAGTTACAGGACGGACAGGCTGTAATATACAGGGGCGTATTGAAGAATTCGGACATTGAATATGAATTCTACGATTATGCCCAGATTGATATTGAATTGCTGCCAGAAAGCATAAAGGAAGAATGTGCAGACGGGCTTGGTTTAAAGGGAGAACAGCAGCTGTATGATTTTATACAGGCATACAGCATAGAATAACAGTAATAAGGATAGTGATATATGAAAAGCAAATATGTGAAAAATCACGAATGTGTCATAATCGGCGGCGGTGCGGCTGGAATGATGGCGGCAGTACAGCTTGCAGGTTATGGAATAGATAACTGCATAATAGAACACACAGGAAAGATTGGAAGCAAGATATTACAGACAGGCAATGGCAAGTGTAATTTTACTAATCTTAATATGAGCAGTGAAATGTATCAGAATAAAGATAACAGACTTGTTATGGAAGTTATTGATAAGTTTGATGTACAGCATACGCTTAAATTCTTTAAAAGTATAGGCGTATATTATACACAAAAGGATGGTTATGTATATCCACATTCTAAGACAGCCGCTTCATTACAGAATGCATTAAGATTGGCAATAAAGAACGCTGGCATTAAGGTTAATATGGATACTGTCATTAATAAGATTTATAAGAAAGAAGCTGATGGAAAGGATGTGTTCGTTCTTGAATGTGACGGTATAGACTTTATAGCAGATACAGTAATTATTGCAACAGGTTCAAAGGCTTCGCCAAAGACAGGCTCAGATGGTTCGGGTTATGAGCTTGTAAGACAGCTTGGAATTGATATTGTAAAGCCACTTCCCGCACTTGTACAGCTTGTATGCGGTGACAAAGCTGTATGTAAGCTTGGTGCAGGTGTAAGAAGCTATGGAAGCATAGAGCTTTGGGTTGACGGACAGTGCGTAGCAAATGATACAGGAGAAATCCAGTATACAGATTATGGAATATCAGGAATACCGGTATTTCAGGTAAGCAGATTTGCAGTAAAAGCTATAGATGAGAACAGGGAAGTCAAGGCTGTTATTAATATGATACCTGATATAACAGATAGTGATATAGAAGATATTTTCAACAGGCGAATTATAGCAGAAGGTTATAAGACGTTAGAGCAGTTCTTTGAAGGGCTTATTAATAAAAAGCTTGTTGCTATGATAGCGGCAAGATGCAAAATAAGCGAAAGTAAGCACATAGCAGATATTGATATTGAAAAAATGCGACATATTATTGAAACTATGACACATTTTGGATTTGTTATAACAGGTGATAAAGGATTTGATTATGGTCAGGTGTGTCAGGGCGGAGTTGCTCTTGATGACATTGACATAAGTAATATGGAATGTAAAAAGGTAAAGGGTGTGTTCTTTGCTGGTGAGGTTGTTGATGTTGACGGCAAATGCGGTGGCTATAACCTGCAATGGACGTGGAGTTCGGCATACTTAGCGGCGGCAGGAGTAAAGGAAAGGATAAATAATTGAAACAGGAAAAAGTAATAAGAATTAATAATATAAAATTAAAACCAGACCACACAGAGGCTGAGCTTTTAAAGGCAGTTAAGAAAGCACTCAGGTTAAAGAATAACTGTGATATAAAGTCCGACATTATAAAGAGATCTATAGATGCAAGACATAAGCCTGACATTATGTATGTATACAGTGTTGATGTGAAGAAGCTTGTTATCAATAATAAAGATACGGATTTGAAAGCGTTTGCAAAGAAAACAGCCAATAATAATATTACATATAATGAGAAGGTTATATATGAGTTTCCATATGGCAGAATTAATAATTATGAGGGCGCAGGAATTAAGGAAGAAGACAGGCCTGTTATAATCGGCTTTGGACCAGCGGGAATGTTTGCGGCACTTAAGCTTAGCGAGGCTGGACTTATGCCTGTTGTATATGAGCGTGGGGACAGTATTGAAGAAAGACACAGAAAGGTTGATGAGTTCTGGAATACAGGAAAGCTTGATACACAGTCAAATGTGCAGTTCGGTGAAGGCGGAGCAGGAACATTTTCAGACGGAAAGCTTAATACAGTAATAAAAGATCCTACAGGACGAATAAGAAATGTTCTTGAAATGTTCGTAAGATTTGGCGCTTCATCAGAGATATTATATTCTAACAAGCCGCATATCGGTACAGATGTGCTGATGAATGTTGTATACAATATACGAAAGTATTGTGAGAGTCTTGGCGCGCAGATTAATTTTAATCATAGAATAGATGACATTAATATAAGTGATAAGAAAGTAAGCTCAATAAAAGTGTACGATATCAAGAATGATATATATTTTGAAAGACAGTGCAGACAAGTATGCCTGTCAATCGGACACAGTGCAAGAGATACATTTAAAATGCTTGATAGCAAAGATATAATGATGGAGCCGAAGTCATTTGCAGTAGGGTTAAGAATAATGCACCCACAGGAATTCATCAATGAAAATGCGTATGGAAAGTGTGAGTACAAGCTTCCAACAGCAGATTATAAGGTTACATACAAATCAGTAAGCACAGGAAAAGAACGTGGTGTGTATTCGTTCTGTATGTGTCCTGGCGGATATGTTGTTAATGCAAGCTCAGAGGAGAATATGCTTGCAGTTAATGGTATGAGCTATTCTGGGCGTGACTCAGCTAACGCTAACAGTGCAATGATAGTAACAGTTACACCAGATGATTTCGGAAATGGAGTGCTTGACGGCGTGGAATTCCAAAGAAAGCTTGAAAGGGCTGCGTATAAAGAAGGTGTTGGAAAGATA
Organism: [Lactobacillus] rogosae; assembly: GCA_900112995.1. Taxonomy (GTDB): domain Bacteria; phylum Bacillota; class Clostridia; order Lachnospirales; family Lachnospiraceae; genus Lachnospira; species Lachnospira rogosae. The sequence continues at coordinate 96,428 of FONU01000008.1, read as the reverse complement.
CCTGTGCAGTTATTTGCTGATTTTAAGGAAAATGTTACATCAACAGGGTTAGGCAGGGTAACACCTTGCATTAAGGGACAGTACAAGCTTTCCAATATAAGAAATGTACTTCCTGAATATATATCAGAGGCTTTGTGTGAGGGAGTTACAGGCTGTTCTAGATACATAAAAGGCTTTGATATGGACGATGCTGTATTTGCAGGCGTTGAGAGCAGGACTTCAAGTCCTGTAAGAATAACACGTAATGATGAGCTGATGTCGGTTGGCTGTGCTGGTCTTTATCCTTGTGGAGAAGGCGCAGGATATGCTGGTGGAATAACTTCTGCGGCGGTTGACGGAATTAAGATTGCAGAGAAAATTGCGGCAAATATAGACTTTTTTAAAGAGGTATAGTACAATACCTTATTAGGTATTTAACCATATAGGAATGTCAGATAAGCTTATGCTAAGTCAGGCTGGCGGGAGTGAGGAATAATAATGAATATAAGAGAAGCAGTTAAGGATAAGAAGAGAATAGTAATTAAGATAGGTTCTTCTTCGCTTATGCACAATGAAACAGGCAGGCTTAATCTTGGAAAGATAGAAAAGCTGGTGCGTACAATAGTGGATATTAAGAATTCTGGCAAGGATGTTGTTCTTGTTTCATCAGGAGCTATCGCTGTTGGAAGAATGGCAATAGGGCTTAATGAGAAGCCTGATGAACTCCCTGTAAAGCAGGCGTGTGCGGCTATTGGACAGGCAAAGCTTATGATGGTATATCAGAAGATATTTGCTGAGTACAGTACTACAGCGGCACAGGTATTAATGACTAAGGCTACAGTTATGAATGATAAGAGCAGAAGAAATGCACAGAATACATTTAATGAGCTGTTAAATCTTGGTGCAGTTCCTATTGTTAATGAGAATGATACAGTATCTACATACGAGATTAAACAGGTTCAGACTTTTGGAGATAATGACAGGCTTTCAGCAATTGTTACTTCAATTATTGATGCAGACCTCCTTATATTGTTATCAGATATAGACGGATTGTATACAGACGACCCTAATTCTAATCCGGATGCAAGATTTATTAATCAGGTAGATGTCATAGATGACAAGCTTCTTAATATGGGCAAGAGTACATCAGGAAGCGGTGTTGGAACAGGTGGTATGGCAACTAAGCTTAAGGCAGCAGGAATAGCTGTAAGCTCAGGTGCAGATATGGTTATAGCAAATGGCAATGATATTGATAATATTGCTAAGATAATGTCAGGTGCAGATGTCGGTACACTTTTTGTAAGCTGTAAAGACGAGAATTTTGACCTTGTCAAATTCATAGGCTAAGGGGAGGTGCTGATGGACATAAAGCTTATAAGGAATACAGAAGATGCCGTGTTCAAACCAATCAATAACGGGCTTGTGTTACAGATGGTGGATGATAACTATAAGTTTCTTGATTTTATTGGTAAGAAATTGTATATCCTTAATTCTATTACGAATGAGAGGTATGAAATCTCACCAGAAATCAAGAAATATAATATAGCCAGTATTATTTATGCCCATAATACGCACGATTATGTGTTCTATGTATCTGCGGAACAGATTACAGACAGCAAGGCAGATATATTGCTGTACAGATATTCATTTGATGATAACGAGAGTACACTTGTGTATAGATATGAGATTGATGAACTTGAGAAAATCAGACAAAGTCATATACATATATATGTATTGGAATATGATTTTGCAATAATTGAAGAAATCGGACAAGATAATGAAGTAACTAATGTGGTGCTTCGGGATTTTAATTCTGACAGGGAAATATCAACAGAAGGGTCACTGCTTAAAAGACTTGGACTTTATAATATTATTCCGTTAGAGGGCAATAACAGTGTGTTAAAGCTCGGCAGTAGAAAAGACTTCGATGGCACAGATATTAATGAAGAAAAGCATAATCAGGAATATATAGGTATTGTTAATACCAAGCAGTTTGTATCTGAGATGATGTTAAATCCAGCAGAGATTACTATGGATATATTAGATACAGCGGATACGGACAAGACATTTGCATATATGAAGCGTTCTGAGAACCGGGTTATATATTCAAAGTTTAATATAAGTGCGATGTCAGAAGAAGTTGTGCTTTATGATTTTGAGAATAAAGTAAAGCAGATAAGAATTAATAATGATATTAAGGAAGCATCAGACCTTAGTTATACATATGTTATTGAGGGCAATCCCTACACAATAAAGAAGGACAAAGATGTGACATATCTTATTAATCTTAATACGCAGAAAGAGGAATATCAGATTCCTTCTAATATGCAGATACAATATGTATGTAATGATGTAATTCTTGTCACCCATATAAAGCACAGAATACCATTTATCAAAAAAGGTTCAGAGTATATTGAAGCCTACAAGTTTCCGGATATACACCACGCACTTCTTAAGAAGAAAGCACAATTTAATACCTGTATGGTAAATGGAGATGACCTGCTTGTATTTACATTGTAGGAAGTTGATATAATAAGAATGGAGAAGATATGGTAACAGAGAATACAATTAAAAGAATAAATGAACTCTATCATAAGTCTAAGGGTGAAGGTCTTACAAAGGAAGAAGCCGAAGAACAGATTAGATTAAGAAAAGAATATGTTGCGGCATTCCGTAATAATTTAAGAGGCACATTAGAGACAATAAAGATACAAAATCCAGATGGTTCTATTATAGATGTAAAGCAAAGACATGATGAGAAGATGAAGAATAATGACAGTAAAGCAGAATAAGAAAGAAATCAGAACATTAATAACTAATAAGAAAAAGGCTATGTCTGTTGAAGAAATAACTGCAGGAAGCAGAATAATTACAGACAGACTTGAGTTGTCAAAGGAATATCAGGACAATGATAATATACTTATATATGTAAGCTATAATCAGGAAGTCGAAACATCGGGTATTATTAATAAAAGCCTTGAACGTGGCAAAAAAGTGTATGTTCCTAAGGTTATAATTAATAAAGAAGACAGGTCAGATAAATATATGGAATTTGTAAGAATTAATTCTTATGATGACTTGCAGGATGGATATATGGGAATTAAAGAACCTGTATCTGACGACTATGAAATTCCACAGGACGGACTTCTTGTTATGCCGGGGCTTGCTTTTGATGTTACGCTTAACAGAATAGGTTACGGCGGTGGATTTTATGACAGATATCTTGTTAAGAATGGCGACAGATATTATAAGACAGCCATATGCTTTGATTATCAGGTGCTTGATGATATACCGGCAGAGGAATTCGACATAAGACCAGATATGATTATAACTGATAAAAGAATTATAACAGCTCAGGAGCTGTAATTAATAAAGAGATATGGATATTGAGGAGTTGTAAAAATACTTATAAATGATAATTAGTTATTAAGTATTAGTGCAGTTATGCACGGAAGTGAGGATTGATATGAAGACATTAACACAGATGGGCAGTGATGCAAAGAAAGCGTCCACATATCTTGCAAAGCTTGGCATTAAGGAAAGAAATAATGCTTTATTAAAGGTTGCTGATGCCCTTGTAAAAAGAAGTGATTACATAAGAGAAGCTAATGCTATTGACCTTGCTAATGGCAAGAAGAATAATATGAGCACAGCTCTTTTAGACAGACTTATGCTTACAGAGAGCAGAATAGAAGGAATGGCTGACGGCTTAAGAGTTCTTGCAGGACTTGACGATCCAATAGGCGAGGTCAAGTCAATGAAGACACGTCCTAATGGACTTATGATTGGTAAAAAGACTGTTCCATTAGGAGTTGTTGCGATTATATATGAATCAAGACCTAATGTTACAGCAGATGCTTTCGGACTTTGCTTTAAGTCAGCTAATGCCTGCATATTAAGAGGCGGGAGCGATTCTGTTAATTCTAATATAGCAATTGTGAATGTTATAACAGATGTATTAAAAGGACTTGGAATAGACCCTGATGTCATAAGTTACATTTCTGAAACAGATAGAAAGTATGTTGATGAGCTTATGCACCTTAATGAGTATGTAGATGTAATTATACCACGAGGTGGAGCAGGTCTTATTAAAAATGTTGTCAATAACAGCACAGTCCCTGTAATAGAGACAGGAACAGGAAACTGCCATATATATGTAGATGAATATGCAGATATAGATATGGCGGTGAATATAATATACAATGCCAAGACACAAAGAATTGGCGTATGCAATGCGTGCGAATCGCTTGTTATTCATAAGAATATTGCAGGTGAAGCTATTCCGGTAATAGTAGATAAGTTAAAGACCAAGAATGTAGAGATACGTGGTGATGAGAAAGCTTTAGCTATAGATAACAGAATAATAAAGGCAGATGATACGGATTGGGGACGTGAATATCTTGATTATATTATATCTGTTAAAGTAGTAGATAATATAGATGAGGCAATTGCACATATCAACAGGTACAATACGGGTCATTCAGAGTCAATAATAACTAAAGATTATAATAATGCACAGAAGTTTCTTAATGAGATAGATGCGGCTTGTGTATATGTAAATGCTTCTACAAGATTTACTGACGGCTTTGAATTTGGATTTGGAGCAGAGATAGGTATAAGTACACAGAAGATACACGCAAGAGGACCTATGGGACTTGAGGCGTTAACAACAAGTAAATATATAATATATGGCAATGGACAGGTTAGAGAATAGGGTTTGAATATTATGGGACAAATGGGAGAAGATATAGCAGACTGGAAATATTTTTTATCTATAATATCTAAATGCACAGATGATTATCTATACATATATGACTTAAGTGATGATTATGCGATATACAGTAGTTCTATAACAAAGGATTTTGAACTTGATGTTGCGGAATTCAGTAATGCGGGAAGAAAGTTAAAGGATGTAATATATCCAGATGATTATGAAGCTGTATTTAACAATATTAGTGAACTTCAGAATGGACATATAAGCTGTCATAATATGGAATACCGCTGGAAATCAAGAAAGAACGGATATGTATTTATAAGCTGCCGCGGACAGCTGGTACGAAGAAATGGCATTAATTATATGATAGGCCGTGTATCAGAGATTGGAAAAAAGAACAGATATGATAATGTAACCGGCATATATACAGATTTAATTCTTGAAGACAGGTATGACGATATTGTAAAGAGCGATGGTCATACAGGCTGTATTATGCAGATAGGGATTGATAATTTCAAAGAGATTAATGAGAAATATGGCACTAAGACAGGCGATGAGGTGCTTGCAATATTGGCAGGCATTCTTGTCAGACAATCCAAAGAACAGACATTTTCTGTATATAGGACAAGAGGAGACGAGTTCATAATAGTATCCCTTGATATGAGCGGTGATATTAAGAAAAATGCCAAGATGTTATACAAGACTATAAGAGAAGATATAGACAGTGTTATTGATGACAGAGGATATGATGTATTCTTTAATATATCAGCAGGTGCGTATGCGTTTGATACTAATACAGATACCTATAAAGATATTATTAAGAATACCCGTTTTGCCCTGCATAAAGCAAAGCTTAACGGAAAGAACAGATTTGAATTTTTTGATAAGGCTGATTATGCTAATTATATAAAAAGGCTTGAAATTCAGGGCGAGTTAAGGTCTAGTGTTAATGATAATTTCAAAGGATTTGAATTGTTTTACCAGCCGATTGTTGATGCTGATACAGGTAGGATTGAGGGTGCAGAGGCACTTTTAAGATGGAAAAGTGACCAATATGGTTTTATGTCGCCTGTAGAGTTTATTCCACTGCTTGAAGAAAGCTCGCTTATTATACCATTGGGAAGATGGATTATAGATACAGCTGCTGCCCAATGCAACGAATGGGTAAAGATAATACCCCAGTTTGTTATGCATATTAATCTTTCGTTTGTACAGATTGCAAAGAGCAATGTTATAAAAGATGTAATTGAGAATATAAACAAATATGATGCTGGAAATGAACATTTTGTATTTGAGATTACTGAAAGCATACAGATGGATTCTAATATTGCGATAAAAAGAGTTCTTAAAGAATTCGTTGATAATGGCTTTTTACTTGCAATAGATGATTTTGGAACCGGATATTCTAATTTTGAATATATGAAGGATAAGATGTTTGGTATCTTAAAGATAGACAGGGCATTTATTACTGATATACATCTTACAGATAACAACAGAATACTTGTCAGCTTTATTATAAAAATGGCACACGAGATGGGTGTTAAAATATGCGTTGAGGGTGTTGAGACAAAAGATGAATTGATGGCTGTAACAAAGCTTGAGGCTGATTATATACAGGGGTATTATTACGGCAAACCTGTCAAAGACGTTGAATTTTGCAGAATGATTAAACAACAGGAAAGAATAAAGAGGTAATATATAAATAATGGATACAACAATTGAGAATATGATTAACAGCATAGATTTATCTGCCCCGGTTCCAGAATACGAGCCGATGAGACAGTATTACTATTTAAAGGCCTGCAGAAAGATTGTTAAGGAAAAGTCAGAAGCACTTAACAGACCACTTACTGCTGTAGTTTCAACATTTGGCTGTCAGATGAATGCAAGGGACTCAGAAAAGCTTCTTGGAATATTAAAGGATATCGGCTATCAGGAGTCAGATGATGAAGAAAATGCTGATTTTGTAATATACAATACCTGCACGGTGCGGGAGAACGCCAACTTAAGGGTATACGGACGTCTTGGACAGTTAAAAAAGGTTAAGAGAGCTAATGGCGAGATGATTATTGCAATGTGCGGTTGTATGATGCAGGAGCCGGAAGTTGTAGAAAAGATAAAGACATCTTACAAATTCGTAGATATTGTGTTTGGTACATTTAATATTTTCAAGCTTGCAGAGCTTATGTATATGTGCTTTACAGGTGATGAACAGGTTATTGATATATGGGATTCTACTAAGGAGGTTGTTGAGGAGCTTCCAACTTCAAGAAAGTATCCATTTAAGTCTGGTGTCAATATTATGTTTGGATGTAATAATTTCTGTACATATTGTATTGTTCCATATGTACGAGGCAGGGAGAAATCAAGAGAGCCAAAAGAGATAATAAGAGAGATTGAAAGACTTGTAAGTGACGGTGTAAAGGAAGTAATGCTTCTTGGACAGAATGTTAATTCTTATGGAAAGACGCTTGAGGACGATATTACATTTGCTAAGCTGCTAAGAGAGATTGCCAAGATTGACGGACTTGAAAGAATAAGATTTATGACACCTCATCCAAAGGATTTATCAGATGAGCTTATAGAGGCAATAAGAGATAACAGCAAGATATGTAACCATATACATCTTCCATTACAGTCAGGAAGCAGCCGTCTTCTTAAGCTTATGAACAGACAGTACACTAAGGAGCATTATCTTGAACTGGTAGACAAGATAAGAAATACAATCCCGGATATATCTATTACAACAGATATAATTGTAGGCTTCCCAGGTGAAACAGAGGAAGACTTTGAGGATACACTTGATGTTGTAAGAAAAGCAAAGTATGACAGTGCTTACACATTTATATATTCTAAGAGAACTGGAACACCTGCTGCCAAGATGGACGGACAGGTCAGTGAAGATATAGTAAAAGACAGATTTAACAGATTGTTAGCAACTGTATCTGAGGTGAGCCACGAACATATCAAGAGATATGAAGGTATGGATATGGATGTATTGGTTGAGGATATAGATGACCACGATAATACATTTGTAACAGGACGAATGACTAATAATATTTTAGTCCATTTCAAGGGTGACAAAGAACTTATAGGAAGTATAGTCAATGTACATCTTGATGAATGTAAAGGCTTCTATTATATGGGAACAAAGAACGATTAATATTATAAGCAGGATGACTGGAGGATAAAGATGGCTGAGTATTCACCAATGATGCAGCATTACATTGCTACAAAGAATGAATATAAGGATTGTATACTGTTTTACAGACTTGGTGATTTTTATGAAATGTTCTTTGATGATGCTGTAGTTGCATCTAAGGAATTAGAGCTTACTCTCACAGGAAAAGATTGCGGACAAAAGGAACGTGCACCTATGTGCGGCGTTCCTTTTCATGCTGCGGAGACTTATATTAACAGATTGGTATCAGCAGGCTATAAAGTTGCAATATGTGAGCAGATGGAAGACCCTAAGAAGGCAAAGGGCATAGTAAAAAGAGAAGTAATAAAGGTGGTAACACCGGGAACTAATATTAATACACTTGGACTTGATGAAACAAGGAACAACTATATGATGAGTATAGTATATCTTGGTGATAATCTTGGAGTTTCAATAGCGGATTATTCAACGGGCGATTTCTTTGTGACAGAGTTAGCCGGTGGAAGTGAGCTTATAGATGAGATTAATAAGTTCGTGCCATCGGAGATAATTGTTAATGAATACTTCGCAATGAGTGGCATTAATCTTGATACTGTCAATACAAAACTTGGAATAGCTATGTCAACGCTTGATAACTGGTATTTTAACGAGGAGACCTGTAAGAAAAGGCTTCTGGAACATTTTCATATGGAGATGTTAGATGGACTTGGTTTAAAAGATTATACAGTTGGAATAATAGCTTCGGGTGCACTCCTGACTTATCTATATGAGACACAGAAAAGCAATATGCCTCATATCACAACACTTCTTCCTTATTCGTCAGGCAAATATATGCTTATTGACAGCTCATCAAGAAGAAATCTTGAGCTTGTTGAGACAATGAGAGAAAAGCAGAAGAAGGGTTCGCTTCTGTGGGTGCTTGATAAGACTAAGACAGCTATGGGTGCAAGAATGTTACGTTCTTATATTGAACAGCCGCTTATTAACAAAGATGATATAATTAAAAGACAGGACTGTATACAAGAATTGGGCGACAGCCTTATCGACAGGGAAGAATTAAGGGAATACCTTAATCCAGTGTATGACATAGAAAGAATTATGACTAAGATAAGCTGTAAGACAGCCAATCCAAGGGATTTAATAGCTTTCAGGAATACACTTGAAATGCTTCCACATATTAAGAGGATTATAGGTAATTTCCATTCAGAGGAATTTGCAGCCTGCTATGATAAGCTTGATGACCTTGCTGATTTGTACGAGCTTATTAATTCAGCTATAGTTGAAGAACCACCAATATCAGTAAGAGATGGAGGTATTATAAAAGAGGGCTATTCAAAAGAGGCTGACGAGTTAAGAGATGCCAAGATAAAAGGAAAGGAATGGCTGTCTGAGCTTGAGATAAGAGAGAAAGAAAGAACAGGAATTAAGACATTAAAGGTTAAATATAACAAAGTGTTTGGCTATTATCTTGAGGTGACAAATTCATTTAAGGACAAAGTACCTCCTGAATGGGTAAGAAAGCAGACATTGACTAATGCAGAGCGTTATACAACAGATGAACTTAAACATCTTGAAGATGTAATTCTTGGTGCAGAGGATAAGCTTTATTCTTTGGAATATGACCTTTTCAGCGAGGTAAGGGAGCGTATTGCCTCGCAGGTAGTCCGCATACAGGGTACAGCAAAAGCGGTTGCTATGATAGATGCATATGCTTCATTATCAGTTGTTGCGACACAGAATAATTATGTAAGGCCTAAGATTAACGATAAGGGTGTAATTGATATAAAGAATGGAAGGCATCCAGTAGTTGAGAAGATGATAAGCAATGATATGTTCATAGCCAATGATACATATCTTGATAATAATTCCAACAGGGTTGCGATAATAACAGGACCTAATATGGCTGGTAAGTCAACATATATGAGGCAGACAGCTCTTATTGTCCTTATGGCACAGACAGGAAGCTTTGTCCCTGCAGACTCTGCTAATATATGTATTGTAGACAGGATATTTACAAGAGTAGGTGCATCTGATGACCTGGCTTCCGGACAGTCTACATTTATGGTTGAGATGACAGAGGTTGCTAATATTCTCCGTAATGCGACATCTAATAGCCTTATAATTCTTGATGAGATAGGACGAGGCACAAGTACATTTGACGGTCTTAGTATAGCGTGGGCGGTTGTCGAACACATTGCAAACACTAAGATATTAGGAGCAAAGACATTGTTTGCAACTCATTACCATGAATTGACAGAACTTGAAGGAACACTTGACGGCGTTAATAATTACTGTATAGCAGTTAAAGAGTGCGGGGATGACATCGTATTTTTAAGAAAGATTATAAAAGGTGGTGCAGATAAGAGCTATGGAATACAGGTGGCCAAATTAGCAGGTGTTCCAGAAAATGTATTAAACAGGGCTAAGGAACTTGTTGTAGAACTCAGTGATGCAGATATATCACAAAAGGCAAAGGATATTGCACAGTATTCAAAGAAAGTGGAGAAGATGAATGACCGTTATAAGAAAGTCAATGAACTGGAAGTAAAGCAGATGACACTTTTTGATACTGTAAAGGACGATGATATAATAAAGGATATAAAAGAGCTTGATATAAGCAATATGACACCAATTGATGCACTTAATATTCTTTATAAGCTTCAGGGCAAGGTTAAGAACAGATACTTTGTTAATGAGAATTAATGTGAAGTGAGGGTTAATATGGGAATTCAGTTACTTGATCAGAATACAATTAATAAAATAGCGGCAGGAGAAGTTATAGAAAGACCATCTTCTGTTGTAAAAGAGCTTGTTGAAAATGCAATAGATGCCGGGGCGACTGCTGTAACTGTCGAAGCAAAGGAAGGCGGAATTTCATTTATCAGGGTTACGGATAATGGTTCAGGTATTAAGAAAGATGAGATAGATATTGCATTTAAAAGACACGCCACAAGTAAGATTAAGTCAATTGAAGACCTTTTAACTGTATCCTCACTTGGTTTCAGGGGTGAGGCACTTGCGAGTATAGCGGCAGTATCGCAGATTGAATTAATAACCAAGACTAAGGATGATATAACAGGAACGAGGTATCAGTCAGAGGGCAGCGAGGTTATATCTGTTGAAGATATCGGTGCACCTGATGGAACAACATTTATTATAAGAAATTTGTTCTTTAATACACCAGTCAGAAGAAAGTTCTTAAAGTCAGCGATGACAGAGGCAGGATACATTAATGCGTTAATGCAGTATATGGCTTTATCACATCCTGAGGTTTCATTCAGATTTATTAATAATAACCAGAATAAGCTTCATACATCAGGAAATATGAAATTAAAGGATATTATATATAATGTGTATGGCCGTGATATAACTGCTAATCTGTATGATATCAATGCAAAGACACAGGATATTAAGATTGAGGGTTATATAGGGAAACCTTTTATTAACAGGGGTAACAGGACTTACGAGAATTATTACATTAACGGACGTTATATAAAGAGCAATATAATTAATAAGGCAATTGAGGAAGCTTATAAAGGTTTTATAATGCCTCATAATTATCCGTTCACTGTAATACATTTTACGATAAGTCCGGATATAATTGATGTGAATGTCCACCCTACCAAGATGGAATTGAGATTTCAGAATAACGAGTATGTATACAATTTCGTATATGATTCAATATTATCAACGCTTAAGGGGAAAGAACTTGTGGCAAAAGTTGAACCGGATGGACAGTTTATGAATAAAATTCATAATGATGAGCTGGAGCAAAAGAAGGCAGAAGAACAGAAGCAGATGGCTGGGTATAGTGCAACGGGAGTACAGCAAAATGTACCGTCAGATTCAGGTGCTACGGTCAAGCAATATGGTGTACTGGCAGGTTCAGGTGCTATAAATGAGAATAAGGTTATCGCTAATGAATCTTCGATTATGAATAAAACAAGGCTTCCAGAGCCATTTGAAACCGTGAGGTCTGATAAACTTATTAAAGAAGATATTGTACAGTATAATTCAAGAAAAGCAGAGGAGAGCAGGCAGATATCTTTATTTGAGGATAAGCTTCTAGATGAGAAGAATAAGAATAATTACAGGATAATAGGACAATTATTTGATACATACTGGCTGATAGAATTTGAGGACAGATTCTATATGATGGATCAGCACGCGGCACACGAAAAAGTTCTTTATGAGAAGACGATGAATAAATTGAGAACCCAAAAAATTGATACACAGATGCTTATGCCGCCTATTATTCTTACTCTTAATATGAATGAGGAAGAAGTACTTAAAAGGAATATGTCAATATTTAATAAGCTTGGATATGAGATAGAAGAATTTGGCGGCAATGAATATAAAGTAACAGGAATACCGGCAGGTTTTCCGAAGCTTGATTACAGGCAGATGTTAACTGACCTTATAGATGGTCTTATGCAGGATGGCAGAATGACAGATATGGATATACTTACAGAAAAGGTGGCATCTATGTCGTGCAAGGCGGCTATTAAGGGCAATAATGAAATATCATATGAAGAAGCAAAGGAACTTATGGAAGAACTTATGAAAGCTGACAATCCATATAACTGCCCACACGGCAGGCCAACGCTTATAGTTATGAGTAAATATGATATAGAAAAGAAATTTAAACGAATAGTGTAAAAGGGGAATAGTGTATGTGTAAACAACCTTTAATTATACTTACAGGGCCAACTGCTGTCGGAAAGACTTCACTTTCTATTAAACTTGCAAAAAAGATTGGGGCACAGATAATAAGTGCAGACTCTATGCAGGTATACAGGCATATGGACATAGGAACTGCTAAGATTACATCTTCTGAAATGCAAGGCGTAAAGCATTATCTTATAGACGAAATAGAACCTACAGAGGAGTTTAATGTCACAATATTTAAAGAAAAAGCACTAAAGGCTATAGAACAGATAAGAAATGACGGCTATATACCTATGATTGTAGGTGGTACAGGATTTTATATACAGGCTTTATTGTATGATATAGAATTTGAAGACAACGATGCGGATACATCGTATAGACAGGAGTTATACCAGCTTGAAAAAGAAAAAGGTGCTGTGTATCTTTATGAGATGTTAAAAAATGTGGATCCTAAATCAGCAGAGAGCATACATTACAGAAATGTAAAAAGAGTTGTAAGGGCACTGGAATATTACAAGCAGACTGGCAACAGAATATCTGAACACAACGAGGAGCAGAGAAAAAAAGATTCACCATATAATTATAAATATTTTGTTCTCAATGACATAAGGGATAATCTTTATGAGAGGATTAATAAAAGAGTTGATATTATGTTCGATGATGGTCTTATTGATGAAATGCAGTTGCTTACCCAAATAGGCATAAGCAGGGATAATACTTCTATGCAGGGCATAGGCTATAAAGAAATTCTTGATTACTGGGACAATTTGGGTAAGCCTTATGGAAGCACTATTGATGAAAATGGTATCGCCTTATTAAAGGAACAGATTAAAGGCGATACAAGACATTTTGCAAAAAGACAGCTTACGTGGTTCAGGAGAGAAAAAGTTATTGACTGGATTAATATTAACGAATATGATTATGATTGCGTTAAAATTATGGATTATATGCTTGATAAGCTTAAAGATAGTGGTATTATTAAGTAATGCAAAATTAACAATCAGGGAGAAAGATAATGAAGGAAATGTATTGCGGACAGCTTGGAATTGATGAAGCTGTATACAATTATGGCAATAATGTACTTGAAAATTTAAAGGAACGATTTGAAGCTATTGATGAAGTGGCTGAGTATAATCAGTTAAAGGTTATCGCAGCTATGCAGAAGAACAGGGTTGCAGAGATGCACCTTTCAGGTACTAGCGGATATGGATATAATGATGAGGGAAGAGATACTCTTGAGAGAGTATATGCAGATATATTCAAGACAGAGGACGCACTTGTAAGACCACAGATTATATGTGGAACACATGCTTTAAATGTAGCTATCTCATCTAATTTAAGACCAGGTGATGAGCTTTTATCGCCAGTTGGCAAGCCATATGATACTATGGATGAGATTATAGGAATAAGACCATCAAAGGGAAGTCTTGCAGAATACAATATATCATACAGACAGGTTGATCTGTTAGATGACGGAAGCTTTGATTATGATGGAATAAGAAAAGCTATTAATGAAAAGACTAAGCTTGTTACTATACAGCGTTCTAAGGGTTACGCAACGCGTCCGACATTATCTGTTGAAAGAATTGGCGAGCTTATACATTTTATTAAAGATATCAAACCAGACGTTATATGTATGGTAGATAACTGTTATGGTGAATTTGTTGAGAAGATTGAACCATCAGAAGTCGGTGCGGATATGGTTGTCGGTTCACTTATTAAAAATCCAGGTGGCGGACTTGCACCTTGTGGAGGATATATAGCAGGAAGAAAAGACTGCATTGAACAGGCAGCTTACAGATTATCTTCACCGGGTCTTGGAAAAGAGGTTGGTGCAACAATTGGTGTCAACAAAGATTTCTATCAGGGATTATTCCTTGCACCAACTGTAGTTGCCGGTGCACTTAAGGGCGCTGTATTTGCAGCAAATGTATATGAAAAGGCTGGATTTAAGTGCGTCCCTGATGCCACAGAGGAAAGATATGACATTATTCAGGCAGTTGAGTTAAAATCAGAGGAAGGTCTTATAGCTTTCTGTAAGGGTATTCAGGCAGCAGCACCAGTTGACAGCTTTGTAACACCTGAGCCTTGGGCAATGCCAGGTTATGATTCAGATGTTATTATGGCAGCAGGTGCATTTGTACAGGGGTCATCAATAGAACTTAGTGCGGATGGTCCTGTAAAAGAACCATATGCTGTATATTTCCAGGGTGGTCTTACATGGTACCACGCTAAGCTTGGAATTATGATGAGTATGCAGAAAATGTATGAAAAAGGGCTTCTTAAGATTTAGTAATTGTGTTATACTACATTAGTCAGTTTTTTAATAATATTATAATATATTGAATAGTTAATATTGTATTCTTATAAAAAAGTTGATAAAATGTTAGCGTATTATTAATATTAATACGCAAGAATGGAGTAATATGAGTAGTATTTCCAAGTACAAGAATGGCTGGTTTCTTATACTGTTCATTCTTATAGGTATTGTGCTGGGTGGGCTTATAGCTGAGATAACATCGGGCATACCAGCACTTAGCTGGCTTTCATATGGCCAGTCATTTGGGGCGGGACTTATGGAGAGTCCTGTTATTCTTAATCTGGGATTTATTGTTCTTACATTTTCAATTCAGATTAAGATAACAATTGCCAGTATTATTGGCGTTATACTCGCAATTGTTATATATAAATTTATTTAGGGTAAATCTTATCTAAGATTTTATGAATGACAATTTAATATGTGACAAAGATTGTATTAAAGACTTAAGACCATACGAGAAATGTATAGCACTTGGTGAACAGTCGCTTACTGATACGGAGCTTATCGCAGCGATAATAAAGACTGGTGTATCAGGAAAGCCTGCGGGAGAGCTTGCAAAGGATATTCTTGACAAGTCCCATAACAAAGGATTGTTAGGACTATTTGATATGTCTATTGATGAACTTATGGATATCAAGGGAATAGGGCTTGCGAAGGCGGCACAGTTAAAGTGTATCTGTGAGTTGTCAAGAAGACTTGCCAAGCAGTCAGCAGGGAAAAGACTGGATTTTTCATCGCCATATGCTATTGCTGAGTATTATATGCAGGATATGAGACATTTAACCAAAGAACGTCTTGTTCTTGTAATGCTTGACAGCAGGCTTAATCTTATTAAGGACAGTGTTATATCAATCGGAACGGTGAACAGCTCACTTGTTTCAGTTAAAGAGGTGTTTAGTGAGGCTTGTAAGAACAAAGCGGTAAGCATAGTTCTTATTCACAACCACCCAAGCGGTGATCCAGCACCAAGTCCGCAGGATATAAGTGTTACAGAGCAGATAAGAAAGGCGGGGCTTATTCTTGGAATACATCTGATAGATCATATAATTATTGGAGATAATAATTTCACAAGTCTTAATGAATGTGGTTATTTGAGACAATAGAATTGTTGCTACAGGAAAGGAAGAAAATATGTCTAACGTATATGGAATTGATATTGGTACAAGTAATTTTAAAATGTGCTGTAAAGAAAAAGATACAATATTAAATGAGAAGAACATTATAGCCATTGCTAATAAGAAAGACCTTTTAGCATTTGGTGATGAAGCATATGAAATGTATGAGAAGGCACCAGAGAATATTGATGTTTCGTTCCCGGTTAAGTTTGGTGTGATTGCAGATATTGAGAATATGCAGACTTTACTTCTTAATTTCTTTAATAAGGTTAATGGAGATAAGAAGAATACAGGCAATAATGATTTCTATATTGCAGTTCCTACTGATGTTACTGAAGTAGAAAAGAGAGCATTTTATGAACTTGTTGCTGATTCAAAGGTTAAAGCCAAGAATATATATATCGTTGATAAGCCAGTTGCAGATGCAATCGGTGCAGGTCTTGATGTAACTAAGTCAAGAGGTATTATGATGGTTAATATCGGTGCAGAGACAACAGAAATCTCTGTATTATCATTAGGTGGTATTGTAATAAGCAAGTCAATCAAGATTGGTGGTAATAAGCTTGATGACTGCATTATCAATAATGTTAAAAAGGTATACAATCTTGTAATAGGAAGCAAGACAGCAGAAAGCTTAAAGAAAGAACTTGGAAGTGCGGTAAAGGTTGAAGAAACATTTGCACTCGGCTTTGGACGTAATGTACTTTCAGGACTTCCTGTAAGCGTAGATGTATCATCAGATGTTGTCTATAATGCAATTGTTGATGCACTTCACTCAATTATGGATGCAATCAAAGTTATACTTGAGAGAACTCCACCAGAACTTGCAGCTGATATTATTAAGAATGGTGTATATGTATCAGGTGGTACATCACAGATTAACAATCTTGAACAGTTTATAAAGCAGGAGACTAATCTTAATGTTAATATCGTAGACCAGCCTTCTGAAAGTGTTGTAAGAGGTCTTATAGGAGTAGTAAATAACCCACAGTTTTCTAAGGTTGCATATACTCCACAAGATAAAAATTATGATTAAGGACAGGTAATATGAGAAAAAAATTATCTTCATATATGACATCAAGATACATTCTTATTGCAGTGACGGTTGTATGTATAATATTTGTTTCAACAAGCTTCTTTACAGATAGTCTTGTAGCACCTTTAAGAAATGCTGTTTCTATGGTTGTTGTTCCGTTGCAGAAGGGAATGAATAATCTTGGACTTTGGACCTATGATAAAGTTACTACTTTACAGGAAATCTCAGTTGTATTAGACGAGAATAATGAGTTAAAGAACCAAATAGATAATCTGACAGAAGAGAACAACCAGTTAAGACAGGATTCCTATGAACTTACACGTCTTAGAGAGCTATATAAGCTTGACGAGAAGTATCCGGGCTATACTAAAGTAGGTGCAAGAGTTATCGGTGTTACAACAGATAACTGGTCTAAGGCATTTAAAGTAGATAAAGGCCTTGATGACGGAATTAAGAAAGATATGAATGTTATTGCAAGTGGTGGTCTTGTTGGAATAGTTGCTGAGGTAGGAAAGAATTATTCCATAGTCAAGACAATTATTGAAGATAATAATTCAGTAAGTGGAATGTTAATAGATACTAATGATACCTGTATAGTTGAGGGAGATATTGAGCTTTCTGACAGTGGTCTTGTACATCTTAACCATATTAAGGCAGATATAACAGTAAGAAATGGTGATAAGATAGTTACTTCCAATATCAGCGACAAATATCTTCAGGGAATTCTTATAGGATATGCAAAGGATGTAACAGCGGACTCTAATAATCTGACACAGTCAGGTTATCTTGTCCCAGCAGTTGATTTTAATAATCTTCAAGAGGTACTTATTATAACGGAAATGAAAAATCAGTGATTTAAAGCAGGAGTGTTATGAAAAGGAAAGTTGCAGAAATAATTTTAATATTATTATTTTATCTGATACAGGTTACATTTGGCAATGCTATCGGAATAGGTGGCATTACACCTAATCTGCTTATAATACTGCCGGTGCTGTTTGGCTTTTTTAAAGGCAGGAATGAAGGAATGTTAGTAGGCTTCTTATCAGGTGTTATGTATGATCTTTTCTTTTCTTCACTGTTTGGATTTTCAGCATTGGTTTTTGTATACATAGGATATTTTTCGGGAATATTTTATAAAGAATATGAGAAGGTTGAAGTCCTTATTCCATTGGCAATGATAATGGCATCTGATTTTGTTTTTGAATTTTTATCATATATAGGCAATTTCTTATTACACAACAGGCTGAATGTAGACTTCTTTTTAAGAAGATTTATTATGCCGGAGGTTGTGTATACATTAGTTGTAGCATTGGTATTGTATTATCCTTTGATGAAGTTCGATTCAATATTAGATATTCAATGGAAGAAAAGGAAAAAAGGTATATTAGATGAAGGAAGTATTTGAGTATATATTAAGTCTTTTCAAATCAAGAATTTTTCCACTTATATTGGTATTTGCCATATTGGTAGGCGTGCTTATTAACAGGCTGTTTGGATTGCAGATAATCAATGGAGAGTCTTATGTAAAAGATTTATCAAGTTCTATACAGAAAGATATGAGCGTTGCGGCGACAAGAGGAAGAATATTCGACAAGAATGGTGTGCTTCTTGCTTATAATGACCTTGCATATGCCGTAAGAATAAGTGACAGCGGTAAATATAACAATAACGCAGAGAAGAATGAAAAGCTTAATGCTTCAATAGATAAGACACTTGATATTATTGAGGCAAAGGGAGATACATATTCTAATGATTTTCCTATTGTATATGAAGACGGACAGTATGTATTCAATATAAAGGATAATGAACTTTTAAGATTTTTAAGGGATATATATGGCAAACGTTCAATAAGTGAGCTTAGTGATGAAGAAAGAAATGTAACAGCACAGGAGCTTTTCAGACAGTTATGTGAAAAGTATGAGGTTGTTGTTGCGTCTGATAGTTCAAAAAATCAGGCAACGGTTCTTTCATCAACAGTTAGTTTCCTTAAATCACAGGGGTATATGGTAGAAGCAGCAGGTTTTTCTGTTGACCATGCACTTATGATTGTTAATTTAAGAAGATATATGTCTGCTAATTCATATAACAGATACATTTCTTTTACAATTGCCAATGAGGTATCAGATGAAACTGTTGCGGCAATACTTGAGAGTTCAGATGATCTGACAGGTGTTACAGTAGAAGAACAATATATAAGAAGATATGTGGACAGTGTATACTGCTCACAGATATTAGGATACACAGGTACAGTATCTACAAGCGAGTTAGAAACACTTGGAGATAAGTACGACAGTAACGATACTGTAGGTAAGAGTGGCATTGAGAAGAGTATGGAATCAGTGCTTTCAGGTACTAAGGGTGAACGACAGGTTTATGTAGATACAGTAGGACGAATTACAGAGGTACTTGGTGAGACAGACCCAGAGACTGGCAATGATGTGTACCTTACAATCGATATTAATCTTCAGAAAAATCTATATAATGCAATTGAGGACAGACTTGTACAGATACTTCTTACTTATATGACAAGTGGTGATACCAAGTATTCATATACTTCTAACGGAAGTGTAGATACTGTATACATTCTTGCTAAAGAAGTATATTTTGCACTTATTGATAACAATATTGTGTCAATAAAGCATATCGCTGAACAGAGTACAGACACGGAGGCACAGGTTTATTCAGCTTTTCTTTCAAAACAGGACAGTACAATGGACTGGATACGAAGTGAGTTAGCTGACGGTGATACACCTTATGGAAAGCTCAGCGAAGAACAGCAGCTTTATATATGGTATGTGTATACAAGCCTTAAAGACAGAGGGGTATTTAATACATCTAATGTCGATACAACAGATGATGTATATAAGGACTGGACACAGGCAGATGGAACAAGTCTTAAAGAACTTCTGACACACGGAATAGCTAAGAATTGGATTAATCTTAATGTTTTCTCTACTGAACAGTACACAAGTTTACAAGAATCATATGATGCACTTCTTGATTATATTGATGGATATTTAAGGGAAGATACTTCATTTTATAAGAAAATGTATAAATATATGATTAATTCTGGTTCTATATCAGGAAGACAGGTATGTATGCTTTTGTATGAACAGGGAGTGCTTGATATGAATTCTGAGAATTCAAGATATTCAGCATTAGCAGCAGGAAGCCTTGGAGCATATGATTTTATGACATATGCGATATCTAATAAAATAATAACTCCTGCCCAGCTTGCATTAGAACCTTGTTCAGCATCTGCTGTTGTAACAAATCCTAAGAATGGTGATATCATAGCAATGGTATCTTATCCAAGCTATGATAATAACAAGCTGTCAGGAAGCGTTGATGCCAAGTATTTCAACAGTCTTATTAATGATAAGGCAAGTCCTATGTTAAACAGGGCAACACAGTCATTTACTGCACCAGGTTCAACATACAAGCCATGCACAACTATAGCAGGTATGGATACAGGTATAATATCATCTGGAACTACATTTTATTGTTCTGGTTCATTTGATAAAGTAACACCATCACCAAAATGCTGGAGATTATCAGGACATGGTGGCGAAGTGGCTGCAACAGCAATAAGAGATTCCTGTAATGTATTCTTCTATAATGTAGGTTATAATCTTGCGTGCAGTAAGAATGGCAATTATAACAGTACTTACGGAACAACTATATTACAGAAATACTCAGACCTTTTGGGTTTATCGACTAAAGCAGGTGTTGAAATTGAGGAAAGTGAGCCAATGGCTTCTAATACTAACTCAGTTGCTTCAGCTATCGGTCAGGGTAACCACAAATACAGTACATTAAACCTTGCAAGATATGTAACAACTATAGCTACATCAGGAACCTGCTATAATCTTACACTAGTAGATAAGATTACAGATTCTGATGGTAATCTTATTGAAGATAATCACGCTGATGTTGATCATCAGGTTGAACTAAGCAGTAATATATGGAGTACAGTACACGAGGGTATGATGCTCGCAGGTAATTCATATTCAACAATAGCCAAGCTTGGTTTAAAGATTGCAGCTAAGTCAGGTACTGCACAGGAAAATACTAACGAACCAGACCATTCATTACTTGTAACATATTCTCCATACGATGATCCGCAGATATGTGTATCAGTATGTATCCAGCACGGATACTCATCAACAACATCTATGGATTTGACAGCAGATGTGTATAAGATATATTATGGAATGGAATAGTTATAAATAATATTAAATAAGGGGTGAAGATAGTTGGATAACTCAGTAGTAATCAAGGGAAGTAAGAATGGAATTACTGTTAAACTCGATGATAATCTTGGATTTGACGAGCTCAAAGACAGAATAAGAACCAAATTTGCGGCGTCAGCCAAATTCTTTGAAAAAGCCAATCTTGCATTATCACTTGAAGGAAGAAATCTTACTGACAACGAGGAGCAGGAAATTCTTGATATTATATCTGAGGAGTCGGATATTAACATTGTGTGTCTGATGGAACACAACAAGGATAAAGATGAAGTGTACGCAAGAGCAATCGCCAAGGTTGCCGGAGATGGCATATTGCCAGATGTACCATATGATAATACAAATGAAGAGGTTATGCACAGCCGTGTATTTTCCAGTGCCAGCATAGATGATGTATCGACAGATAATACACTTACACAGCCATTATGCCAGTTCTATAAAGGAACATTAAGATCAGGACAAGTTCTTGAAACAGAGAGTAGTGTAGTAATACTTGGAGATGTTAATCCGGGTGGCAAGGTTATAGCGTGTGGCAATGTTATCGTATTAGGAAGCTTAAGAGGCAATATATATGCAGGTGCCAATGGCAATGAGAATGCATTTGTTGTTGCTCTTGATATGGATCCTATGCAGATTAAGATTGCAGATGTTATAGCCAGAAGTTCAGATGCTCCTGTTGTTATAAAGAAGAGATTAAAGAGTAAGGTCAAAGGCGTACAGCCTAAGATAGCATATGTATTTGAAGGCAATATATATGTTGAAGATTTTGCACAGGATGTACTTGAAGATATTCATTTATAAATTTGAATGTGTAAACAGGTTTATTTTAGAATAAATGTTCATAAATTCAAAAAAAGTCTTGATTTAATGAGCAAAATTACGCATAATTATTTTATTGTGTATTTATTTACTTAGTATATTAATTTTGGAGGAAATAAAATGAGTGAAGTTATTGTTGTTACGTCAGGAAAAGGCGGCGTAGGTAAGACTACAACTACAGCTAATATAGGTACTGGTCTTGCTAAGCTTGGAAAAAAGGTTGTTATGATTGATACAGATACAGGCCTTAGAAACCTTGATGTAGTACTTGGACTTGAGAATAGAATTGTATACAATCTTGTAGATGTTGTAGAGGGTAACTGTCGTTTAAAGCAGGCTATGATTACAGATAAGAGATGTCCTTATCTGTATCTTCTTCCAACAGCACAGACAAGGGATAAGTCAGCTATTTCACCTGAACAGATGATTAAGCTTGTAGATGAGATTAAAGCAGATCCAGAGAACTTTGATTACATATTACTTGATTGCCCAGCCGGTATTGAGCAGGGCTTCCAGAATGCCATAGTTGCAGCTGACAGAGCTTTAGTTGTAACTACTCCAGAAGTCTCAGCTATCCGTGATGCTGACAGAATTGTAGGTTTATTAGATGCTAATGGCTTAAAAGACCGCGAGGATTTAATTGTCAACAGAATAAGAATGGATATGGTCAACAGAGGTGAGATGATGTCAATCGCAGATGTCAACGACATTTTACAGCTCAATGTAATAGGTGCTGTTCCAGATGATGAGAATATTGTAGTTGCTACTAACAAGGGGCAGCCTTTAGTAGGTGACAGCAGTATGGCTGGACAGGCATATATGAATATATGTCATAGAATTCTCGGTGAAGATGTACCTTTCCTTGATCTTAATGGCAAGGGTGGATTCTTTAAGAAGTTATCATCACTCTTTAAGGGTGATAAAAAGAACTAAGACCATTTCAGGCCTTAAGTATATGAGCCATATATGGCAGAATGGAAGAAGATATGAGTTTACTTGATTTATTTAAGAAGAAGGGTTCTGGTGATGTAGCAAAAGACAGACTTAAGCTTTTGCTCGTATCTGACAGGGCTAATTGCTCTCCTGAAGTTATGGAAATGATAAAGAATGACATAATTAAAGTTATTTCAAAATACATGGTAATAGATGCAGAAGGACTTGATATCCAGATAACATCTACAGAATCAGAAGGTGATAATGGTTCTGTACCTGCAATCTATGCTAATATTCCAATTAAGGATATGAGAAATAGTGACAAATAATCACGTGTAATCAAATAAGGATTATTGTGGTGGAGAATTTATGTTTAAAAAATATAAACTAAGATCGTATAATTTCAGGCTTATTGCTTTGATAACAATTACCTGTATATATGCGTTAATGGTTGTAAACAGTGCTAATTCAAGTTATACCATAAAGCAGGGTGCTGGTATGGCTGCAGCATATTTAATGATGATTTTTATATCATTTGTTGATTACAAATTTATAACTAAATATTACTGGCTTTGGTATGCAATAGGCAATATACTGCTTGTTCTTGTACTTCTTATAGGTAAATCAAGCCACGGTGCGAAAAGATGGCTTGGCATAGGTACATCTTTTCAGATACAGCCTTCAGAGTTTATGAAGCTTATTATAGCCATATTCTTAGCTAAGGTAATATCTATGTATAAGGACAGGCTTAATACGTGGAAGTTTCTTGTCATAATTGCACTTGTACTTTTAGTTCCTATACTGCTTATAGTTAAAGAACCAGATTTATCTACCACTGTTATGGTTGTTCTTATAGTAGTTACTATTATATTCTGTGCAGGGATAAGTTATAAGATAATTGGTATGGTGCTGCTTGTTGTAGTTCCACTTATAGCAGCATTTCTTGTATACATTATTGCTACACCGGATCCTATATTTATGGAACAATATCAGAGAAATCGTATTGTCGATTTCATATACGGAAGTGATTCTACTGATGGAACGGTAAGTGCTGGTGTATATCAGCAGAATTATGCGGTTCAGGCAATAGGTTCAGGACAGTTATCAGGTAAAGGCCTTAATAATGAAGATCCATCTTCACTTAAGAATGCCGGATATATAGCAGAAGCGCAGAATGACTTTATATTTGCGGTTATAGGTGAAGAACTTGGATTTGTAGGCTGCTTAATTACAATTTTTTTGTTGTTTACTATCGTAATAGAGTGTATAATTACAGCAGTAAGGGCTAAGGACTTAGAAGGGCGGCTGATATGCTGCGGTGTAGCGGCGTATATAGCATTCCAGACGTTTATTAATATAGGCGTTGTTACAAAGCTTCTGCCTAATACAGGTTTGCCACTTCCATTTTTTAGTTGTGGCGTAACATCACTTGTTAATTTATTTGCGGCAATGGGAATTGTGTTGAATATCAATCTGCAAAGAAATGTCGACAGAGATGATGAGATATTTGCAGATGATTTCCGTGGATAATAGATAAGTATTAAAGATATTGGCTGTAACAAGCCATAGCATTAAAATGCAATCTTGATAAAATAACAGCATAAGATAGGGGGTTCTTATGAACATTGGTTTAATAGCACATAATTCAAAGAAGAAATTAATGCAGAATTTCTGTATTGCATACAAAGGAATTCTAAACAAGAATCAGTTATTTGCGACGGGTACAACAGGAAGACTTGTAGAAGAAGTTACTAATCTTTCTATACACAAGTTCCTTGCAGGACATCTTGGTGGTGACCAGCAGCTTTGTGCCCAGATTGAGCATAATCAGCTTGATCTTGTCATTTTCCTAAGAGATGTGGAATCACCAAATCTTCATGAACCAGATTCTAATAATATATGTATGCTGTGTGATATGTATAATATTCCATTAGCAACTAATCTTGCCACAGCAGAATTATTGATTAAGTCGCTGGAAAGAGGCGATATGGAATGGAGAGAAATATATCAATAATCAGTGAGAATTATTAAAATATAAGCTGCCGTTTGAACAAGAACGGTAGCTTTTGATGTATTATTAATGATTAAGGGAGGAGTTATGCCAGGTAATAAAGTAGTCAGGTATAAAAGAAGACCACGGGCTGTGGCATTTATATTTGCCCTTGTACTTATTTATATAATATGTTTTTTTGTGTTGTATACAACCAAAGCAAAGGTTCAGACATATGAAGTTAACGTAGGTTCATTAACGAATAATGCTGTATTTACAGCGTTAGCAGTAAGAGAGGAAAGTGTATACAATTCGCCTTATTCTGGCAATGTCAATTATTACCAGCGGGAAGGGACGAGAGTTAAGAAGGGCGATACCATTTATACTGTCGATGAAACCGGCAGGGTATCAGAGATACTTTCTTCATATAACAAATTAGGTGAGAATTCACTTTCAGAGAAGAATTTATCAGATATTAAGACGACACTCAATAATTATAAGACTGATTATGATGGAAGTGATTTTACATATGTATATGACCTGAAATCAGACCTTAATGTGACTGTATTACAGTCTATTAATGAAAATGTTGTTGCTAACCTTGATTCTATTGTAGAGAATACAGGAAGCCAGAACCTTTTCCAGACAGTAACAGCTGAAAGCAATGGTATTGTTGTATATGCGGTTGACGGATACGAACAGATTAATGACAACAATGTAACAACTAATGATTTCAATAAAGATAACTATAATAAGAATAATTTAAAAGGTGAATCACTTATTGTATCAGGTAATCCTGCTTATAAGATAGTTACAAGTGAAGACTGGTATATGCTTATCAGGTTATCTAAAGATGATATTGATGAGTATGGACTGGCTTCTAAGAAAAGCCTTAATATTAAGATTAAGAAAGATAATATGACAGTAAAATGTGGTTTTTCTATTATAGAGAAAAGCGATGGCTATTATGGAAAGTTATCACTAGACAGCTATATGATAAGATATGCACAGGAAAGATTTCTTGATATTGAGCTTGTTACAACTGGTAAGAGTGGTATGAAGATACCTGTGTCAGCAGTTACAGAAAATGAATTCTACGAAATTCCAAGGTCTTACCTTACAAAAGGTGGTAACAGCAGTAATCAGGGATTTATATGTGAGAAATATGATAATGGTAATCTTATAACTACATTTGTTGAAGCAGATATATACAAGCTTACTGATGATTATGTGTATGTAAGCAAGTCAGACTGGGAATCAGGAATTGCGGTTGTAATGCCAGACTCTGCATCAAGGTATGTTATCGGGGCAACGAAGAAGTTAAAAGGTGTATATTGTGTTAATACCGGATATACAATATTCTGTCCGGTTGAGATTATTGATGAGAATAATGAATATTATATTGTCAAGCAAAATCTTACACACGGAATATCAGTGTATGACCGAATTATATTAGACGCATTGAAATACCAGCCAAATGAAATGATATATTAATCAGAATGGAGAATTGCTATGTTGGATAATCATAATGAAATGCTAAAATCTAATTATGAAGCTGTTAAGAAGAATATTAAAGCAGCTTGCGAGAGGAGCGGACGTGATAAGAGTGAAGTGTGCCTTATTGCAGTAAGCAAGACTAAGCCACAGGAAGATATAATGCAGATATATGAATGTGGTGAACACCAGTTTGGAGAGAATTATGTTCAGGAAATGGTAGATAAAGTTGATGCTCTTCCTAAAGATATAGTATGGCATATGATAGGACATTTACAGCGTAATAAAGTTAAATATGTTGTTGGCAGGGCTTCTATGATTCATTCGGTTGATTCATTAAGATTAGCAGAGGCTGTTAATCAGGAGGCTGTTAAAAAAGGGATTATAGCTGACATTTTAATTGAAGTAAATGTTGCAGGCGAACTTAATAAATTTGGTTTTAAACCAGAAGAAGTTGAAGCGTTTGTTAGAGCAATTAGTGGATTTAGTGGAATTAGAGTCCGTGGATTGATGACAAGTGCTCCATATGTAGAAAATCCCGAAGATAATAGGTGTTATTTCAGACAATTAAAGCAATTATGTGTTGACATTAATGCTAAAAACATTGATAATATCAATATGGATGTGCTTTCAATGGGTATGACTAATGATTATGTTATAGCTGTTGAAGAAGGTGCTACTCATATAAGAGTTGGTACTGCTATATTCGGACATAGAGATTATGGTAATGCGTAAGATAAAGACATATGTGTGTTGATACAGAAGGATAAGATTTTTAGTTACTATAATTAATGTAATATTATAATATATTAGGGAGAGATGTTATGAGTTTTGTTGATGGATTTTTGAATCTTTTCAAGGTTCAGGATGATGAATTTGATGATGATTACGATTACGATGAAGAATTTGATGATGACGAAGATGATGATAAGCCTTCAGCAAGAAAGAAGCTTTTTTCAGGTTCTAAGAAGTCAGATGATGAAGATACATCAACTTCATTTACAATGAGCGACAAGCCTAAGAACTCAAGAGGAAAGGTTGTTCCAATTAAGCAGACAGCGAGAGGTCTTGAAGTAGTTGTTATCAGACCAGAGTCTATGGAAGATGCAAGTGAGATAACAGATACGCTTTTAAGTGGTAAGGCTGTTGTACTTAATCTTGAAGGAATTCACGTTGAGATTGCACAGAGAATAATTGATTATTCGGCAGGCTCGTGTTATTCGATAAGAGGTAATTTACAGAAGATTACCAATTACATATTCCTTGTTACACCTCCTAATGTGGATATTTCAGGCGATATTCCTGAGATAGTAGCTGGTGGTATTGATCTTACATCATTTAAGAATGATACAAAGTTCTAGATAATTTATATTACTGCCACTCTTTGGTTTGCAAGGAGTGGCAGTTTAGTTATTACTAAGATTGGATTGGAGAATATTATGTCTAAGTGTATTAATGTTAAATACGAAGGAAAGCCTTTATATAATATTGTTATTGAACAGAGCTTTGATAAGTTAGCAGAAGAATTTGATAAGTTAGGAGTTACAGGAAGAAAACTCTGTATTGTGTCTGACAGCAATGTTGCACCTTTATATGCGAAGCATATAGAAGAACAGTTATTAAAGACTGGCAATAAGGTATTTACATTTGTATTTGAAGCTGGCGAGGCTAACAAGAATCTTGATACAGTTGAAGATGTATATGAGTTTCTTATTAAGAACCATTTTGATAGAAAAGATATGCTTGTAGCACTTGGTGGTGGTGTTGTTGGAGATTTAACTGGATTTACAGCAGCTACATATCTTAGAGGAATAAGCTTTATACAGGTTCCCACATCTCTTCTTGCACAGGTTGATTCAAGTATTGGTGGAAAGACAGGTGTTGATTTCAGAGCATACAAGAATATGGTAGGAGCATTTTACCAGCCTAAGCTTGTATATATGAATATATCAGTGCTTAAGAGCCTCTCAGACAGATTATTCAATTCTGGTTTTGGTGAAATAATCAAGCACGGCCTTATTAAAGATGCCGCATATTATGAATGGTTAAGAGATAATATCAGTAATATTAAGAGCAGAAATTCAGATGCCTTAGAGCAGATGATATATGTAAGCTGCAATATAAAGAGAGAAGTTGTAGAAAAAGATCCTAAAGAAAAAGGCGACAGGGCACTTCTTAATTATGGACATACATTAGGACACGCAATAGAAAAGCTTATGGATTTCAAACTCTATCACGGCGAATGTGTTACACTTGGAATGATTGCCGCATTAAGAATATCAGTCAACAGAGGCGATATTGATGAGAAGGCATATAATGATGCAATAGATATGTTCAAGTTATATGATTTCCCTCTTAATGTAACAGGAATTACAGCAGAAGATGTTGTCAAAGTGTCAAAGAGCGATAAAAAAATGGATGCAGGCAAGATTAAATTTATTCTTTTAAAAGAAATCGGTAATGCTTATATTGACTATGATGTAACAGATGAGGAGATGCTTGCAGCATTAAAAGATGTTATTTTATGTAATAGGTAATTTCAATAAAACACCATATTACATAAAAATACTATGTGACGATGATACACACTTGCACGAAGCTCTGGTTTAACGCTAACGACCGTGCTTGGCGTGTGAATGTGCAAAGCACATTCTGTTTTATAAAGAGAACATAATAATTGGAGAATAGAATATATGTCAGATACAGATATTATCAACACAGCACAACAGGATTTTAACTGCATTAGTAAGAAAAGACGAATATTAAGCCTTGTCTTATATATTGTTATAACAGCAGTGCTTACGCAGATAGACCAGATAACTAAGTATATAGCTGAACAAAGGTTGTACAATAAGCCGGATTTTGTAATTATTAAAGATGTTCTTCATCTTACATATCTTAGAAATAACGGAAGTGCATTTGGAATGTTTAGCGGGAAAATTAATGCCTTTCTGGTGCTTACAGTAATTATGATATGTTTAATTACATACGTAGTTCTTAAGACACCATTAATCAGGAAATATATACCTGTATACATAAGCTGTATTTTACTTGCTGCTGGAGCTATAGGAAACTTTATAGACAGGGTGAGATTGGGATATGTGCGTGATTTTATATATTTCAAAATAATTAATTTTCCAGTATTTAATATAGCAGATTGTTATGTTACAGTGTCAGTTATTATATTTATAATACTTATTCTTTTTGTATATAAGAATGAAGATGATTTTGCGTTCTTATCTTTAAAGAAATAAGCAGGGCAATATATTAATTATATGAATCTTGGATTATTATTAGAATTGAGGAATAGAATGCAGAATACTATGGTTGACGAAATAATAAATACGGATAAAGAAAATTTGCTGGAAGATACTACATTTATTGTAGATATTGATGATAAGAATACACGAATTGACAAGTATCTTTCTGATGAACTGGCAGATGTATCGCGTTCAAGAATACAGAAGCTGCTTGATGAGGGGATGATTACTGTCAATAATAACAAAGTCAAATCCAATTATAAGGTTGCGGCTGATGATATTATAAATGTACATATTCCTGAGCTTGTAGTTCCTGAAATTGTTCCTGAGGATATTCCGCTTGATATAGTGTATGAAGATGACGACATAATAGTTATTAATAAGCCAAAAGGTATGGTTGTACATCCAGCTGCAGGGCACTATAGTGGAACGCTTGTTAATGCCCTGATGTATCATTGCCGTGATAATCTATCGGGAATTAATGGTGTATTAAGACCGGGAATAGTTCACAGAATTGATATGAATACAACAGGTGTTATCGTTGCCTGCAAGAATGATTATGCACATAATTTTATTGCACAGCAGTTAAGTGTTCATTCTATTACAAGAAAATATTATGCCATAGTACATAATCAATTTAATAACACTGAGGGTGTTGTAGATGCTCCGATTGGCCGCAATCCATCAGACAGAAAGAAGATGGCAGTTGATAAAAAGAATGGTAAAAGGGCAGTAACGCATTATAGGGTATTAGAACAATTTGGCAAATTCAGTTACATTGAATGTCAGTTAGAAACCGGACGGACACATCAGATAAGAGTTCATATGGCAAGCATAGGACATCCGTTACTTGGAGATGATGTATATGGAAGCGGCAAATCTCCATTTAATCTGTGTGGACAGACCCTGCACGCAGGTGTTCTTGGCTTTATACATCCGACAACCAAAGAGTATGTGGAATATAGTGCAGATTTGCCAGAATATTTTCAAAAGGTTATTAGCCGGTTAAGGAACAGTTAAGTCATATTATACAGAAGCAGATAACAGTATATAATTATTTATATAGTAAATATCAAGTATTGTCTGGGCACTTCAATATGACAGATATCAGGATTTATAGCAGGTAGTAGGATTATGAGAAGGAAAGAGTTTATTGATACTATATTAAATGGTATTTCGGATACATTTGATATATATCATAATTATTGGTTTAACAATAGAAAATTTGTCATATACGCATATAATTACAAGAACAGGGATAAGTTCTCGACAACTGATTCTGCAAAATTATGGGATATGAAATGTTTTGAGCATTTATTCTTTATTAACAGTGATTCACTTGATGAAGAACAGTTAAAGGATCTTGTTAAGTTCACGATTGAGCAGATAGAACCGCATTTTGTCCGTAATGATAACAAACTTCCTTGTAAAAATCATATGTATTCGTATATTTCATTTATAATTATTACAAGAAATAAGCCTGATGATAATGTAAAGCTTATGATAGAGAAGACTAACATTGTAAAGAAATATATGTTTGGAGCAAGAGGGTACAGTAATATCCGCCTGGTCTGTGTTACCCCAAGCCAGTTCAGCGTTATTTCCAACCGATATGGCAAAGAAATATCCGATTATCTTAAGAAGATGATGTCCAGCGGTTATTAATAAATATCAAAAATATTGTGTAAAATGAATGAATTTTGCATAAAATAGCTGGATTTTATATACAATTTAATGTATAATACAACTAAATCAAAGAGCTGTTTGAAATATTTAGGTAACCGGGAGGTAATGTATTATGGATGAAAGAACAGTAATTACAATAGGTCGTGAATTTGGTAGTGGCGGACACGAGATAGGAATGAAGCTTGCTGAGAAGTTAGGAATTAAATGTTATGATAAGGAACTTCTTCAGGTTGCTGCAAAGGAAAGTGGATTGTGTGAGGAGTTATTTGCCTCTCAGGATGAAAAGCCTACTAACAGTTTCCTTTATTCTTTGGTTATGGATACATATTCACTTGGTTATTCTAATTCATATGTTGATATGCCAATTAATCACAAAGTATTCTTGGCACAGTTTGATGCAATAAAGAAGCTTGCAGCTAAAGAGTCTTGTGTGATTGTTGGACGTTGTGCAGACTATGCACTTGAAGATGATCCATTTGCAGTAAGTGTATGGATTAAAGCAAGTCTTGATGAAAGAATTAAGAGAATTAAGAAGTTATATGAACTAAATGATTCTAAGGCTGCTGATCTTATACAGAAGACAGATAAGAAGAGAGCAAGCTACTACAATTATTATTCAAGTAAGAAGTGGGGCGAAGCTAAGAGCTATGATTTATGTATAGATAGTGGTCTTGTAGGAATTGATGGAGCTATTGAGCTTATATTAAAGTTCATAGAACTTAAAGAGAAAAATCAGAATAATGGTTAATTGATATGGAAATTCGTGGTTATAAGCGCATAAAGAAGAAAGATATTAAAAGATGGTTCAAAGGCAGTAATTTAATAGTATATGTTTTAATTTTACTGTTGCTTTTATTGATATTGTTGTTTGCATTTAAGACGATAGTCAGTATGCATAATGATAATGTATCATCAGATAGTGATGAGTCTGCAGATACAACAGAGGAAGATACCGGTTCAACAACAGAGGAGTCTGCATATATAGCAAAGAACCAGTCGTATAAGATTAGAATTAATGTCAGCAGGAACATTGCTATTATATACAGTATAAATTCTAATAATGGGTTCGATAATGTTGTGAAGGCTTTTTATGTATCTGTTAACAGTAATATTAATACTGGTGACACATTTATATCAGAGAAGGCTGAGTGGCGTAAGCTTGATATTACTGGATATGGTCATTATAGTACAAGACTTAATAATTCAGAATATATATGTTCATCTGCATATTTTACCAAGACAGTTGGTAATATGAATATAGATGAATATAATAAAATGGGAACAAGTGCTTCAAGCGGTTCAATCTATATGACACCTGCCGATGCCAAATGGATATATAATAACTGCGGTGTTAATACACGGGTGCAGATAGAGAATGATTTCGATATCCCTTCTTCAGTTAATATAACAGAATTTAAAAAATATAACTATGTTGATAAACTCGAAGAATAAATATGAGTATCATATAATTTGTCTTAATATAAAGATGAATTATATGATACTTTTTTTGTGACAATTTTTGACTAAAGGTCATAATTTGTGATATACTTTATAAGTTATTATAAAAATTACATAAATTAACAAAAATTAACAAAGGGAGAAAATTATGTCACAGATTATTATTATGGCAACGATAATTATATATCTTGCCGCAGTTGTGTACATTGGTGTTCTATGTTCAAAGAAGAACAACGCTGTTGATGATTTTTATCTTGGTGGACGAAAGTTAGGACCATTTGTTACAGCTATGAGTGCAGAAGCGTCTGATATGAGTAGCTGGCTTTTAATGGGACTGCCAGGACTTGCTTATCTTACAGGTGTTGCGGATGCAGCATGGACAGCTATAGGTCTTGCAATAGGAACATATGTGAACTGGCTGATTGTAGCTAAAAGAATACGTAAATATACACAAGCATATGATTCATTTACAATTCCTGATTTCTTTTCAAAGAGATTTGGAGATGATAAGAGAATATTAACATTAATAGCTGCTATAGTTATTGTAGTATTCTTTATTCCATATACAGCTTCAGGATTTGCCGCCTGTGGTAAGCTGTTTTCAAGTCTTTTTGGATTTAATTATTTAACAGCAATGATAATAAGTGCAATTGTCATTGTTGCATATTGTACATTAGGTGGCTTCCTTGCCGCTAGTATGACAGATTTAATTCAAAGTATAGTTATGAC
Source organism: [Lactobacillus] rogosae (assembly GCA_900112995.1). GTDB lineage: Bacteria > Bacillota > Clostridia > Lachnospirales > Lachnospiraceae > Lachnospira > Lachnospira rogosae. Next base: position 62,820 of record FONU01000008.1, on the reverse strand, counting down.
AATAGCACTAGTTGTAGTTGTTGTATATGGTGTTAATGTTGCAGGTGGCTTTGATATGGTTATGGAAAATTCCAAAGCACTTCCAGGATATCTTGGATTATTTGATACATATTCAGCAGCGACTAATTCAGCAGAGCCTTACAGCCTGCTTAAAATTGCATCTATGTTAGCGTGGGGACTTGGATACTTTGGTATGCCACATGTATTATTGAGATTTATGGCTATAGAGGACGAAGAAAAGCTTAAATTATCAAGAAGAGTTGCTTCTATATGGGTAGTTATTTCTTTATCTGTAGCTGTATTTATTGGTATTGTTGGTCTTAGTATGACTAAGGCAGGTGCTATTGAAACACTTACAGGAAGTAACTCTGAGACGATAATTGTAAAAATAGCACATTTATTATCTACACACGGAGTTGCCACAGCCATAATTGCTGGTGTTATATTAGCAGGAATTCTTGCAGCGACAATGTCTACAGCAGATTCACAGTTACTAGCAGCAGCTTCAAGTATTTCACAGAATATACTTACAGATGTGTTCCATATTAAAATATCTAAAAAGGCATCTATGAATGTAGCTAGAATTACAGTTGTAATTATATCTGTAATTTCAATTATTCTTGCATCAAATCCGGACAGTTCTGTATTTGAAATTGTATCATTTGCATGGGCTGGATTTGGAGCTACATTTGGACCTGTTGTATTATGTGCATTATTCTGGAAAAAAGCTAATAAATATGGAATTACTGCTGGAATGATATCTGGTGGAATTATGATATTCGTATGGAAATATGGAATATCTAAGCTTGGAGGAATATTCTCAATATATGAATTGCTTCCAGCATTCATTGTTGCATTACTTGTTATACTTATTGTAAGTTATGCAACAGGCGGTCCATCAAAGGAAGTTATTGAAAAGTTTGAAGAAGTTAAAAATAAGTAATTAGATATAATAAATACAATATAACGCCGATAAACTGAGATTTATCGGCGTTATATGTTTAACTTATACTGCTCTTTTTATAGATTTTTATAGATAATAAAAGCTATTGTTAATTACTGTAGGCATTATACATTATACAACAATAAATATAACAATAGCTTTGAATTATTTATTGATTATTTAGCAACAAGCCTTCCCTGATATAGCTTTTTCTGGAGCATATTAATATGGAATTCTTTCTGGTATTTCTTTATCTTGTTAGTTTCATTCTCGGTTATAATAGATAAAGCCAGTCCCTGATTGCCGTTACGTCCACATCGTCCAACACGGTGTATGTATTCTTTTGATTCCTCAGGCAGATTTACATTAATAACAACATCAATATCATCAATCTGAAGTCCTCTTGCAGCTATATCTGTGGCCAGTAATAACTGGAGCTTTCCTGAGCGGAATTTATCAAGTGTATTACGCTTGGTTGTTGCATCTGCATTGCTTGAAAGGTAACCCACATTATAATTATGATATAAGAGCTTTTGGAGTGATTCTTCAAGGTCATATTTGGTGTTAATAAAGATTATTGCCTTGGAAGGTTTAACCGCCTTAATAAGCTTTCTAAGAGTTTCTATGCGTTCACGTCTGTCTGTTATAACATAGTTATGCTTTATTGTTGAAGGAATTACACTTTCAGAAGCTTTGATAGAATTAATATCAATGTCTATAGGTTTAAATGTAAGGCTGTTAGCTTCTTTGCGTGTCTTCTTATCTATGCTTGCAGAAAAAAGAAGAACTTGAGTATACTTCATAAGTGACTTTCTTATCGAATGAACGTGTTCAATATAAGTCTTTCCAAGAAGCTTGTCAGCTTCATCTAATACGAGTGACTTTACTTCGTGTACCTTAATCTTCTTCATATTGATAAGCTGACATATTCTTGCAGGTGTTCCAATAAGAATTGAAGGCTTAGACTTAAGATTATCAATCTGTCTGTTAATATTACCCTCTCCAGTTACAAACATAGATGTATATGGACAACCCTCATATGAGAATAACTGTTCAGCCTGATGGTTTACCTGGGAAGCAAGTTCACCATTAGGAACAAGGATTATAGCCTGAATATTCTTTGAATGAGTAGGCTTATGTCCATTATAGGTGTTCTTATTATTCACAGTGCTTCCAGCGTTGTTATTCTTAGAGCTAATATCAGCATTGTTATACTTGAAACTATTATTATTGCCTGTTATATGTGAAATTATAGGGCAAAGATAAGCTAAAGTCTTACCTGTTCCAGTTCCTGAGCATACAATTACATCTTTATTGTTAGATATATGCTTATAAGTCTTAGCCTGTACATCTGTCATATCTGTTATGCCGGACTGAGAAAGTATTGAAACAACATTAGTATCAATATTATCTATATCTTTAAATAACATATTTATATATCTCCATTCTGTATAGTATTATAATATATTATTCTATCAGATTAGATGTTAAAAGTCTAATTGTGTTCAGATGAATAATAATATAATAACAGATGATTACCAGTAATTATAGTATCAGATGTCATATTATTAAGCTGCATAATATTATTAATGTATGTATTACGGTCTTCCAGTCCATTATTATAATCAGCTTCTAATGACCATAATGTATCATCAGAAGTTACTTCTACACTTGTATAATACTTCTTTAAATATGGTCTGGTATCTGTCTCAGAGGCTTTAACCATAATAGAGCCAAGTGTTATTACAGCCAGAATAATTACTGGAATTATAAGCTTTAATAAAATATTATTACATATGCAATATCTATTATCAGAATTATTATGCCCTAAGCTGTTATGTTTAATATTGAATATGTTATCACTATTACGCTTATCAATATTGTATTGTCTATTATTAACACTTTCACTATAGTTATTACATTCATTATTATATATATTGATTAAATCTGTCTGGCTATGTACTGCTATTGAATTGTTCATAATATTACCTCCAACTGATGCATTTAAAACATATGTTCTTTATATTGGCAATTATAAATTGCGAACAGTTGTTTGTCAATATTAATCGAACATAAATTCAGAAAAAATGTTCTGAAAATACGTTTGCGTTATAGACAGATGTATGTTATTATATTGTATATAGTTATATGATTTGGAGGTAAATATATGGCATATGGCAGAATAACACAGAAACAGTCTGAGATACTTGAATATATAAAGTCACAGATATTGAATAAAGGATATCCACCATCAGTTAGAGATATATGTGCTGCTGTTAATTTAAAGTCAACATCATCAGTACACGCACATCTTGAATCTCTTGAGAAGAATGGTTACATAAGAAGAGATCCAACAAAGTCAAGAACAATAGAGATTATAGATGATAATTTTAATCTTGCCCGCAGAGAGGTAGTTAATGTACCTATTCTTGGTCGTGTAGCTGCCGGAGAGCCTTTGCTGGCAGTTGATAATATAACTGGCTACTTCCCTATTCCAGCGGAATTTATGCCTAATGAAGAGTGTTTTATGCTTACTGTTCAAGGTGAAAGTATGATTAATACAGGAATTTACAATGGCGACCACGTTATTGTTAAGAAGTGTAATACTGCTGAGAATTCAGATATTGTTGTAGCACTTATAGATGATTCTGCAACAGTAAAGAGATTTTACAAAGAAGACGGACATATAAGACTTCAGCCAGAGAATGATTTTATGGATCCTATTATAGTCGATGATTGTTCAATAGTCGGTAAGGTTATAGGTCTGATAAGATGGCAGGTTGATTAATTATCTGCACATAATATAGTACATAATACACACTGTATATAGTATCATAATTATAATGTATATAATATCATCAAGCGTAATACACCTGATGATATTATATATACTATAAAAGCTGTAAATTTATGAATGGTTATAGATAAATAATACCGATAATCATAAATTTACAGCTTTTATTATTGCTTTTTATTTTTAGAGCGTATCTACATCAACTTCTTTGCCATCTCGCCATAATCTTTCAAGATTATAGAATGAACGGCTTTCTTCATCAAATATGTGAAGTACAACATCATTATAGTCAAGGAGAATCCAAGAAGCATTGTTGTAACCCTCTACCTTAGGGTCATCAAAGCCAGCCTTGTACATCTGCTCTTCAACATTGTCAACCATAGCCTGCACCTGATTGGAATTGCTTCCGTTGGCAATTATGAAATAATCTGCAAGGATAGATATTTCACTTATATCTATTACTTTTACATCATATCCCTTTTTTTCCTTTAATGCTTCTACAGCTACTTTTGCCATCTGTTTTGAAGTATCTTTTATCATAATATTTAGTCCTTTCTGTTATCATTTTCTATTATTATTAAGGTTTATTTGCATTTATAAAATTTATAGGTATCCAGAGTAATGCTGTCAATCGGATTGCCTTTTTTGTTAAGATAATTAATTGTATCATCTAATATCTGTAAAACAGCTTTGTCAATATCAGTAAATGCAAGATATCTGATTGTATCAAGATTAGCCGCTTTGTTGCGATATGGTTCAATATAGTCAGCTACAAATACGATTTTCTCAAGCATAGTCATATCAGGATGTCCGGTCGTGTGCCATTTGATAGCACCAAGTATGTCTTCATCTTTAATACCATATTTTACATCTGCATAAAATGCACCAAGCTTTGAATGTAAAAGATAAGGGCTTTCGTATTCTGACTTAGTTATTTCTATATTATTCTGTTCACATTCGGTTATTTTTTGTTCGTCTGGAACACATTTTGCACAGTCGTGTAACAGGCCGCTTATATACGCTTTCTGCATATCTACACCATATCTTGATGCAAGACAGGCAGATGTATCTGCAACACCAATAGTGTGTCTGAAACGCATTTTATCACTCTTTAAAGCACGTTTAACATCTTTTCTAAGGCTTTCAATATATGAATTATCCATACCATTTATCTCCATTCTAGTACACTAATAAAGAAGTAAAATAATTAAATGGTTTACTATGCATTGATATATAAATATATATATATTTATATTTATAAATTACCATTTTGCGGCAAAAATCTTTTTGATATTAGTATCTTTTATTTTTAAGCCGTAAAAAATTTTTTATTATACAATCCATTGTCGGCTATATATCCAGCAACAGCATTTCCAACAAACGGCGAAATATTGTGACCTGCCGCCGCTTCATCACGGATAAATGTTGAGCTGAATGGGTAATCATCGCAAGATATTAAGTCTATATGTGCATTATACTTATCTATAAGCCAGTCACGTCTTTTTATAAGCTCATCGAGTGGGTGTTCGTCCCTGTTAGCGGCAAGTATATGACAGTTGGCACATATATAATCAGGCTTATACCATGTATTAAGTGTAAATAATGAGTCTGCACCGATTATAAAGTATATCTTATCATAATCGTCTTTCAGCAGTTTTAATGTATCGGCTGTATAAGTTCTGCCACCACGTTCTATCTCTAATGTTGATAATTCCATATAGTCATAATCTTTAATAGCAAGGCTGACCATATTACAGCGATGTGTGGCAGAAACTATATTGCTGTTGTCCTTATAAGCCGGCGAATATGATGGCATAACAAGAATATGTGGTATATTGAATTGTTCGTGTGCCGCTTTGGCAATCGCAATGTGTCCATTGTGGACAGGATTAAATGTACCGCCCATTATTCCAACTATGCCGGACATATAGCCTCCTTAAAAACTCATTATGTTAATTCTGTAATATGATTTATTTAATTTGATATTACTTCTTCTTATTATCCTTAGGAAGTTCAATTTTCTTGTTATCCTTAGACTCTTTATATAATACAATCTTCTTTCCGATAACCTGAACAACCTGTGAGTGTGTTCTCTCAGCTACAATCTGTGCGATTTCCTTAGGATCATCAGCACAGTTCTGAAGAACATTAATCTTTATTAACTCCCTTGCTTCCAATGCCTCGGCTATAGCCTTGGTATTTTCTGGTGTAAGACTATTCTTTCCAAACTGGAATATTGGATCCATAGTCATAGCAAGTCCCTTTAAATATGCACGCTGTTTGCTTGTCATAGTTAATTCCTTTCTTTTATGTGTTTCATTGCATAGTCAGTGATAAGATTATGCAATGAAATATTTATAGTGTCATACATTATTTCTATTAAGTAAGCTCTATAATAATAAAATCTATTAAGCTCTATAATAATCAAATTCAAGATAATCGCCAACCCGTACTGTATCGCCCTCTTCAATTCCAAGTTCTTCAAGTCGGTCGATAGCACCAGAACTCTTCATAAACTTCTGGAAGAAGTTAAAGCCTTTTTCTGACTCAAGGTTAGTGTAACCAAGCATTTTATCAATACGTTCACCTTCAACGATGAATACGCCATTCTCGTCAATATATACATTGTAATTATCATCTGAGTTATCAAGAAGTTCGTCAACATCGAATTCCTTCTCAAATATAACTACATCATCAGGGAAGTTATCAAGAAGCTCTCTTACTGCGTATAAAAGTTCTTTAACGCCCTGTCCGGTTACGGCTGATATTGGGTATACCTTAATGCCTTCCGGCTCAAATGCGGCCTTTATAAGCTCTACAGGGTTAGTTCCTGAGCCGTCATCATATATGGCATCAATCTTATTGGCAGCTATTACCTGAGGCCTTTTAAGAAGATCAGGATTGTAAGCCTCTAATTCTGCATTGATAGCTTTAATATCAGCTATAGGATCTCGTCCCTCAGTAGAAGCTGCATCTACAATATGGATAATAACCTTAGTTCTCTCAATGTGTCTTAAGAACTGGTGTCCAAGACCAACGCCATCAGAAGCACCCTCTATAAGACCTGGAATATCAGCTATTACAAAGCCCTTACCACCATCTATATCAACAACACCAAGATTAGGGTTAAGTGTTGTGAAATGATAGTTAGCTATCTTTGGACGTGCATTAGTTACTCTTGATAAAAATGTAGATTTACCCACGTTAGGGAAACCAACAAGACCTACATCAGCAATACATTTTAATTCAAGTCTTACCCAGAGCTCTTTAGCTTCCTGTCCCGGCTGTGCATACTGTGGAGCCTGCATTGTAGCTGTGGCATAGTTCATATTACCCTTTCCGCCGCGTCCACCTTTAAGGATAGTTTCTTTCATATTATCGCCTGACATATCAGCAATTACCTTGCCTGATTCGTCATCATATATTACAGTACCTTCAGGAACTTTGATTATAAGGTCTTCTCCGTTCTTTCCAGTACATCTTTTCTTTCCGCCTTCTTCACCGCTCTGTGCGATATACTTGCTATTATGTCTGAAATCACCAAGTGTATTAAGTCCTTTATCTACCTGAAATATGATGTCACCACCGTGTCCACCATTACCGCCATCTGGTCCACCAGCAGGTACATAAAGCTCACGTCTGAAACTTACGTGTCCGTCCCCACCCTTACCAGATTTAATAAATATTCTTACTTTATCTGAAAACATATTAATCTCCATTCTAACGCTGCTAAAAGCCGCTTGTTATATTACATAAATATATAAATAAGCCAATCTGAAATATCATATCTGAAATATCGTATAGCAATATTTGTATTATATATTAAAAGAAATATTGCCTGTTTATAGGTTAAAACAATAATTAGATATTAATTAGTTAATTAATTATCCCCTCTAATTCACAAAAAGCCCCAAATCCGAAGATTTGGAGCTTATAAAAACTAATTAGTTCTCTGAGGCAACAGGATAAACAGAAACCTGCTTCTTATCTCTGCCCTTTCTTTCAAACTTAACAGTTCCATCAACAAGTGCGAATAATGTATCATCGCCACCACGACCAACATTAACACCTGGATGAATCTTTGTTCCACGCTGTCTGTAAAGAATATTACCAGCTAAAACGAACTGTCCATCAGCTCTCTTTGCACCTAATCTCTTAGATTCTGAATCTCTACCATTCTTTGTAGAACCAACACCCTTTTTATGAGCGAAAAACTGAAGGTTCAAATTCAACATAACATTACACCTCCTTGACGGTAATCAATAAGTAATCAGGATTATCAGCAGCCATAGTTCTTAAACCAAGTTCTAAGGCATCTAACAATACCTGTGTTGTATCACTGATATTAGAAGTGACTATGTAATCAATACTAGCCTCTTCATCATCAACCGACATATCATATACGGCATCCGTGAATTGCTCAATCGAATTAATCGTATTGATAGTCAATACAGAAATTGCAGAACAGATAATATCACTACCTTCTTCTGCATAGCCAGCATGTCCTGCTGACTTAAAGCCTACAGTCCTGTTCGTAGCAGACGACTTGTAGATTGTTATATGAGTCATGGATAACACACCTCACATCCGATTAATAATTAAGCATTAATCTTTTCAATCTTAACCTTAGTGAAGAGCTGTCTGTGACCGTTCTTCTTGTGATATCCAGTTTTTCTCTTATACTTATACACGATGACTTTCTTGTCCTTACCTTCTTCAACAACGCTTGCTGTAACTGTTGCTCCTGCTACTGTAGGATCACCAACCTTAGCTTCACCGTTATTAACGAAAAGAACCTGGTCAAATGTAACAGTATCGCCAGCGTTAACACCAAGCTTTTCAACCTTGATTACATCGCCTTCTGAAACTGTGTACTGTTTACCACCTGTTGCAATAATTGCGTACATATGGCACCTCCTAAAATAATTACTCGCCAGTTTTGGAGAGGTAAAATACCTGCTTATGTCCTAACTGAGCGGCACACTAGAATATAATATAGTATCAGTAAACAAATGTCAATAGTCTTAAAAAAATAATTCTAAAAAAATTATAAAATCCACAATCCTATAAATCCGCATATAATTCCACATATAATTCCGGCAATAACATCTTTAATAAAATGCACACCCATAACAACTCTTAATACTGCAAGCACAAGTGTCATAACTAAAAGTATAATACCGACAGGCTGGTATATATATAACCAGCACATTGCAATAATAGTGATTGAGAATATATGTCTGCTTGGCATAGACTCTCCCTCTTTATCTTTTTTTACAATAGGTGTTATATTATATTTTGTATATGGTCTTGGTGAATCAAGACATTTTCTTATAAATGATACAAATATAAATGAAGTTAATGGTGCAAGTATAAGTTTAGCTGTAATAAATACATTAGATGTTTCAACATAACCTGTTGCATCTACGCTTAGAGCAATTGCAGGTGTTGCGATTGTTGATTTGGATCTGGCACATAATACAATAAGAACCATATACGATAGTGCAGTAACATACGGAAGCACTTTATATAATAAGAGCAGAATGTTCTTTAGTGCCTTATGCGTATCAAGGTAATTGTATACAGCATTATATCTTTTTTCATAGCCCGTTAAATTATTCTCTGACATAAACTCACTCTCCGGTTTTGATTAATTCTTTTAATGTCTTGCCATTATTCTTTCGTGTCATTTCAACAAGTCCAAGAGGTGTAATATCAACCACATTAGTCTGGATACTTTCTAATCGGGCGTATTCCTTAAGAACTGATAATAATTTATCCCTGCTTTCCTGCTGTGCCATATTAATAAAATCAATAATAATAATTCCAGAAATATTTCTTAAGCGGAGCTGTCTTATAATTTCAATTCCAGCTTCAATATTAGTCTTTAAAATATTGTTCTCTTTATCAGCCTCTTTTTTGGCTTTAGTTACATTTTTGCCAGAATTGACATCGACAACACTCATAGCCTCAGTCTGTTCGATTATAAGGTAGCCTCCGCATTTAAGCCATACCTTTCTGGACAAGGCTTCTGATAATGTCTTTTCGACAGAATAAAGCTTATACAGCGGCAGTAATTCATCTTCATATAATCGTAAACTTATATTGCTGTTATCTTTAAAATGCGTATTAAGCAAATCATAATAATATGGAATATCTGTGATGACTTCGATTGTATTATCAGCACTAAGATGCCTGAGTTCGCTTACCATAGGCGGCTCTTTTTCATAAAGCTTAGTGTAAAATGTTCCAAATACAGCATTCTGTATTATATGTTCGTACTGGTCTATAAGAGAGTAAGCCTCATTAAGTACTGTATTAATATCTGCATTAGCGGCACTGCTTCTTATAATTATTCCATAAGAAAATGTACCTGAAGCCTGAAGTTTATCATTAAAAGCTGTAAGATGTTCTTTAATATAGTCCTTTAGAACAGAAGAAGCTTCTATACATACAGAAGCTTTCTTGCATTTGTTAGATATTGACACACCTTTGACATCACTTGACACTACAATATACTGTCCTGATATATCTATCTTGGAAGTCGCTGTAGGAGGCTTTGTCTTATGGGCATCATTGCTTACCTGTACTAAAAGCTTATCACCAATGTTGACAGCTTTATTATTCTTTGTATTAAGAAATATATTATTCTTATTATTTTCAAGCTGGTAATAGCATTTAATTTTATTTTCAATTTCAACAAAAGCAGAGCTGATGTTTTTAACAACATTTTCAACTCTGCCAATGTATATATTACCAACCAGGCTGCTTTTGTCTACTATATTAAGACTAAGACAACCGTTGTTGTTATACTTTGAATATATTATATTATCGTTAATCTGTGTAATGATATATTTAATAGTCATATCCTGCTCTCATCTATGAATTATAAATCTCTAAGGTACAGATTACGATAGAAACAGCTTCTGTTGCCAGTGTGGCAGGCTGCACCTATCTGACGTACCTTTGCAAGTATTGTATCATTATCACAGTCAATGTCAAGTGAACTTACATACTGGTAATGACCAGAAGTTTCGCCCTTAATCCATAATTCCTGACGGCTTCTGCTGTAATAAGTCATAACCCCTGTATTAACAGTATGGTTATAGGCTTCTTCGTTCATATATGCAACCATAAGCACTTCATTATTGACATAGTCCTGTACAACTACTGGAATTAAACCATCTGAGTTAAGTTTGAAATCAGAAAATGAAAGGCTTGTATTAAGCTTTTTAGAAGCTTCAATTACAGAACTTCCAGATTCAAACATATCAACAGCGTCTTTAAGGTTAATTCTGTTCTCATATAAGGCTTTTCCTATTATTGCTCCGTGGATACCTGCATCATTGATATTCTTTAAATCCTGCACACAGGACATTCCGCCAGAAGCGATTATATTAATTCCTGTCTTATCAGATAAAAGCTTAGTCTGTTCAATATTAGGACCCTGAAGCATACCATCTTTAGATATATCAGTATAGACAATTGTCTGGACACCCATATCTTTCATAGCCAAAGCTAAAGAAAGAGCAGTCTTGTCACTTACCTTTTCCCAGCCTTCAACGGCTACAAGCCCGTCCTTGGCATCAACACCAACAACAATATGTTCAGGTCCGAATTTATCAATTGCCTGCTTTATGAAATCAGGATTTTCAACTGCCTTAGTACCAATAATTACACGGTATACACCAAGGTCGAGAACTTCTTTAATATTCTCAAGTGTTCTTACTCCACCGCCCATCTGGACAGGTATATTGACACTTGATACTATCTTTCTGATTGTGTCAGCATTTACGCCACGCCCCTTTAATGCACCATCCAAGTCAACAGTATGTATGAATTTAGCGCCGTCCTGTTCAAAGCCCCTGGCTATTTCATAAGGCTTATCTGAATATACTGTTACATCATTAAAAAGACCTTTTTTTAATCTTACACACTGTCCGTCTTTAATATCAATAGCTGGGTATAATCTCATTGTATGCTCCAATCTTTACTTAATATTTATATTTACAGGCTTCCCTTTGTAGATAATACTGATTTAATTCTTGCATCTTTCATACAAGCTTCATCTAAAGCCTTGGCAAATGCCTTGAACATTCCCTCAATAATGTGGTGGTCATTCTCACCGGTTATCTTTCTTATATGAAGGTTCATTCCTGCACTGTATGATATGGCATAGAAGAATTCTTTAACCATCTGTGTATCAAAATATCCAACCATATCGGAAGTGAATTGTGACTCAAATACAAGATATGGTCTTCCTGATAAATCAATCGCACATAATATAAGTGCTTCATCCATAGGAAGTATAATATCACCGTATCTTCTTATGGACTTCTTATCACCAAGAGCTTTTTTAACAGCTTCTCCAAGCACGATACCAACATCTTCAATAGTATGGTGGCAGTCAACGATTAAGTCGCCTGTAACTTTTAAGTTAAGGTCGAACATACCATGCTTTGCGAAGCTTTTTAGCATATGGTCAAAAAAGCCTATTCCTGTATCTACCTGTGCATTGCCCTCTCCGTCTAGGCACAGAAAAAGCTCTATATCTGTCTCACTTGTCTTTCTATGAATTGTTGCCTGTCTTGCCTGCATATTTGACATATATACGTCCTCGATTCTGATATAATTATATATTAAAGATGTCAGGGCAAAAAAGATATCCTACCCATAACATCACATATAATGTCCGATTTATTCAAAACGAACTTTTATTGAATTAGCGTGTGCAGTAAGATGTTCTGCTGACGCAAAGTTCTCAATATCATTATGTATAGCTTCAAGAGCTTCCCTTGAATAAGATATTATGCTTGATTTCTTAATAAAGTCATCAACACTTAATGCTGAGAAGAATTTAGCTGTACCATTAGTAGGAAGTACATGGTTAGGACCAGCAAAGTAATCTCCAAGAGGCTCTGAGCTGTATTCTCCAAGGAATATTGCACCTGCATTCTTAATCTTAGTCATTACATTAAATGGATCTTTAGTTACAATCTCAAGATGTTCTGATGCTATATCGTTGGCAACTGAAACAGCTTCATTGATATCGTCTACAAGAAGAATATAACCATAGTTATCAAGTGATTTAGATATAATCTCACTTCTTGATAGTTCCTTTAAGAAGCCGTCAATCTCAGCAGATACTTTATTGGCAAGCTCACTGCTTGTTGTAATAAGGATTGCTGATGCCATCTCATCGTGTTCAGCCTGAGATAAAAGATCTGCGGCTACATATCTTGGGTTAGCTGTCTCATCAGCAATTACAAGAATTTCACTAGGACCTGCAACAGAGTCTATACTTACATAACCAAACACAGCTTTTTTAGCAAGGGCAACATAGATATTACCCGGACCACATATTTTATCAACTTTTGGAATAGACTCTGTACCATAAGCCATAGCTGCAATTGCCTGAGCACCGCCTGCCTTGTATACAACATCAACGCCAGCCTCATTAGCTGCTACAAGTGTTGTAGGATATACCTTCCCTTCGTGGTCTGGAGGTGTACACATAATAATCTGTTCAACACCTGCTACTTTAGCAGGTACTACGTTCATAAGAACTGATGATGGATAAGCAGCTTTTCCGCCAGGTACATATACACCAGCTCTTGCTAATGGAGTTACTTTCTGTCCAAGAATAGTTCCGTCCGGTTTAGAGTCAAACCAGCTGTACTGCTTCTGCTTTTCGTGGTATTCCTTAATATTCTTAAGAGATTTTCTTATTACATCAACTAAAGCTGGGTCAACCTTTGTATAAGCTTCCTCAATCTCATCTTTAGTTACAACGATATTAGAAGCATTAATGTCAGCCTTATCAAAGTCTTTAGTATACTTAAAAAGAGCCTCGTCTTTGTTAGTTCTTACATTTAAAAGAATATCATTAACGGCTGCTTCAAACTTTCCGTAGCTGTTAGGACTTCTTTTTAATAAATCCTCAAGGATATTATTCTTAGTTTCATCTGTTAATTTAACTATTCTCATATAGTCCTCCATCCCATTCGTTGAATGTATATTTTATTATTTAATATAAACAATTATTTGTTCTCAAGGTAATTCTTTATATCATTAATAAGCTTTGTAATTCTTTCGTTCTCCATTTTCATACTTACCTGGTTAACAACAATACGTGCTGATAATGGGCATACTTCTTCAAGAACTTCAAGACCATTTTCCCTAAGTGTTGCACCAGTCTCTACAATATCAACAATAACTTCTGAAAGCCCTACAATAGGTGCCAGCTCAACTGAACCGTTAAGCTTTATGATTTCTACTGTCTGGTGCTTCTTGTTATAGAAATAGTCTTTGGCAATATTAGGATACTTGGAAGCAACTCTTATAAGTTCGTGGTGCTGTAATTTCTCCCTGGCTGAGGCTGGACCACATACACACATTTTACATTGCCCGATTTTAAGGTCATATACTTCATATAATGAACGTCCCTCCTCAAGCAGTGTATCCTTGCCTACAATACCAATATCAGCCGCACCATATTCTACATATGTTGGAACATCTGAAGGCTTTGCAAGGAAAAATCTTATACCTAACTCTTCATTAGTGAATATTAACTTTCTTGTGTTCTCGTCTTTCATCTCATCACAAGTTACACCGATATGTTCAAATATCTCAAGTGCTTTTTTAGCTAAACGGCCTTTAGCCAGTGCAATAGTTATGTATCTCATACTAATCTCCATTCTTGTTCTTTATAGAGCAGATTAAATCTGTGCATGTTAAATATAAACAACATCTGAAAGCTGTGAAGCCTTTGCATATTCAATATACTGGCTTTCAGACTTATTATTATTCTTTCTTATCATACATACATTAATGCCGTCTTTTCTTAATTCATTAGCACGTTTGACAGCATCCTGAAGCTTATCCTCACTGTATACAAGAAGCACACCGCTGTATTCAACTTCAATCTCTATATTCTGTCTGTTAATTGCAGCCATAAGTCTGTCAATTATAAGAGAGAAACCAATAGAAGCCTTGTCACAGCCGAACTGTCCAAGAAGCTTGTCATATCGTCCACCACTTGCAATTGGTTCGCCCGTTCCAAATGTAAATGCGTGAAATATAATTCCTGTGTAATATGTATGGTTACTTAATTCACCAAGGTCAAAGGATACATACTTATCGTAGCCATTAATCTTAAGAAGCTCATAAAGATTGGTAAGTCTGTCAACAGCCTCTATGCATTCTGGAATATTAGTAAGGCTTCTGGCTTTATCAAGCACCTCTGCCTGTCCAAAAAGCTGTGGAAGCTCTAATAATACCTTAGCTGTATTCTTATCAATATTAAGATTAGTAAGGATTTCTTCTACACCGATATAATTCTTCTCATTAATAAGATTAAGAAGTTCTTCGTATGTATCTCCTTTAATTCCTGCATCTTTTAATAATCCGTTAAAGAAAGCTACATTGCCGAGCTCTACCTGAAACTCAGTAAGCCCAGCATTCTTCATACAGTCAATTACCATACAGATTATTTCGTAATCCGCATCAATTGAAGCATCATCTATTAATTCAGCACCGATAACTGTATTCTCTTTTAATCTGCCCTGATAATACTTGCTGACATTAATAAATGTATTGCTGACATAGCAGAGTTTAATAGGAAGAATATGATCCTCAAAGTATTTAGCTGCTGCTCTTGCTATAGAAGGTGTCATATCAGGCCTTAACACAAGAGTATTGCCATATCTGTCGAATAACTTGAACATTTCATTAGAAGGCACACTGCCTCGTTCTTTGCTAAATACATCAAAATATTCAATAGATGGTGTCTGTATATCGTTATATCCGTAAAGACGGCATACATCGTGGAGCTTGTTTTCTATTATTTTCTTTTCAACACATTCAGTGCTGTATATATCGCGTACACCTTCAGGTGTATGAAGCAGATCTTTTTTCATAATCATCCTCGATTCGTGTAAAATTTATACCAGCGCCACTTTACTAAAGTAACGTGATAATATGTTAAAGAGATTATACATAATGACTTTTAGGCTGTCAAGCCTGATTGTATACAATATTATAGTTCTCCATGAATGTCTTCCTTGTAGATTATATATCTGTTACCGCCCTTTGATATAGCAATATCTGTGGCTTTTATCAGTTTATCAGTTATAACCTTAAAATCTGTTCCGTTATCAGGATATCGTCCAATTCCTATAGAGAATAACGGCATAAATGAGACATCAAATGCTTTACATTCCCATATAATACGCGATCTCATATATTCGATAAATGCTCTTAACTCTGATTCATTATAAAGATTTTTAACTATAACAACGTATTCTGTTTCATTATCAGGATTACCTGCTACACCCCGGTATTCTACAACCTTTAATAATGTTTCTTTGATTATGTCAAGAATTGTATTATAAGCCTTTTTGCCATGGGTATCCTTGTATTCAGTAATATTATCAATATGAACCTTGATAAATGCAAATCTATAATTTTTATTATAAGAAATATTGTTAAGCGTATATTTCTCAAGTCCCTCACGTCCAAGCATTTTATTACAGTCTTCATAATCATATGTAGTCTTTGAAAATACATTATTGGCATCTGGAAGCTTAAGTGTTCCAACTGAACGTATTGGTTTTCTTTGTGAGTA
Organism: [Lactobacillus] rogosae; assembly: GCA_900112995.1. Lineage (GTDB taxonomy): Bacteria > Bacillota > Clostridia > Lachnospirales > Lachnospiraceae > Lachnospira > Lachnospira rogosae. The sequence goes on along the minus strand of FONU01000008.1, from coordinate 46,458 downwards.
TATTGTTGAGCCATTTATATATGAGCCGGTAGGCTTTAATCCATCACCGTAATTGACATTTATACTAAAATGGTGCTGGTACACACTCTTAGCATTTCTTATATTATTAAAATATGCAGTATATTCTTTTATTGACTTATTTGGTATAAGTCCTTTTTTTAGAATTCTTTCATATACATCATCAATAGTTGAAGATATTACAGCTATGGCATCGTCATTAACATAATTATATATGGTAAATAAATCTTTATCATATTCATAGGTGTAGACTAATTTATCATTTATTGATAGCACTCTCCTATATATTCCTATATCTTCATTAAGATGATTAGTATGATTTTTAAGACCAATGACATCAGATATATTAAGTTCAAGGTATTCTTTCTTGTGGTTATTGGACATATAAAGTCTTTTTATATCCATAAGAACCCATCTGTATGAGTTATCAACTCTTTTCATACGCAGAACCATACTTTTACTTTGCCCAATACGCAGGTTATTAGACACATTAATAAAATCATCAATATCTACCTGATGAATTGCATCAGAGATTGCTGCCTTTCGCACAGCACCAAGAAATTTGTACATTTTCTCGTTAGCTGTGATAATCGAAAAATCCGTGTCAATAAGTGCATATCCGTTGACTAATTCATAATTGTCAAGATAATTATGTTTCATAATTACTGCTCCCGTCTGTCTAAGTCTTTTTGAATCGTTTCCAGATAGTGAATCATAATGCCTTTGCCAGAATTGATTCTAAAGCTTTTATCAATCTCATCATAAGTAAAACTTTTTCTTTCACCAGCTTTAGCTCTTTCCCAAAATTTTATTATATCAGAAAATGGCAAATAATAGAACTCATCTCTTGCTGAAAAAAATAATATTATAAAAGCAATTCCGTCCTGCCTTTCAAATTCTTTCATAAATTCAACCTGATGTTCATGTATATTATGTATTGGAAATGTATCTGCAGCACATTCCTTAGCATCAAAACATACAGGTATTCCCTGTATAACACCTATATAATCAACAGTACTCTTCTGTTCAAAGTACGCAAGTGTAATCTGTCTTGTCTCCTGATTAATCTTAATAGGCGTTATAGGTGTTGGTATCTTCTGTATAAGTCCTAAATGGTTCAGAAGATATTTCTCATTGGTCATATTAATATATTCTTCTAATGAAGAGCCTCTAAGACCTCTTGAATTCCAGGCTGCCATATATTTTCTCCTTTTAATATATTTAAAAATATATCTGGAATATCCGTATGTATATGGATATCCATATCAGGTATATTAAGCTCATAAGAATGTAATAACTGGCTTTTACAATTGTATTTGTCAGTGAACCTTCTGTTAAAAGAAGCTTTTCCGTACTTATAATCACCTGCCAGCGGATGATTGATACTTGCAAGGTGGGCACGTATCTGGTGGCTTCGTCCGGTTATAAGATGAACCTTTAGAAGCGTGGCATTATCAGAATATGCAACAGGGATATATTCCGTTTCGATTGGAAGATATTCACTTGTATCCCTGCCCTTTGGCAGCGTCTGGCATATTGTAACTTTGTTAAGCTTTTTATCCTTGTAAAGATAGCCTTTAATCAGTTGTCTTTTATCAACCTTTCCAGCCACGATACATATATAATATTTGGTAAGTGTTCTTTCCTTAAAATGTGATGAAAGCTCCTGCAAGCCTTTCATCGTCTTACCTGCCGCAATTATGCCGCTTGTATTTCTGTCAAGGCGGTTGCATATTGACGGCGTGAACATAGCAAGGTCTTCATATGTAAGAGAATTATTATGAAGCAGGTATGCTGTAATATATTCTACCAAAGAGCAGTCATTTTTATCTGCCTTTTGTGACAGCATACCAACAGGCTTATTAATAAAAAGGACATTCTCATCTTCATACACAATATCAAGCGGTCTGTATATTTTTTCATAATCAACAGAAAGACCTTTTTTAGAAGCTGTGTAGGAATATTTATCAGCCGTGCTGTCTGTATGTTTGCCATCTGTTCTTACAGCAGGTTCATTAGCAGTGTTATCAGCAGCTTTGTCTGTCATATTATTGGTCTGTCTACTGACAGCATTAGATATGCAGCTTTTGCCTTCACTGAACTTATTAAGTGTTTCATCAGAAAAAAATATTTTGACAGAGTCGCCTGATTGTAATTTTTCACTTCCGTCAGCCTTCTTGTCATTAAGTGTAATATTCTTTTTTCTAAGCATTTTATATATAAAGCTTTTACTTGCGGCAGACAGATACTTTGAAAGATACTTATCAAGCCTCTGGTTGTCGCCTAATTTATCTATTATTAATTCTTTCATTCAACACTCCACATATTATAAGCACATATTAAGGCAGCTTTCAGTTACATACTTTATACGATTGTTCTTATTCGTATCGCTATTGTCATAGTTAGCCGCCATATTAGCTGCTCTTTTAATAAATGTATCCTTTTCTGTATAAAGAGTGACAGTCACATTTAACTTATCATTCTTTAAGAATTCTTTAAGGCTTGTCTCAAATAATGCCTTATCCGGAGCTTTATCATGGCTTAATGCAATTATTGTGTTGTCAGATATGACCATAGCACATACGCCAATGGGCTTTTTGTTATTGCTGACAATTACATCATATAAAGCTGATAACTCTCCTTTTGCAGCTTCAACGCTTGTATATAGTTCCTTATCACATACCTTATGTGGCAGTAATATAAAATAAGAAACTGCTATTTTAGCACCGGGAAGTACAAGAACAGTTGCCACAAGTGTCATATAATTATTTCTTGATTTAAAGATTATTAAACCTGTTACAAATACTGCGGCAATTATTAAAAATGCAATAATAGTAAGAAGCAGGTTAAAACTTCTTTTGTATTTAAGATAACCAAACTCACCTTTTTCTTTTTTACTCATAACTTATGTCCTTTTTTAGTAGATTTTGATTTATTATTGGAACTTCTTTTACCCGCACCAGCACTATTATGTTTTCCCTTATTGTTATAAGCTGTGGTATTTTTAACAGTCTTATGTTTGCCTGATGAAAAGTTCTTTCCTCCTGTGTTATGGGATATTTTTCTTGGTGGAATAAGGCATTTTGGTCCAAATCCTATAAGGTCTGTACGTCCATTTTTAATAAGGGCTTCCTTAACAAGATCGTAATTATCTGGATTACGGTATTGTATAAGGGCTCTCTGCATTTCCTTTTCGTGGTGGCTTACAGGAGTATATACTTTCTCCATAGTAGCAGGATCTAAGCCTGTATAATACATACAGGTAGACAGCGTTGATGGTGTTGGATAGAAATCCTGCACCTGTTCGGGCATATAACCAAGATCCCTTATATATTCTGCAAGCTCAATCGCCTCCTTCATAGTCGAACCGGGGTGGCTTGACATAAGATATGGGACAACGAACTGCTGCTTGCCTGTCTTATTATTAATGCGCTTATAACGTTGTAAGAACTTTTCATATACATCATTGGAAGGCTTGCCCATTTTCGTAAGGACATTATCTGATATATGCTCAGGTGCAACCCTTAACTGTCCGCTTATGTGATGTTCACATAACTCTTTAATAAATGTATCATCCGCATCACACATACAGTAGTCAAAACGTATTCCTGAACGGATAAACACCTTCTTAACGCCAGGCACTTTACGAAGCTTTCTTAAAAGCTTAATATAATCAGAATGGTCAACTGTAAGATTCTTGCAGGGAGCCGGAAAAAGGCACTGTCTGTTCATACATACGCCCTTAGTAAGCTGCTTTTCGCAGGAAGTATGCCTGAAATTAGCTGTAGGTCCTCCAACATCGTGTATATACCCCTTGAAATCTCTATCTTTAGTCATAGTAACAGCTTCATCAACAATGGATTCGTGGCTTCTTACCTGAATTATCCTTCCCTGATGAAATGTTAAGGCACAGAATGAACAGCCTCCAAAACACCCTCTGTTGCTTGTTATTGAGAATTTAATCTCTGATAAAGCCGGTATTCCGCCATCTGCTTTATACATTGGGTGATAATCTCTCATATACGGAAGTGCATATACATCGTCCATCTCCATAGTAGTAAGCGGTTTTGCTGGTGGATTCTGTACGACATATAGTTTTTCTTTGGCTTTTTCTACAAGTATCTTTGCAGTAAATGGATCAGTATTTTTATATTGTGTATAAAAACTTTCAGCATATATTCTTTTATCTTTTACAATCTCATCATAGGATGGAAGATTTATATAGTCAGATAAATTATCCAATGTCTTAGTCTTGTATACAGTTCCATTGATATAAGTTATATCTTTTACATCAATTCCTGCATTAAGTGCATCAGCTATCTCAACAATAGAATGTTCGCCCATTCCGTAAGAGATTATATCTGCACCCGAATCTATAAGAACGGAATGTTTTACTTTGTCAGACCAGTAATCATAGTGCGACAGTCTTCTTAATGAAGCTTCAATTCCACCTAATATAATAGGAGTTGATTTGTATACCTGCTTAATTAAGTTACAGTATACAATTGTCGCATAATCAGGTCTTAATCCCATAACTCCGCCAGGTGAAAAGGCATCTGAATGACGTCTTTTCTTATTGACGGTATAATGGTTTACCATAGAGTCCATATTCCCCGCAGACACTAAAAATCCAAGACGAGGTTCACCAAGTATTGTTATGGAGTCTTTATTCTTCCAGTCTGGCTGTGCTATTATTCCAACTTTATATCCAAAGGATTCCAATACCCTTGATATTATAGCAGGTCCAAACGATGGGTGGTCTACATAAGCATCACCTGAAACATAGACGAAATCACATTGCTCCCACCCTCTTTTTTCCATATCTTCCCTGCAAACGGGGAGAAAATCGTGTATCATATATATCCTCATTTCTGTGCACACTTTAATGCAGTATAACTGCAATGTATCTAACAGGTATCTGGTTGATTTGTGTCAAGTGCACACAGACACAAATGTTAATTCCAGCTTTTTAATAAATCAATTTCACTACCGGTTAATGGCCTGAACTTTCCAGGTTCAAGTGTTTCATCAAGCTGTAACTTTCCCATTGATAATCTTTTAAGATAAAGCACCTCTGAACCGGCTGCCTTAAACATTCTTTTTATCTGATGAAACTTTCCCTCTTGAATTGTTATATTTAAAAATGTTGTATCATCCTGATTGTTATATTGAAGTATCTCAAGCTTTGCTGGCATTGCTGTAAAATCTTTATCAACAACAAGCCCATTTTTAAATTCATCAATATATTTATTGTCTATACTGCCTTTTGCTACAACATAATAAGTCTTATCAATATGGTGCTTTGGTGATAACAGCCTGTGTGCCATATCACCATCATTAGTTATGATAAGAAGTCCTTCTGTATCCTTATCCAGTCTTCCAACCGGAAATAAATCCTTACGTTTGTTATCCGTTATAAGTTCAACGACAGTCTTAAAATCCTTATCAGATACAGCAGACACAATGCCTGCTGGCTTATTAAGCATATAATATTCGTATTCTGAATAGCCTAACACGTTATTATCAATGGTTACAACATCCTTATCTGTATCTACTTTAGTTTCCGGACGTGTGATAACTTCACCATTGATTGTAACTTTTTTCTTTCTGATTATGTCTTTTACGGCACTTCTTGTTCCAGCCTGCATATCACAAAGATATTTGTCTAATCTAATAACCATTAAAGTCCTTTCCTTCTACATCCATCTCCAGCCGGCAAGATATTTATTCTTAAGCTGCGAGCCATTAGATTTACCCCAGCCTAAAGGATATCCGTCAACGCAAAGCAATGCCCAGCCCTTGCTGTCAGCAAAATCATCAACGTCAATTGTCTCGCCCTTTAAATATCTTACAACACGCTCATCGTCTACGCTAAGGTTAATGCAGTTATTATACTGTCTCATTGTAAGTGCCATAGCAAGTGCCTGACTTGGCTCAAAGCGGTTCTTTTTAAGTTCACCAAGCAAAAGACCATTTCTTATTATTCTAAGACCCTTTTCATCAGCCATATACCTGGAAATATAGTACACGCGGTTATCTCTTATATTAATATATTTAGTGTCGATATCCATTGATACATTTGCAAGGAAATCCTTTAACTCATCTGGAATTTTAGTATTAAATGATCCTCTTGTATAATGTGCATTATTAATGTCATCTGGATTATCCTTTTTAAGAAGTGCAACAAAATGTCCTTCGCCATGCATTTTATGTGGGAATATCCTCACACATTTGTCAAGATTATACTTATTATCATTATCAATATCAGTAAAGCCCTTAGTAAATCCTTCGTATGGTTTAATATCAACAAGTTTCATATCTGGACAGTTATCAAGAAGATATTTAATGCTCTCTTCATCTTCCAGAGAAGAAAATGTACAGGTTGAATAAAGCATCATTCCACCTGGGCGGAGCATTTTCGCACCATGTATTATAATGCTTTTCTGTATTGCAGAATATACTTCTGGTCCGCTCTGTTCCCACGCCTTGATAAGTTTATTATCTTTTCTGAACATACCCTCACCAGAACAAGGTGCATCTATAAGAACCTTATCAAAGAATTCTGTGAATCTTCCTGATATCTTAGCTGGGTCTTCATTAAGCACACAAAGGTTATAAACACCAGATACTTCAACATTCTTAAGCAGTGCCTTGGTTCTTGAATTGCTTATGTCATTAGTTATAAGAAGTCCTGTGCCATTAAGCTTTGCCGCAAGCTCTGTTGATTTGCCTCCCGGTGCGGCACACATATCAAATACGACATCCCCCTCATCAATAGGAAGTACATTAGCTGGTGTCATTGCACTAGGCTCCTGAATATAGTAAAGTCCGGCGTAATAATATGGGTGCTTTGCCGGTTTATCTGTTTCTTCATAGTAAAAGCCATTCTCAATCCAAGGTATGGGTGTAAGCTTAAATGGACTTATCTTAAGAAAATCTTCTGTTGAAATCTTAAGGTTGTTAACACGAAGTCCATATAATCTTTTATCATTAAAGCTTTCAAGATAATCATCAAAATCATCTTTAAGCATATCTTTCATTGAATTAAGATATTTCTCTGGTAAATTCATAAAATCCTCTTTCTTTATACATTTTATATACTCTGTGCTTTATAATTCTCTGCAATCATATCTACCTGCCTGCTGAATCTTTGCAGTCTGGCAACATCATCAGTCTGGTATATCTCATAGAATTCATCCTGAATTCTGATGATTTCCTGCTTGTTAGCAACTTTATAAAGGCTTTGTATATTATTAAGTATGTCGGATACAATGTTAGCTTTGGTAGATACATAATTCTGTGCATCAATAATTTCATCGTGAATACTCATCATCTCGTTATCAAGCGTATATATGGCATCGGCGGCTGATGTAAGTCGTTCCCTTACATGTCTTGGAATATTGCCGTTATATTTGTACTGGAGAGAGTGTTCAATTATAGCCCAGAAGTTCATTCCAAGTGTTCGTATCTGGATTTCTACTGGAATTATCTTAGTCCCCTTTACAGTTTCAACTTTATACTGGACTATAATATGATAGCTTCGATATCCGCTTTCCTTGATATTCTTGACATAATCTTTCTCAGTTATGACTTCCATATCGCTTCTTGCCCTTATAAGGTCAGCTACATTATATATGTCATCAGTAAACTGGCATATAAGCCTTATACCAGCGATGTCAAGAATATGTCCTTCAATTTCATTAAGGTCTATATTATGCTTCTGGGCTTTTAATAAGATACTGGATATAGATTTAACCCTTCCTAAAACCTGTTCAATTGGAGAATATATGCCTGCCTGTCGGTATTCTTTAACCATATGATTAAACTTAACCTGAAGCTCCTCTACCGCAAGCTCGTATGGGTTAAGGATTTCTTTCCACATCTGTATTTCCATATAAGTCCTCGTTTCTATTATATATTTTCATAAATTCTTTAAATCTTTTCACTATTAGCCGACGATAATTATAGCACATAACGATACTAATAACCATAAATTAAAGTCTTATTTTGATTAGATTTTAGTATCCAATATGGGTTGATTGACACTTCATTGCCTGAATTATCAGTTATGTACATCCCAAAATGTAAATGTGTCTGAAATTTGCCAGATGTACCCTCTACTTTGCTGTATCCTGTACTTCCCATATAGCCAAGCAGCTCTCCCTTATGAATTATATCACCTGCTTTATAAGCTTTGGCATAGGAATCAAGGTGGGCATAATAGTAATATATTTTATTAGCAGACGTTATGCCTATCCGGTAACCGCCAAGCTCTAACCAGCCGACGTTAGTTACTGTTCCGTCACATACAGACACAACAGGATATAATCCATCTTTATTAATATCAGCACATATATCAGTTCCCTCGTGTGTTCTGTTACCTTTGTAGGTTCTTTCATAATTCCACGAATTAACGTAGTTAACCCACTGCTCTGTCTTTGAAGAGTGTGGCACAGGAAAATATTCCATATCATATAGTATGCCTGTTGCGGTTTGTTTTAACAGCTTGAATTCAGCAGCATTTTTCTTACAGAAGATTGTTTTGACCTTGTCAAAATCAGACACGGTAAGCCGCTTAACAGCATTGTCCGTTATATGACATTCATTCATACAACACAGCACAATAAATAACTCAGCAGGGTTTACATTCATCTGTTCTGCCTTATTAATAATATCCTGCAAATCACATTCCACCTGCATTGCACGGAAGTTATCATCTGATACGGTTAATGTCGTATATGCCGCAATGCGCGTATAGTGTCTTATAATATTAAGATGAATACTGCATATTAAGGCACATACTATTGTGATAATAAGCAGATTCGTTTTATTATTTATAATGTCCGTTTTATTCATATTTTCCATTTTCACTTTATTATTCACTAAATAATATGTCTAACAGGCTGTTGTAATGAATAGAATAAATTATATTAAACGGACAAATAAGGACTTTCTTATCAGGAAATAAATATATGGGTAAAATCAAGAATTCTGCTTATTCTCCACAATTAAATAATAATCACAATAACACATATACACTTTCATTAATCAATAGATGTGATAATAGTTATTCGTCTAAAATAAACCATAAGAAATACAGCCATAATGTGATATTTCTTATAATGCTTATAATATTTCTTGTAACTGTCTGTTCACCACACATTATTATTAATGCAACGCTTAAAGGTATCAAATTATGGGCTTTGAGTGTTATGCCGGGATTGCTGGTGGCTATGATTATCACCGGCTGTATTAATTATTATATGCCAGTGAACAGCCGTCTGGGACTTGTATTTATTATATTTATAAGTGTGCTCTGTGGATTTCCAATAGGTGCTATTAACTGCATTAATTATAAGAAACAATCAGACAGCAGAATAATTGATAATATAACAGGATACTGTAATATATCAAGCCCCGGATTCGTTATCGGATACATATATTATGGCACCATAAATAACTCCATAACAATAATAAAATTCCTTATTGCTGTATATCTTCCTGTAATAATTCTGTGTGCTGTACAGCTTATTAAATATCCAGTGAATAACAATAATAATAAAAATAGTAATAAAGAACCAATTAATAATTGCACAGCAAAAATATTTTATAATAGGACATCTAATACCAGATACAAAGTTAACTTAAATTCATATAATATCCAACATACGGATAATATGTGTAATAACGGCAGACAACACACTATAAATTCACATAAGAATTTCTTCAATGTATTAGACAATGCCATAATAAAATCAATTGATAATGTATTAAAAATGTGTGGATATATTGTTATATTTTCCTGCATATGCTCTATGATAGATGTACTTTTTGGAAGATTTAATTATATCAATATGATTATATGTTCTCTGTTAGAGATAACTAACGGCATATATCTTATCGCTTCAAGTGATATCAGTGCTTCAGCTAAGGCTGCATTTATATTGACAGCCAATGCATTTGGCGGAATATCTACATTAATGCAGACAATCGGAATCGCTGGAACATCTAATAACAATAACGGGATAAACATAAAAAAATACATATACCAGAAAATAATGTTAAGCCTCGCAACAGCCGGCATATCATTATTACTGATATATGTATTCTGATTAGCATTATATAAATTCATTAATATAATCTATACAGCAAATTATATTTCTTACATAAGCCTTATATTGTTACTATATATATTATATTTTATATTGGTATTATATTTTTGTATTTATATTATAATTATTCAAGGATATCCTCATCCTCAAATTCTTCTTCATAACCATAGTCATCTGTGCTGTCTTCAGGCTGGTCAGGTGCGTTATCTACAGCTTCCTCTTCTTCCTGTACAACAGGTGCTTTTAATTCATTACGATTATTATTGACAATCGAAAGAACATTTTCAAGACTAGACAATAAAGAGTCGTACTTCTCGCGGTTGTCACGGATAGACTTTTCGATTATATACTGAAGCTTCTCAAGCATATCATCTGTATAGTCCATAGCACCCTGACGTATGCTGTTGGCATCTTCTGTCGCACTGTCAAGAATAGCCTGTGCCTGTGCACTTGCCTGCTCTATAAGGGCATTAGCCTGTGCATATGCACGCTGCATAATCTCGTGTTCATTAATAAGTTCCTCTGTCTGTATCTGTGCAGCATTAATAATAGATTCTGCCTGCTCTTTTGCATCGGCAATTATGGCATCTTTGTTGTTAAGAATTTTCTGGTATTTCTTAACTTCTTCAGGTGTCTTTAATCTTAATTCAGCCAGCATATCTTCAAGCTGCTCTTTATTTACAATAATCTTAGTATTAGATAATGGCTGAAATTTACAATTATCTATGTAGCTTTCTATATCGCTTATAAGCTGTTCGATTCTACTCATTTTATATCTCCCTTTTCATTTGCCTTAATATTATAACTACTGCTGTATCGTTCTCTCACTATATCTACAATAGACTCTGGTACGAATTTACTTATATCGCCGCCATACATAGCCATTTCTTTAACGATACTTGAACTTAAATAAGCATATTTAAGACTTGTATTAAGGAATATTGTATCAATATCGGGAGCGGCTACTCTGTTAGTCTGAGACATAGCAAGTTCATATTCAAAATCAGTTACGGCTCTAAGTCCCCTTATTATAGCCTGTACATTATGCTCTCTTGCAAAATCTACAAGGAGTCCACTGAAACTTAAAATCTCGACATTAGGAATGTCTTTCGTAACTTCTTTTAACATATTAACACGTTCATCAACTGAAAACAATGGTGTTTTGGTACTGTTGTTTAACACACCCACGATAAGGTGGTCAACAAGTGCTGCTGAACGCTTTATTATATCAAGATGTCCTAATGTAACAGGGTCAAAGCTTCCAGGATATATAGCCTTTTTCATTTAGTCTGCACTTCCCTTCAGTCTTAAGAATAAATGTTTATTAGTTTTATATTTTTTTACCCGGTAAATATCAAAACCACATTCGTCAGCATAGTCAAGGTCAGCATCAAGCTTTTCCTCAACAATTATAATTGTATATTCATCTATAATATCTGAATTTCTAAGGGCTGCTAATACATCACGCTCATAATCATTAGAGTATGGTGGATCCATATAGACGATTGAGAATACATCTTTGCCCTTAAGCCTGTTGATTGCAGATAATACATCCATTTCCATAACATCTGCTTTATCAGCAAGCTTGGTAAACGTAAGATTATCCTTAATACATTCAACTGCCTTTTTTGAATTCTCAACAAGCACAGCCTTAGCTGCTCCACGACTTAAGGCTTCAATTCCAATTGCACCGCTTCCAGAATATAAATCAAGAAATTTACATCCTGGAATATCTGACTGGAGCATATTAAATAATGTCTCTTTAATTCTATCCTGAGTTGGTCTGGTATCTGTTCCTTCAATAGTTCTTAAAGGAAGACTTCTGGCCGAACCTGCAATAACTCGCATATGATTAACCTCTCGTATATTAATAATTTAGTGCCATTCAACATTGCCGGCTTCGATTTTCTTATCTCTTAACATAAGGTCTTTAACGCCATCTGCTGGAGATTTGCCATCAAATAACACCTGATTTACCTGTTCAACTATTGGCATTTCTACGTTGTACTTTTCAGCAAGCTTCTTAGCTGCCTTAGCTGCATATACACCCTCTACAACCATCTGTACTTCATCCATAGCTTCTTTAGTTGTATAGCCTTTGCCGATAAGAATTCCGGCACGTCTGTTACGGCTGTGCATACTCGCACAGGTAACAATAAGGTCGCCTATTCCAGACAAGCCTGAAAATGTAGCAAAATCCGCACCCATAGCAAGACCAAGTCGTGTTATCTCAGCAATCCCCCTTGTTATAAGTGCAGCCTTAGTATTATCTCCATATCCTAAGCCGTCAGCAATACCAGCAGCAAGCGCGATTACATTTTTCAATGCACCACCTATACATATTCCAAGAACATCAGGACTTATGTATACACGGAATACATTACTCATAAACATATTCTGCAAATATTCTGCATCTTTCTTGTTAGCTGTACCAATTACGCAGGTTGTAGGAATTCCCCTTCCAACCTCCTCAGCGTGGCTTGGACCTGATAACACAGCAACTACAGCCTGTGGAATTTCTTCCTTTGTTACCTCACATAATGTCTTTAAAGACTCCTCCTCAATACCCTTGCCGACATTAACGATATACTGTCCTTCTTTAACATATGGTGCGACGATTTTAGCTGTTGACCTTGTATAAGGAGAAGCAACCGCAAGTATAAGCACATCACTTTCAGTTACAACTTTTTCTGTGTCAGCACAGAATTTTACGCTTTCTGGGAATATTACACCTGGAAGACATTTTTTATTCTCTCGTGTGGCGTTAAGCTCATTAATCTCATCTGGAAATACTGACCAGACTGTTACATCATGTCCATTATTATGAAGAAGCATAGCAAGACCAAGTCCCCAGCTTCCAGCTCCTAATACACCTATCTTTACCATTAATAATCCTCCATTACTGCATTACTTTTTTTCTCCAATTTTACGTTCTGTTCCATTAATAAGTCTTTTAATATTACCACTGTGACGTGCAACACCAAGAATAACGAATAATAACACAACTATAGAAGCCTCTATGAATTCATTATTGTTAAGTGGAAGCCATCCAACAAGCCCCCATATTACAAATTCTATAAAGAAACCAATTATGCCGGTAATAGAACCTAATGATACATATCTTGAGAACTTGGTTACTAATCCAAATGTTACCATTCCAAATATTGTAAACATAAAGCAATATTTAGGAAAAAGTATAAGACTTATTACTAATCCTGATGTAGCAGCAATACCTTTTCCACCTTTAAATCCAAGGTAGAATGGAAAGTTATGTCCAAGGACAACTCCAAATCCGCCATAAAGGATAAGAAGCATTTCTGATATATCTGCATTACTGCCATATATAAAATGTATGATTAAGGCAGTAATGCAGGATTTAAAAGCATCCATAAAATATGTTATAAATCCGGCTTTCTTTCCAAGTGTACGCATAGTATTAGTTGTTCCAGCGTTGCCACTGCCATAATCTCTTATATCAATATGATTAAACTTGCCAATCCAGAAACCTGTCTGGATAATTGCACCAATAAAATATCCTAGAATAAGACATATCAATCTGTTAAGCATTATTCTTTCTCCTTACGTTCCCTGTTAATAAACCTTATTGAAGTACCTCTGAAACCAAACGCTTCTCTTATACGGTTCTCAATATATCTTGTATAAGAGAAATGTGTTAATTCCTTATCATTAACGAACATTACGAATGTCGGTGGTTTAACAGAAACCTGTGTCATATAGTATATTCTTAATCTCTTACCCTTATCTGAAGGCGGCTGTTTCATAGCAACAGCTTCTGTAAGAATTTCATTAAGAACACCAGTTGGGATTCTCATAGTCTGGCTGTCGATTATAGTATCAATCAGCTCATATATCTTTCCAAGACGCTGTCCTGTCTGTGCTGATATAAATATAATCTCTGCATATGACATAAATGAAAGAGTATCTTTTATCTTGCTTGTGAATTCATATATTGTCTTGTCGTTCTTCTCTATGGCATCCCACTTATTGACAGCAATAATTATACCTTTGCCACGCTCGTGGGCTATTCCCGCAATCTTAGCATCCTGTTCAGTAACACCTTCTGTTGCATCAATTACAAGAATGGCTATATCACATCTTTCAACAGCTGCAACAGTTCTTATAATACTGTATCTTTCAAGGTCTTCTTTTATCTTGCTCTTACGTCTAAGACCAGCAGTATCAATGAATACATATTCTTTCTTGTTATATGTTATAGTTGTATCTATCGCATCTCTTGTTGTTCCCGCAATATTAGATACAATTACCCTGTTCTTTCCAAGGAGCTTATTAATAATTGATGACTTACCAACATTGGGTTTACCAATAATGGCAACCTTTGGACGCTCATCTTCTTCCTCAGTTTCAGACTCTTGCGGAAAATGCTTGATAACCTCATCAAGCATATCACCAAGACCGAGCTTTGATGCTGCTGATATTGGATGCGGGTCACCAATTCCAAGGTTATAGAATTCGTATACATCAGGCATAAGCTTATCAAAGTTATCAACCTTATTAACTGCCAGAATAACAGGCTTTCTTGAACGGCGTAACATATCTGCTACTTTAGCATCTGAATCAACAAGTCCCTGCTTGACATCAGTAAGGAATATAATTACATCTGCCGTTTCAATAGCTATCTCAGCCTGCTCTCTCATCTGTGCAAGAATTACATCACTTGTATCTGGTTCAATACCACCTGTATCAATTAAAGTAAATGATTTATCAAGCCATGTAACTTCAGCGTATATTCTATCTCTGGTTACACCAGGGGTATCTTTTACAATAGAAATCTGCTGTCCTGCAAGATCGTTGAATAATGTTGACTTACCAACATTGGGACGTCCTACTACAGCGACTATTGGTTTACTCATATATCTGCCTCCGATTTAATTTCTTATTTTATGAAAAATTAACATACATAATCTAAAATATAATAACAGTTTAATTGCTTTTTGTAAAGCACTATGCTATTATACGGAATATTGAAAATGCTTAATTTATGGGAGGTTTTTCGTGTTTAATAAAGGTTTAATAAAAAAGCTGGCAGCAGTTGTTATTTCGGCAGTCACTCTGTTTTCAGTATCAGGATTATCTTCGGCATATGTTAGTGCCGCAGATACCAATCATTTTAAATTTGCTGATATAGATTTAGTCGTAGATGTTCCAAAAGAACTTATATGTTTTACAAGAACAACAACTAACAATAATTCATACCTCGAAAAGCTTGGGGTTGATGAGGCTGCTGTATTAACTAATAATATGATAGCCAATAAGATCTATCTTGAAGCTGTTCCAGAAGATGTTAATTATGAAGTTGTTATATATGGCAATACAGCTTCCAACAGTCTTAGCAGCTTTAATGAATTAGACGAAGATTCACTTGATTCATTATATAAAGAATATGTTGCCTCCCAGTCATCTATCAACAATGATAATATTAAAGAGGAACTGCTTAATTCCAGCATTGTCACAATCAATGATATTCCATATTTTGTGACAGATGTTTATTCATTATCTAATGATGTTACTGTATACACCAGAAAATATTATACGGTTGTCAGAGGGTATATATACACTTATGCAATACAGTCCAAGACTGATAAAGTAAGCGATGATATGAATAATAACCTTGTAAGCATAATTAACTCAGCCAAATACCAGAAAGTAAAGAATTCACCTTTGCAGAATGCCGTATTTACAGAAACTCTCTCTAATATTATTACGGTTGGTGTTCCGATACTTATACTTCTTGTAATATTACTGGTAATTACCAAGGTGGGTCCTAAGGGACGGGCTAAGAGAGTTAATGAGGAAGCACGATTAAGGGAAGAATATAAGAGAACACATAATAAATAAGCCTGAATTATAAAAATGAGCTGATACGCTGAATGATTAGTTAATATTAAATGATTAGCATTTAATAAATCATCTGCTTGGCAGCTCATTTTTTATAATCAATATTTATAATTTGTAATCGTTTATATTATATAATTCCTTATGAATGGAAAGTTTTTTAATTAACCATTTTTATATCAGATTAATCGCATATATATAAAATTACACATAATACCACGTCTTCCACCACTCGCCCTGTGTGAAAAAAGCAGCTCTTTATTACAGCTTGTACATACATCAGCTACATATATATTGTGTGGGAGAAGTCCTGCATTAATAAGGTTGATATAATTAGCAGCTATCAAATCCAGATGGTATTTGCCTGTATATTTATTGTCATCATCTGGTGTTAATATCAGCTCTGTCTCTTCGGCAGAATATACCTTCATAAATTCTATGGCAACATCTTCACTTACCTGATAGCAGTTCTTACATATTCCAGGACCAACAAATGCAATAATATCAGCTTCATTACAGCCAAAGCTTTCCTTCATACATTCAATGCCATTCTGTGATATATTGCCAACTGTTCCTTTCCAGCCAGAATGAAGTGCTGCTATAACACCTTTTTTAGCATCAACAAGAGTAACAGGAATACAATCTGCAAATGATGATACAAGACAAAGATTATTAGTATTAGTTATAATTCCATCTATATTATCGTAATTACGTTCTTTTATAATACCCATTCCTTTATTGGAATTATCGACAATTTTGATGTTTGTAGTATGTGTCTGCTTGGTATACACCATATTTTCAACAGGTATATCAATAGTATCAGCCATTAATTTAAAGTTGGCAAGTACATTTTCATAGCTGTCAGCACTATACTGCCCTACTGGATTGAAAGTCAGATTCATACTTTCATACATACCACTGCTAACACCGCCAAGACGTGTAGAGAATGCCTGCCTTATATAAGGATTGTTCACAAAAGGCTTAAATGTAAGGTATGGCACATTATCAGCAGAAACATTCGTTATAATTGTATCCGTAAAATTATCTTCATTACCATATTTTTCTATAAGTTTATGATACAACTCTTTTGTATTTAATCTTTTTAAATCGAATATGCTGTAAGGCATAGACACCTCCATTAATTCATTAATCATAAAATTCAAGAGTATTCAAACGCATTTTTTATATGTTTTATTGTTCCGTCTTTATATATTGCTATTACATCGAAGCGGCACGGATAATTGACATACCCGTATTTTACACAGAAATTCATAGCTGTATGACATATCTTTTGCTGTTTGTGAAGATTAACAGCCTCCAGCGGGTCGCCGAATTTTGAAGAACTTCTGTATTTACATTCTGTAAACACAAGCGTTGAATTACATTTTGATATTATATCAATCTCACCATATCTGGTTCTATAGTTTCTTGTAATAATTGTATGTCCGTTTTGTTCAAGAAATGCAGCAGCTAATGTTTCATATTCAGAGCCTGTAGCCCTGCTGTTTTTAGGTTTGTTTATATTATGCAATGCACTTATATCATCAAGTATGCTGCTACTCTTAAACTTACTATTGTTCTTAGACTTATCAGCCATTAATTTTGCCTCGTAATTTATCTGTCTTGTCCACGAATACAAGTATTTCAGCAACTACTGTATATAATTCAGGTGGTATCATATCTCCTACTTCAAGATTGGACAATGTGTTGGCAAGCTTGCTGTCCTCATATGTTGGAACATCAGTTTCCTTAGCTTTTTCAATAATCTTATCAGCAAGATACCCTTTTCCTGTAGCTATGATTTTAGGTGCCTGCTCACCTTTTTCATATTGAAGTGCAACCGCAATCTTTGGTTTGTTGTTATCCTTATCCATCCTAATCCTCATTTCTGTGCGATAATAAATGTGCAATAATAAATTTTCACGCCAATCTTTGATAGGCTTTTATGTATATATATAATTTGATATATTTATGTTATATATACACTTATGCTTTTATATCAAATACATACTGTCCGCCATTGTCCAAACGTACATCTTTTTCTATAAAATCTGTATTAAAATCAAAGTCATTTTCTTTATTAGACAAGGTCATCTCAAAATGTGTTGAATAACCAAGCTGTTCAAGACGTTCATTTAATTCATCAATATGAGCATATACAAAATCAAGCAATTCCTCTGTTTCAAGAATAAAATTCGTAGATACATTGGTATGATTAAGCTTTACATATACATCAACAGATCCAAGATTAGGCATATCCAGATGAAGCATAGCGCTTACTTCATCCGGATTGTTAGCAAGTGATTTTTTGTTAGTAAATACATACAAATCCCCATTGCCTTCGCTATCAGAGAATTTAAGCGGCATCTGGAAAAATGTCATATTCTTATTAAGGTCATTCATAAAATCAATATTGCTTTTTATGTCAGACATATTTTTAGCCAGATCATTATCTGCTTTACTGCTCTTTAATACATTTTCGACATCTTCCATTACTTTCTTGGTACGCTTGTAATAATTGGTGAGCGTATCAGGAGTGTCTGCAACATCTTTAGGTGTTATACGCATAGTTTCATTGATAAACTGATGTAAAAGCTTGTCAAATGTCGCTTTATTGGTTGGAAGAAATGCAGGGTCAGTTATTTTATTATTATTAAGAATAGCGTTGAGCATATCTTTAATAGTCGTTGAAGGGTCATTTAATTTCTCTGCAATATCACCGTTAGAGCTTTCTGTTAATTGTCTTGATAATTCGTTAATAAAATCCTTGGAAAAGCTTTCTGTTACCAGTTTTGATGTAACATTTGTGTTATCATCTGCATTTCCATACATACTATTAATGACAGCATTAAGCTGTTGTATATCATCACGGGAGAAATTGCTAAATGCACGCATTATATTATCAGACAGTGCATTCTCCATAGTACTAAGCTGTCCGTCAAGCTTGGCATTAAATGTTTCATATGCCTTATAAAGATTGATATTCTCCTCTGTTACAGGCATATCAAGACGTACAAGATTGGCAATTGTCTTAATGTCACTATCCGGAAACTGTGCCATATATTTATTGACAGTATTAAGCATATCTGTATTAACCGGCATATTAAGGGATAACAGTTCTTTGACCATAGCTGTATTCTCCTCAGTAGGATACAGACCTGCTGCTTCAAGTGCTTTATCGATGAACATATTCTGTTGTTCATCAGCAGGCAGTACTTTTAATGAAATCTGATTATCCTTTACCTGATTGACTATAAATGTAACAACTTCTCCCTGCTTAACTGCCCCCTGATTGGCTAAAGTTGCAGAAAGAAGCGAACCATCATTAAGGCTTATAACAGCATCAGAGTCATTTAATTCACTTATAAAGCCTGTCAGTACGCTTCCAGCGATAAGATTTTTAATAAGTGAACTGTTATTGTTAATATTTTGTGCCTGATTGATACTAGAAGCTGTATTCTGCCCAACCCTGTTGTTATTAACATCATATGACTGGCTCGTCTGTCCCAGATTTGTTTTTAGTAATTGTTGTATATTAATATCCATAAGCCAGCCTCCATATTTATTTTAAGGACATATTTTAGTAATAAATGTTTTTCTATGTATAGGACAAGGTCCGATTTCTTTAAGTACATCTGTGTGAAGCTTTGTTCCATAGCCCTTATGCTTGGCAAATCCATACTCAGGATATAACTCATCATAATGGTACATAAGCCTGTCCCTTGTAACCTTGGCAATTATACTGGCACTGGCAATTGAAAGACTTTTTGCATCACCCTTGATAATAGGCACTTGTTCAATGTCAACATCTGGTATTGTAACTGCATCATTAAGTAATATATCGGGTTTAACTGTGAGATTATTAATGGCTTCCCTCATAGCTTCATAAGTTGCATTTAATATATTTATCTCATCAATTCTTTCTGGTGATACAATTCCAACTCCTACACTCACAGCTTCATTAAGTATTACGTCATATAACATCTCTCTTTTTTTCTCACTTAATTTCTTGGAATCATTCACATATAATATTCTGCAACCCTTTGGAAGAACGACCGCACCAGCAACAACAGGACCTGCAAGCGGGCCTCTTCCAGCCTCATCTATACCACATATATAAGAAAATGCTTCATATTCTTTCTCATATACGCACATATTTTCAACGCGTTCTTTTTCCTGTGCAAGCTTTAATGCTTTTTTAGCTTCACGTTCTTCTTTGGTTGTCTTAATCTTATCTGACATTGTTCTCTCCATTATTTTCTAAGTATCTTTTAAGGGGTTTCTAATGATATTCGTCCTAATCGTCCACTTCTGAAATCATCCAGAATAATATTAGATATTTTCTCGTAATCAATATTATTGCCCTTCTTGATACAGCCTCGCTTAACAGCCGCCTGTTCCATAATATATAACGCTACTGAATTATCTGGATTGATAGCATTTTCATCATAACTTGCGGCAGTCTTTTCTTTATCAAGACCGTAGCGTTCAATAACATTATCAGAATATTCACTATATATATATTTTATTGTATCGATAGCAAGCTCCTCGACATTAAGTATCTCATCATTCATAGAACCTATCATAGCAAGTCTTTTGCCGACTTCCTGATTGTCAAACTTAGGCCATAAAATACCCGGAGTATCTAAAAGCTCAACATTCTTATTAAGCTTTATCCATTGTTTTCCCTTAGTAACGCCCGGCTTATTGCCTGTCTTGGCACTAGCTTTTCCAGCATAGGAATTAATAAATGTTGACTTTCCAACATTAGGTATTCCAACAACCATTGCCCTTATTGGTCTGTTTAATATTCCTCTCTGCTTATTACGCTCTATCTTATCTGCACAGGCTGTCATTATAAGACCGTTGACCTGCTTAATGCCTGAATTATTTCTTGAATTAAGCTTAAGGCAGTATATATTATTTTCATTAAAATAATTAATCCACTGGTTAGTTATCTTATCATCTGCAAGGTCTGATTTATTAAGAAGAATAATTCTTGCTTTATTGACCGCGAGGCTGTCTATATCAGGGTTACGGCTGCTTATAGGTATTCTTGCATCTACAATCTCAATAACCAGATCTATAAGTTTAATATTTTCTTCCATCATTCTTTTGGCTTTGGTCATATGACCGGGATACCATTGATAGTTCATTTTATACCTCATTTCTACAATTAATACGAATAATTAGTGTTAATATCATATCAATATTGATACTTTGATTAGTATCCATACTTTAATCTTAATAAATGCTATTTAATAAATTTAATATCTTCAAATGGACTAAGCACCATCCACGTCTTTCCTATAATATGCTTTCTTTTAACCATTCCTATACTTGAAAAACGGCTATCCTCACTGTTGTTACGATTATCTCCAAGGCAGAAATATTCATCATCTCCAAGTTTTACAGGATTAATTGTCATACCTGCTGTTACAATATATGTATCAGTAATATCATTCTCAAGTAATTCTCCATTAATATAAATTTGTCCTTCTTTAATCTGGACAGTTTCTCCAGGAAGTCCGATAACTCTTTTAACATATAACTTGGAAGAGCCGATAGAATCTGGTTCAAATGCTATGCAGTCAAAACGCTTAGGACCTTTTATTGCATATGCAAATTTATTAACAAGCACAGTATCATCGTTATTAATCGAAGGTTCCATAGAACCTCCAAGTATAGTCGTTCTTGTGCAGCTGAATGAAACAAGCACATAAGCTGTTAATATAACCATTAAAATATCAAATATATATTTTAAAAGGTTAAGTAAAGTAGTATTTTCCTGATATCTTCTATGATATGAAATCATATTCTCCTCCAATCTATGATTTAGTATACAGATATACATTTCTATTCATTATACAAAATACATCTTTATGTGTCAAAAAAAGAATGTCACCTGTTACTATTAACATAACAAGTGACATTCTTTATAATGAGATAATAATAATTATCTAACTAATTCCTTAACCTTAGCAGCCTTACCTGTTCTCTGACGTAAGTAGAATAACTTAGCACGTCTAGCTTTACCGCGTCTTACAACTTCAACCTTCTCTACGATAGGTGAATGTAATGGCCAAGTCTTCTCAACACCGATACCATTAGAAATCTTTCTAACTGTGAATGTAGAACGAACTCCTGTACCCTGCTTCTTTAAAACAGTTCCTTCAAATACCTGAATTCTTTCACGGTTTCCTTCCTTAATCTTAGCTGATACTCTAACTGTATCACCTACATTAAATGCTGGTACCTCAGCCTTAAGCTGAGCATCTTCGATGTTCTTAATAATTGTATTCATGTGTGACCTCCTTATTATTCCGACGTTCTTAATGTGATATACACAACAGAGGACCATCTCTCTTTTCACAACTTGATAAGGATAACATATATACTAATAATATGCAAGACCAAAATTTAATTAATTTATAAAATTTTAGTTATCTGACTTGTCATTATCAAACGGACTACCATAAGGTGCGTTATTCACTGAACCTGTATAACTGTTACCTGGTTCTTCACTGGCAGAGCTTCCATATGATGAACTGTCATTATTGGCATTGTTAAATACATTATCAGCATAACTGCTATCTGATGAGTAATTATCTGTATTACCGCTGTATGAGCTATCAGAAGCTGCATTGTAATTGTTGAATGAATTATTATCAGAATTATAGTTGTTATTGCTGTAACCGCCATTAAATCCATTATAACCATTGCCGTTGAATGAATCATAATCTGAGATTTTATTGAGCTTATCCTGTGCAATAAGGTAGTTAACTATTCCCAGTCCCAAAAGCTGTAATACAATAAAAAGAATTTTGGAATTGCTTGAGCCATCTCCTATTCCTCTTGAATTAGCAGCGTAGTCAACTCTGTCACCAAGCTTGTAAGCCCAGTACCAGCTGTATATTCCACAGGTTACAATTGTTAACAAGAACGCTACCGGACCAGAAGCACTCTCATTATCATTGGCTGCCAGCTTAGAGTCGTCAGTAAGACATATAAACCAGTAAATGCCAAAAATTCCACAAGTAACAATCGAGAGAATGATGTACATTGCAATGTTTCGTTTCTGAATCATATAGTGATTCCTCCTCATATATAAATTATTGTGGGTTACTATATGTATATATTATGTCAATTCATATTAACCCACTTGTGCTTATTGTAGCATATATATCTCAAAAGTAAAATATGTATTATATTATTAATCAATATACTGTTAATTAATATCAAGCAGTCCTTTTAATATATGAACTGTAACTGTCCTGTTAGTCATATCATGGCTTAATATACACTGGTCTATTACTGGCAGATAATATATTTTGCCTGTATCAGAAGTAACCTCGTATACGTTGTTAGCTCCTGTTTCAATTACGTCTGTCAGATTGCCTAATTCTTCACCCTCATCTGTAATTACACGAAGTCCTATTAAATCACATATAAAATATTCGCCTGGTTCACATTTTACAGCATTATCACGTGTTACGAGCAGATCACATTTTGTATAGATTTCAATATCATTAATGTTGTCAAATTCTTTAAATTTCACAATTACATACTGTTTAAAGAACTTTACTGACTGCACTGTAACATTGACATTGCCACGCTTGCCCGCTATTATACATTCCTTTAATTTCTTAAATCTGTCAGGGTCATCTGTTGTAGGGAATACCTTAACTTCCCCTCTTATTCCGTGTGTCGATGTTATAACACCAACTCTTAATAAATCTTGCATATACACCTCTTAAATCGTAATTATTCATTTCATAGTTCTGCTGTTATGACAGGTAAAATATAATATCTGATACTTCTTCGCAAGCTTTTCAATCAGCCTGTGTGCATTATTAATAGAAAATGTATCCATATTTACAAATGGATCGTCCAATATTATAAACGGTTTTTTATCTTTATACATTGAATCAATAAATGCAAAACGCATACATATTCCAGCCAAATCCTTACAGCCTGAACTTAAGAACCTAATCTCCCTGTACTGCCCAGCTTCATTCTTTAAAAGATTATTATGTATATCAAAACTATACATATTGCTGTCTGTATTATCAGACACAATATCAAAATACTCTTTAAACTTAGCATTTACAGGTGCCTGATACTTCTTTGCATATGAAATCCTTGCTTTTTCAAGATAATCTTTAGCTTTTAACAGATTATTATAGTTGGCAAGGAGTGTTTCATAGTCTGCTTCAAGTCCATTTAACTGACTCTCATACGAACTCAGCTCATCAAGCTCATTTTCCTTGGAATTAAGCCTGCTGTTATATTCGTTAATAGTATTACTGCACAATTCCATACCAGACCTTATATTATTAAGCTGTGCATTAAGTTCAGTAATATCATAATCAGGCATATCATCTAGTTCACGAAGCATACTTAACTGCTGTTCATAATTAACATTATTCTGCCTGAAACGCTTAAATGCATTGTCAGCATCCATATAAGACTTTCTGTACTGTTCAATATAATTAATCCGTTGTCTTATACTGTTAAGCTTTGATATACATTCATTAATAGCATTATCAAAGCCCTGAATATCAGGTATTGCGGTATGTTCCATATAATCAGACATAAATGTATTAATACTTCCAATTATAGCTGTTACATTATACTCTTTCAACCTTTTATTATATTTAAGTTCTCTGTCCCTAAGCATTGAAAGTTCTTTCTTCTGCTGGCTTAACTGCATAAGTTCATAATATGTATCATCAATATTATGTTCTGGCACTATCGCTGATATCCATTCATCAATATCGTGCTGAAGCTTGTTATACTGTTTAGTAAGAGTATCCAGCTTTTCTTTTATAATATCATATTGTTCATTACGGATATTATAGGTACGCATATTATTCTTGTATCGGTCTTTGTTAACAAGACCATAAGCAATACCTCCCATTATACATACAATACCAAGTAAAAAAGTAATAACTGCCAGCGAAGGAATTATAATACCTGCAGCAATTAATATAATTCCAATAATAGCTGCCGCAATAGTAATAGCAGGCGAAGATTTCTTCGGCTTATCATATACAGCTTCATAATTAGCAGTAAGGTGTGCTCTTGTATCTTTAATATCCTGATATAGTGAAGACATTTTATTATATGCTTTCATATAATAATCAATCTCTTTGTCTGTAACATTAGAAAGTTTCTCTTCAAGGCTGTCAAGACGTTCTTTTTCTGACGAACTCAACTCAATGTGCTTTAACTGGATGGATATTTTATTAAGCTCATCTAAGTTGCTGAACTGTATACTTAACTTTTCAACAGACGGAAGTTTGCTATATTCTTCCTCATACTGCTTATAAGCTGTATAGCGTTCTGCAAGCTGCGAATTATATATATCATATTGTTCTTTAAAGGCTAAAAGATCTTTCCGTCTGGAAGCTTTATCAAGAATATCTGAAACAGACGTCTGCTCTTTATCAAGCCTGTTATATTCCTTCTTCTGTTCAGTGATTAATGAAATTGTCTGTTGTAGTGCCTGTTCAAGCTCATTCTTTCCCATAAGCTTTGCCTTAAGCCGTTCAATATCCTCTTTCATCTTGTAAAGCTGCCCGGTCTTTCTTTTGGGACTAAGCGAATTAATCTTATCATTCATATGTCCGATTACTTCATCATAATTATTAACATCTACATCATCTACGGCGTCACAGCCAAGAAGTGCCGCTATATCGCCTGTACTGCCGCTTTCACAATTATTCTGAAAAATGTAAGCTGTTTTTTCAAAAGAATCACTGTCAATTTCAAATATCTCTTTACCAATATCAGAAGTATAATCAAATGAATCTAATTTCGTTATAGTATCTACAAGCTTAAAGGTATCGTCCTTATCTTTAGCTTCAAAGGTACGGTATATTGTATACTGCTTATTATCAATCTCAAATGCAAGACTTCCACCATATAAGCCGCCCTGCCAAGGCTTAAACCGCCTTTTTTCATTAACATAATCATCTCTTTTACTGGTGTTATCAAAACCAAAAAACATAACCTTGATAAATGCTGCAAGCGTACTTTTACCCCAGCCATTTTCTTCTACAATCTGATTAATGCCATCTTCAAATACATAGTCAAAATTATTAAATTGTCCAAAATTATCAATATGTAAACTGATTAATTTCATATAAATTCCTCTCCTGATAACGCATCAATGCCTATCTTTATTATTGAAGCTTTCGTAATATCATCAAGTGTATCGTCACTTTCTACCAGTCTTACAAACTCCCCTTTTAATGACTTGTCATACTGGTATGAGCTGTAATCTACTTTTATTGAAGTATGGTCATATAATTTAAAATAATAATAGTCATTCTTAAAATTCTCAGTAATATATGTAAGGTTCTTCTCTGCGTTAATATCAATCTGTCCTGTAAGCACAACTTTGATAAGGCTTGCAGACGCATAATCTTTCTTATAAAGAACCTCTCTTACTTTTTCTGCCATCTCTACTGAATTCATACATTCAGATATATCAACATCTTCTTCATACAAATTCCTGTAGGAAACACTGATAAATTCATTACCTACAAGCTTGTTATCCTTAATATCAAGAAGTACAAAACCGTGTTCACCACATTCATCAAAGCCTCGTCCTTCAAGGCATCCTGGATAACAATATACTCCCCTTGAATCAAGCTGTTCCATCTTGTATGAATGGATATGTCCCAGTGCGAGATAATCAATTGCCTTATTCTTAAGTTCCTTTAATGAAATTACCTCAGTCTTATCCTTTGACGATGACATAGCTTCCTGTCCGTGCAAAGTAACAATATTATAATTATTACTGTCAAGTACAAGTGAGTTATATATAACATTGGAATTATCTGCTGTTAATTCCACACCATTAATAGTAATTACTGAATTATCCTCTGGTGCTTCAATCTTATATGAAGTCCAGCTGTCATTAAACATCTTAATATTATCCGGTATTGTATCACAATCTATAAAAAGACTTTCTGCATCGTGATTACCTCTTAGATAATAAAATGTTATATCTGGATTGTTATTAATTGCAGACAGAAAAACATTTCTTGCATTAGCTGATATATTCTTCTTGTCATACAAATCCCCTGCAATAATAACAGCCTTCACAGAGTTATCTTTAGCATAAGCAATCATTCTCTCAAATGTAGCAAGAAGCTCAGCTTTTCTCTGCTTAGCCTGTTCCCTGCTTAGATTGCTTGTCATATTAGAATCAAGGTGCAAGTCTGCACAATGTATTATCTTCATAATGCTTCCCCACTTTTATCTTACTTAATTAATCTATATAATAATGCTGCAGCAATAATCTTATTATCCTGCGATTAATTATTTTATAATTATTGGCATTATATAATCATCAATTACATATATAATACACTATGTCGAACATATTTTCTATTGGTAAATATATACAAAATAAGCCATTATGCTTATACATTAAGCATAATGGCTCATTAACAGTGCATTAATTGTCTATCTCTACAATAACCTTTTTGTCGGTATTCGATGCGGCTGCAGATACAACAGCTCTAATAGACTTTGCAATTCTTCCGGATTTACCGATTACCTTACCAATATCTGAGGAAGCAACCTTTAAATTTACGATAATTGCTTTATCTTTCTGTGTTTCTGTCACTACAACCTCATCCGGATTATCAACTAGTGCTTTAGCGATAACTTCCACTAACTGTTTCATAGCTAAATACCTCCACTAGTCTTATTTTTCGATACCTGCCATCTTGAAAAGCTTTCCAACTACTTCTGTAGGCTGAGCTCCGTTTGATAACCACTTCTTAGCAAGTTCAGCATCAATGTTAAGCTTGCATGGATCGTAATTAGGATCATAAGTACCGATTTCTTCAATAAATCTACCATTTCTTGGAGATCTTGAATCTGCTACGATAATTCTATAGAAAGGAGACTTCTTCTCACCTAATCTCTTTAATCTGATCTTTACTGCCATTATTGTTTCACCTCCTGTAATTAATTATATCTATGTTAAAAAGGCAACTTAAAACGTCCCTTTTTAGCACCTTTCATCATACCAGGCATCTGTTTCATCATCTTCTTCATCTGCTCAAATTGTTTAACAAGCCTGTTTACTTCACTGATATTAACACCAGCTCCTCGTGCTATTCTGTTCTTTCTTGATGGATTAAGAATATCTGGATTCTTACGTTCTTTAGCAGTCATAGAATGTATGATTGCTTCTGTACGCTTAAGATTAGCTTCTGCCTCATCTTCATCTGGCATCTGGATATTCTTCATATTACCGCCAAGTCCCATACCTGGAAGCATACTCATAATAGAACCTATACCACCCATATTACGAATCTGTCCCATATATTCAAGGAAATCGTCAAAATCAAATTCAGCTTTTTTAATCTTAGCTTCCATCTCTTTGGCTTTATCTGCATCAATCTGTGCCTCAGCCTTCTCAATGAGTGTAAGAACATCACCCATTCCAAGAATTCTTGATGCCATACGATCAGGATAGAACTGTTCAAGGTCTGACAGTTTCTCTCCCATACCAACATAAAGAATAGGCTTACCTGTGACAGCCTTAATTGAAAGTGCTGCACCACCTCTTGTATCACCATCTAACTTAGTAAGGATAACTCCGTCAATTCCAACCTTTTCATTAAATGAAGATGCTACATTTACCGCATCCTGTCCAGTCATAGAATCAACAACAAGAATAGTCTGGTCAACATTAACCTCACTCTTTATATTAATAAGCTCATCCATCATATTCTCATCAATATGAAGTCGTCCGGCTGTATCAAGAATTACTATGTTGTAATTATTCTCCTTGGCGTGTGCTATCGAAGCCTTAGCAATATCTACAGGGTTATGTCCTGTTCCCATAGAAAATACTTCAACGCCCTGCTTATTACCATTGATAGTAAGCTGTTCTATAGCTGCTGGTCTGTATACATCACAAGCTACGAGCAAAGGCTTCTTGCCCTTGGCTTTGAACTTTCCTGCAAGCTTGGCTGTAGTAGTTGTCTTACCAGCACCCTGAAGACCCGCCATCATAATGACAGTAATTTCATTCCCCGGCTTAATAGCAATCTCTGTTGTCTCAGAACCCATAAGGGAAATCATCTCTTCATTAACTATCTTAATAACCATCTGTCCCGGTGTAAGACTTGACATAACATCCTGACCAATCGCACGTTCTTCTACTGACTTAATAAAGTTCTTAACAACCTTAAAATTAACATCAGCTTCTAACAGTGCCATCTTAACCTCTTTAAGTGCTGCCTTTACGTCAGCTTCAGAAAGGCGTCCTTTGCCGCGAAGATTCTTAAATATGTTTTGAAGTTTATCTGAAAGACTGTCAAATGCCATTATGTATCCTCCTAAAATGTTTAATAATCTTCGATAATTTCGTTAGACAGGTCTTTGATCTCTAATATCAGCTTCATATCTGGTGAAGCAATATAAGAATCAACAAGCTCGTCTATCTTGGTTACTTTGGCTTTAGTATCCATAAATTTCTCAATAAGATGAAGCTTAGACTCATATCCTTCTAATGTATTGGATACCCTCTTGATAAGGTCGTGAACACCCTGTCTTGATATATTATATTCATCAGCAATCTCACTTAAAGATAAATCGTTAAATACGGCATCTTCATATACATTGCGCTGATGTTCATTAAGCAGTTCGCCATAAAAATCATATAATAATGTCTGTTCTACAATACGTTCCACAACACACCTTAACTTTCTGGTTCAAATGATTTATAAGCCTTGAGTATAATATCATAGCAAATAAAAAGTGTCAAGCTTTTTTACTTGACACTTTTTAATATTTTTTGATTTAATTTTTAAACCACAAAACACCTTGGTTATTCATGTTAAAACATATTTACTATTTATCTGGTTATTTACTATTTATCCGGATATTACATTCTGTTATTCATCTGTGGTGCATTTCCATTAGAGCTGCCGTTATTCATATTAGGCATACCTGAGCCGCCATTACCAGGCTTATTCATTCCACCAGCTCCGCCAAATCCGCTTGAAACATTACTTGTGACATCAGATGTAACTTCAATTGATAATGTAGTGCTTCCTGCTGTAATGTTATAAGTATTACCTGTTGTTATCTTATCTGAATATACAATTGCTGCGGCATAAGCCTTTGATGGTGTATATGATAATATTTCATTGCCATTCGAGTCGCTTAATGTATACTTGCTGCCTCCACTTACAGATGTAAATGCAGTAACTATACAGGCTCCATTACTTGCACCTTTTGGAATTTCAAGCATTCCGCTTGAGCCAAATGCCATAACTGTTCCACCATTAATTGTACAACTGTCATCATAGTCAATCGCTGTATCGCCGTCCGAGGTTGGACCAAGTACAACGATATATCCACCATTTATTATAATGGAACCATTGGCATCAAGTCCGTCACCACTTGCATTTATCAAAAGATTACCGCCATTAATTGTTATACTTCCGTCAGATGAATTAATGCCATCATCACTTGAAACAACGCTTATATCTCCATCATTAATAACTATGTCATCAGCTTCAAGACCTTCATAGCACTGTGTTATATTTATTGTTCCACCATTGACAGTAAGCAAGTCATCTGCATGTACTCCGTCATCACCTGTAGCTGCATTTATAGTACCACCATATATATATATTACTGAATTGCAATGTACAGAGTCATCATCAGAGTCTATTGTTATGTCTCCGTCATTGATTATAAGCATATTGCCAGCTTTAATACCTTTTCTGCTCTCAGCTGTATCATCTGTGGTAGTTGTTGTCTTATTGTTATTAAAACCAAAACCACCACGGCCCATATACATATTATCTGTATGCGTCTGTGTTGTATCAGCCGCACCATTATTAGTCTTTATATTAATAGTACCATCATTAATAACAAGTATATTTTCAGCCTGTATGCCATCATTAGAAGCCTTAATAGTTATATTACCGCCTTCAATGATAACATTTCCTTTAGTAGTGTCTGTATCATAAGTTGACTTAATACCGTCTGAACCTGCATTAATATTAATATCACCCGCTACAATTCCGCATAGGTCTTTACCAATTATACCATCCTCAGTACTTGTTATGTTTAATGTACCAGATACGATAATGCAGTCATCTGTACTCTTAATACCATTGCGGTATCCAGCATTGACATTTAATGTACCATTTCCATTGATTATTAAATCCTCTTTAGAATATATAGCGGCTGAATAATCTTCTTCTGTAGATAAACGACTGCTGTCTGTAATTGTATTAGTTGTGTTATCGGCAAGTGTAAGTATAACTTTCTTGGCATCTAACACCTTAATTGGTGCTGTTGTTGTATTGCTTATAGAAGCATTATTAAGAATTAATCTTACAGTTCCCTTATCTGTCGTATTAACGATTATATTTCCTTCTGTTACATTTCCTGATATAACATATGTTCCTGCTTTAGTGATTGTAACTGTTGAACCTGATATTTCAACCGATGAACTATCAGAACTAATCTGGCTTCCAAGTGTAATATGTGAAGCTGTTGAATCATCCCATGATGATACCTTATCTTCATCATCTAATTCGATTGATAAATCTGAATCCGCACTTGAGGCAAGTTCCTCGAGTGATACAATGCTCTGGCTCTCTGTTGTTGTATTGTTATTATGAGTATTAGAACAGCCTGTAAATACAGCCCCCATTAACATAGCTGCTATTGTTGCATATAATAATTTATTCTTTACCATATGAGTCATCTCCTTTGTTGTTTATGCGATTATCATAATGGCAAATAGTGGTTTAAATATGTAAATTGTGTGTAAAAAATGTGAAACCAGCCACAAAACTGATTTCACATCTATACTTGTATATTATATACATTTTATGTAAGCCTGTTAAAATAAAACTTTTATGTATCAGCGTAACATATCAGTGTCACTTTGATAAATTAGATATTAACCTTAACAAGACGTGGTCTTAAACCGTTCTTTTCAAGCTCAGATACAATCTGGTCTTTGTGTTCATGTCCGAAAGCTTCAATAGTTATTCTCAATTCAACTGTAGCCTTTCTGTTAATGCTTACAAACTGGTTATGATCAAGCTTGATTACATTACCATTAGCGTTGGCAATTATCTGTGCAACTCTTACAAGTTCACCCGGCTTATCTGGAAGAAGTACAGATACAGTAAATATTCTGCTTCTCTGAACAAGACCCTGCTGAACAACAGATGACATTGTTATTACGTCCATATTACCACCTGAAAGAATTGAAACAACCTTCTTATCTTTAACCTTAAGCTGTTTAAGTGCTGCAACTGTAAGAAGACCTGAGTTCTCTACTATCATTTTATGATTTTCAACCATATCAAGGAAAGATACAATTAAGTCTTCATCAGGAACTGTTATTATATCATCAAGATTCTTCTGAAGATATGGGAATACCTTTGTACCCGGGGTCTTAACTGCTGTACCATCAGCTATTGTGCTGACAGTTGGAAGTGTTGTAACCTTTCCATTCTTTAAAGAAGCCTGCAGACAATTAGCACCGGCTGGTTCAACACCGATTACTTTAATATTAGGATTAAGAAGCTTGGCAAGTGTAGATACACCTGTTGCAAGTCCGCCGCCGCCAACTGGAACGAGGATATAATCAACTGTTGGGAGTTCTTTAATAATCTCCATAGCAATTGAGCCCTGTCCTGTAGCAACATCAAGGTCATCAAATGGATGAACAAATGTAAGTCCCTTTTCTTCTGCTAACTTAAGAGCATATTCACAGGCTTCATCATATACATCTCCGTAAAGTACAACTTCAGCACCATAACCCTTAGTTCTGTTAACCTTTATAAGTGGTGTTGTTGTTGGCATAACAACAGTAGCCTTTACGCCATACTTCTTTGCCGCAAATGCAACACCCTGTGCGTGGTTACCAGCAGATGCTGTTATAAGACCTTTCTTTCTTGCCTCTTCTGACATTGTGCTTATCTTGTAATATGCACCTCTTACCTTGTAAGCACCTGTATACTGCATATTCTCAGGCTTAAGATATACTTTATTGCCTGTCTGGTTGCTGAAATATTCGCTGAATATAAGGTTAGTTGGTAATGTAGCTTCCTTTACTTTCTCAGCAGCTTCTTCAAATTTCTTTAAAGTTAATTCTTCCATTGTAAATCTACTCTCCTTTAGGTTACTTTATATTATTAAATCAATTATTAACAATAATATACACCATTAATCTAATTATCAATATAAAATATCATTAATTGAATTAAAATATTACATTAATCATCATCTTCTTCATTATCTGATGTATCAAATAATGCGTTGACAAATGTATCTGAGTCAAATTTTTGTAAATCCTTAACCTGCTCACCTACACCAATGTACTTAACAGGTATTCCAAATTCTGCCTGAATAGCAACGGCGATACCACCCTTAGCTGTTCCGTCCATCTTAGTAAGAATAATTCCTGTTATATTAGTTACATCATTGAATTCGCGTAGCTGTGAAAGTGCGTTCTGACCAGTTGTCGCATCAAGGACTATAAGATTTTCCCTATACGCATCAGCATACTCTCTTTCAATAACTCTGTCAATCTTGCGTAATTCTTCCATAAGATTTTTCTTATTCTGAAGCCTTCCGGCTGTATCACATAAAAGAACATCTGCGTGCCTTGCTTTTGCCGCTGCTATAGAATCATATATTACAGCCGCTGGGTCAGAGCCCTCATTCTGTGCAATTATATCTGCACCTACCCTGTTAGCCCATTCTGTAAGCTGTTCAATGGCAGCAGCCCTGAATGTATCAGCCGCAGCAAGGACAACCTTTTTGTTCTGCTCTTTTAAATGGCCTGCAAGCTTTCCTACAGAGGTAGTCTTTCCAACACCATTAACACCAATAAGCATAACAATTGACTTAGTATTCTCAAATTCATATGCATTGGGCCCAAGGTTCATCTTCTCTTTGATTGTATCAATCAATAACTGCTTGCAATCTTTAGGGTCTTTTATTTTATTCTCTTTAACCTTAGCCTTAAGGTCTTCAATAATCTCATCAGTTGCCCTGACACCAATATCTCCCATAATAAGAGTCTCTTCAAGTTCTTCGTAGAAATCATCATCAATTGAAGAAAAGCCATTAAATATATTATCAATGCCCGATACGATATTATCTCTGGTCTTTGTAAGACCTTCTTTAAGTTTACTAAAAAGTCCCATATTAACTCTTCCTTTCTTTAGGCTCATTCAGATCATTGGCAATAAGGTCTACAGAAACAAGAGTTGATACACCCTTCTCCTGCATAGTAATACCATATAATCTGTCTGCCGCAGCCATAGTTCCACGTCTGTGGGTAATTACAATAAACTGTGTATGCTTTGTAAGCTTATGAAGATAATTAGCATATCTTCCAACATTAGAATCATCAAGTGCAGCTTCAATTTCATCAAGAAGACAGAATGGTGATGGCTTTAAGTTCTGTATGGCAAATAATAACGCTATTGCTGTGAGAGCCTTTTCTCCACCTGATAACTGCATCATATTCTGAAGCTTCTTTCCTGGTGGCTGGGATACAATTATAATTCCTGCTTCAAGTATATCTTCATCTTCCACAAGTTCAATTGTACCACGTCCGCCGCCGAATAATTCCTTGAATACCTTATCAAATTCTACTTTTATCTCTTCAAATTTGGCAGTAAACTGTGTTCTCATTCCATTATCAAGTTCAGTTATAACCTTCATAAGTGACTGTTCAGCCTCAATCATATCATCGTGCTGTGTCTTTAAGAAAGTATAACGCCCACTGACTTCTTTATATTCTTCAATAGCATTAACATTTACATCACCAAGCTTCTTAATAGAAGCTTTAAGTATATTAATCTGCTTTCTTAAGTCATTAAG
Source organism: [Lactobacillus] rogosae (assembly GCA_900112995.1). Classification (GTDB taxonomy): domain Bacteria; phylum Bacillota; class Clostridia; order Lachnospirales; family Lachnospiraceae; genus Lachnospira; species Lachnospira rogosae. Next base: position 11,551 of record FONU01000008.1, on the reverse strand, counting down.
ATTAGTTAATTCATCACTCTTTAATTCCAATGCATAGCTGTATGTAAGCTCATACTCATTCCACATATAATCAACAAGCGAATCATTAGATTCATCAAGCTTATCGTGCTGGTTATGAAGACGCATACTTTCTTTTTCAAGAAGGATAATCTGCTCATTAAGGGTTTCTCTTTTCTTAAAGAACTCCTTATGGCTTGCAGTAACCTTTTCTTTGTCAGCTTTAAGCTTAGCCAGCTTCTCGTTATTAGCTTCAAGCTCTTTAACTGTCTTTTCAATGCTATCCATAACATCAGTTATTTCCTGCTGTTTAGTCTTTATTAATTCTGCTGTCTGATTTATCTTATCGTTAATACTCTCTTTTTCATTATCAAGACTATTAATCTCATCAGAAAGTCTTTGAATATTTTCATTAATAAATGCAGCTTTCTGTTCAACTGATGAATGTGATATCTTTAAATTCTCAAGCTTAAGTGATACTGCCGCCTCATTCGCTTTCTTTTCTTCAAGCAGCTTATTAAGGTTCTCAATCTCTTTTCTTGAAGCCTCATTCTCGCTGTCAAGCACATTAAGACTTCCGCTTACCTGCTGTTTATTGCTGTTGACTTTTGATATTTCAGCATCTATGCCTGCCTGTTCATTTACTGCATTTGAATATCCATCAATTATCTCTTTTAACTTGTTATCAGCCTGCTTAAGAGTTACATCTAAAGTATTCTTCTTAATATGTATCTCTCTTTGCTGTTTATTTAACTGGTCAAGATTATCCCTGTTCTTACCGACTTCACTTCTAAGCTCCGATATAGAAGCTTTGGTTTCTGTTATTGTCTTGCTTATGCTTGAAACCTCTGTCTTAAGCTCTTCAATCTCTCTTCTTCGTCCAAGAAGGTTGCTTGAATTCTTAAAAGCACCACCAGTCATTGAACCGCCTGGATTAAGCTGCTCACCTTCAAGTGTTACAATTCTTAATGAATATTTATACTTTCTTGCAATTACCAGAGCATTTTCTATATTATCAACTACAAGAATACGGCCAAGCAGATACTTGGCAAGTCCTTCATATTCAAAAGACACTCTTACAAGATTGCTCGCAACTCCTACAACACCCTTTTCATTAATACAATTATCATTCTCTAATGTATTTCTTGAATGAATAGCATTGAGTGGTAAAAATGTTGCACGGCCAAGCTTATTTACTTTAAGGTAATTAATAAGCTCCTTAGCAGTATTCTCTTTATCAGTAACTATGTTCTGGATTGTTCCACCAAGTGCAGTTTCAATAGCAGTTTCATACTGCTTCTCTACTTTAATAATATCTGCGATAACACCAAGAATACCAGGGTTACTGTCCTTTAATTCCATTATCTTACGGATACTGTTGCCATATCCGTCATATCGTTCAGTTATATTAACTAAAGATTCAAGTCTTGACTTGCTTCTATGATAATTCTGGGTAAGTTTATCAAGTTCCTGTGTCTTCTCCGTTATTACCCCCTTAATAGATGTTACATTGGCATTGGCTTGTGCAATTGAAGCATTAATACTGCTTATATTAACATCACATTCTTTTGACTGTGAAGTAATAGAAGCTATTACCTGTCTTTGTGCTGTTTCATCACTTTTTCCAGTTATTATCCTGCTGTTTAACTGCGATTTACGGATTTCAAGCTGTTCAAGCATTGTAATGAACTTCTGGTTCTCTGCTTTGATAGATGACTGTTCTGTCAGATTATCATATATAAGTGTCTGACGGTTCTCTATCTGTCCTGATATTCCGTCTATCTCAGCCTTTACAGCCTCAGCTTCCTCATTAATGGCATTAAGCTTTGTGTTATATTCATTAATCTCTGTATTAATCACCTCTGCCTGCTTCTTTAATTCATTAATCGAAGCTGTCTTGGCAGTCTTATCCTTCTCAATGTCATTAATTCTCTCAGAATGAAGCTGCTTGTTAGCGTTAAATGTCTTAACCTGTTCCTCAAACAGATTAATCTCACCCTTGAACTTCTGGTTATCAAGCTCTAATGCAGAAGATACCTGATTAGTCTGCTCAATTGTAAGATTAAGCCCATTAAGCTGGTTCTCAGCCGCTTCATATTCTGCCTTAGTAGCATCATATTCATTTCTTGAGCCAGCCAGATCATTATCAGCAATCTCTATTTTATTATCAAGCTCAGCAATTTCTTTTCTTATACGGTCAGTTTCTAATAAAAATGCATTGACATCATATTTTTTCAAATCTGACTTTAAATTAAGATATTCCTTGGCTTTCTCAGACTGTACCTGTAATGGTCCAACCTGCTTTTCAAGCTCTGATAAAATATCATTAACACGGACAAGATTATTTCTTTCATTGTCAAGCTTCTTAATAGCCGCAGCTTTACGGCGTTTAAATTTAACAATACCTGCCGCCTCGTCAAAAAGCTCCCTGCGCTCCTCAGGTTTACCACTAAGAATTTTATCAATCTGTCCCTGTCCGATAATTGAATAACCTTCTTTACCGATACCCGTATCATAGAACATCTCTGTTACATCTTTTAATCGACAGGTATGTCCGTTAATCTTGTATTCACTTTCCCCTGAACGGTACACTCTTCTTGATACCGTAACTTCATCATATTCAACAGGAAGCGCATGGTCACTATTATCAAGTGTTATTGCAACATACGCAAAACCAACAGGTTTACGGTTCTGTGTTCCTGCAAATATGACATCTTCCATTTTCGCCCCACGAAGCTGCTTCGCACTTTGTTCACCAAGAACCCATCTTACAGCATCGGCAACATTACTTTTCCCAGAGCCATTAGGACCTACAATGCCTGTAATTCCGTTATGAAAGTCAAATACTATCTTATTGGCAAATGACTTAAAACCCTGAACCTCTATACTCTTTAAATACATATATACAATTCCTTTGCTATTTTCTTATAGGAAATTCATATCCCTGCTTCTTTAATTCCACAAGTGCCTCATATGCCGCGTGCTGTTCAGCGTGCTTCTTGGTATGACCCTTGGCTGTAACGTGGAACATTCCATCGACCTTCGCACTTGCAATAAAGTCTTTATCGTGCTCTGGTCCTGATTCTCCTATAATCTCGTATACAACTTCCTTATGTGCCGCCTGTACGACTTCCTGTAAAATAGTTTTGCTATCATAAAAGAGTTGCTTGCTTTCCAAATCATTAAGAATAAATGATTTAACGAATTCTTTTGCATTAGCAAAACCACCATCCAGATATATTGCTCCTATTACCGCTTCACAGGCATCTGATACTATAGAATCTCTCTTTCTTCCGCCTGTTAATTCCTCACCTTTACCTAACATTATGAAATTATCAATTCCAATAGCTCTTGCACATATAGCAAGTGTAGGTTCACATACAATACTTGCACGAAGTCTTGTCATCTGGCCCTCATTCATATTGCTGTAATTCTTATAAATGTAATCGCTTGATGTAAGTTCCAGAACTGCATCACCAAGGAACTCAAGTCTTTCATTATCCTTATACTTCTTAATCGTCTTCTCATTAGCATAAGAGCTGTGAGTAAGTGCATTTTTTAAAAGATTAATATCTTTAAACTGATAATTAATTTTATCCATTAACTCAGATAAATTCTTATTATACATTCAATCTCCAATCTGGTGTCAATCTTATAATTATGTCCAATTTATTCAAAAAAGAAAATACAGTCAGATAAAATCCTGCCAGATTACTTTATATGTAACAGGGAATTCTATCAAAATTTCCTGTTACATAAAAAAGCATTAATTTATCCGTGTAATATGCACACTTATAAATTAATGCTCTATTGACACATATTATAGACCCCTGCTATATCAACACCAATATTCTTTATATTAATTATTTAGCAAGTGCATTCTGAATCTGAGTTGCTGCATCTCCTACAGTAACAATATTCTCAATTGCATCGTCTGGAATCTGAATACCGAACTGGTCTTCAATCTCTGTTATAATCTGGAATACATCTAAAGAATCTGCCTTAAGGTCATCAACAAATGCTGATTCTTTAGTAATCTTATCCTCGCTTATATTAAGTACATCTGCAATAATTCTCTGTAACTTCTGAAATTCCATATAAATCCTCCATTCTGACCTGATATCTTAATTATATGAATATCAATATATATCAGGCGTTATACACAATTCTAAATCTGATATTCTTATTATAAATATAATATCTATTCTTGTATTACTATTATAAATATAACATCCGTTCTTGTACTACCATAAATATTATATCTATTCTTCTGTTAATTCCGGCATATGCGAAAGTGACTCAACAATCTGCTCATTAATATTGCTTTTTGAAAATGTCACGCATTGAAGAATTGAATTCTTTACCTCTTTAGCTTTGGCACTTCCGTGTGTCTTAACAACAAGACCATTAAGACCTATAAGTGGTGCTCCACCATACTCTGATGCATCCATAGTCTTAAGTGTACTCTTAATTGAGTCCTTAACAAGCATTGCTCCAATCTTTGACTTAAGATTAGAATAAAATGCACCCTTAATCTTAGATATAATTGTACCAGCAAGACCCTCGTAAAGCTTTAATATAACATTACCAACAAATGCATCACACACGATAACATCTGCACCGCTTCTTGGTATCTCTCTTGCTTCAATGCTTCCTATAAAGTTAATATCATCACACGCTTTAAGAAGTGGAAATGTCTCCTTAACAAGCTGGTTGCCTTTCTCCTCTTCAAGGCCAACATTAACTATCGCTACTCTTGGCTTCTTAATCCCAAGACAGTTCTCCATATATATAGAACCCATCTTAGCCCACTGCACAAGAAAAGCTGGTCTGGCATCAACATTAGCCCCACTGTCAACTATCAGCACACAGCCTTTATCAGTAGGAACAATCGCACCTATTGGTGGTCTTTCAACGCCTGGAAGACGTCCAACAATAACCTGTCCACCAACTAATATAGCACCAGAACTTCCTGCTGATACGAAAGCATCAGCTTCTTTATTCTTAACCATATTAAGAGCCTTAACCAAAGATGAATCTTTCTTATGTCTTATAGCCATAACAGGTGGCTCACCTGTTTCTATAACCTCTGTAGCATTAACAACTTCTATCTGCTCTTTGCTATAAGTATATTTGGAAAGTTCATTATTAACAACATCTTCTTTTCCAACAAGATATACAAAACATTCTTTGCTTGTATTTACGGCATCTACCGCACCTTTAACAATCTCGCCAGGGGCATTATCTCCACCCATAGCATCAAGTGCAACTTTTATCATAAATATACCATTCCTTATATAAATTATGCCTTTTAAATATACTACTAAAATGCTATTTATGCAAGCAAAGCTTAAAAGAAAGCATATGCTAAGAATGTATTTCACCTATATTCTTAATAAGGAGCCAAAAAGAATATATCTATGAACAGGAACACCTTTGGTCTTAGCTGTATCCGTCCCACCATCCAGGCAGATTAGAAACTTTCATTTATTAGAAACGTACACCGAAAGGCATAAAAAATGAGCCTGCCCTCTAAAGGACAGACTCATTAAATAAGTTACTCTATAGAAATTAGTCTACAGTAACGATTTCTTTCTTGTTGTATGAGCCACAAGACTTACATACTCTATGAGGCATCATTAATGCACCACACTTGCTGCACTTTACGAGATTAGGAGCGCTCATCTTCCAATTAGCTCTTCTCTTATCTCTTCTAGCCTTTGAAGATTTATTCTTAGGACAAATTGACATTCGGTTACACCTCCTTAAAATTCTTTAAAATATCTTTGAAAACAGACATTCTTGGATCCAGGATATCCCTGTCACAACCGCACTCTCCTTTGTTCAGATTCGCACCGCAAATCAGACAAATTCCTTTGCAGTCCTCCTTACATAAGGTCTTTCCCGGCATGGATATCAGTATTTCGCCGAAAACTAACTTGTCCACGTCGAGGTCGTATCCATCAATATAGTCTTTTTCTTCTTTTGCTTCTTCCTCGGATGCGTTATCATTAAAGTCAACAATCTCATCAACCGTATAGTCAACGCGTGTATCAACTGGCTCTAAGCATCTGTCACAAGGAATACTAAGGGTAACATAAGAATCAGCCTTAATAGAAAGCTTATTCTTACCTAGCTTCTTAATGATAACATCAACCGCAGGCTTATCAATTATATCATAATCAGAAGAACCTGTATTAAATGTATTCATCTCAATATCTGCTTTATAACTCTTCTCATCCTGTGAACCGGATAAAAGCTCTCTTAAATCAATTAGCATAATTGTCTCCAATTCATACTATATATAGTAAATAAGCATAACGCTTACCACACTTGGTCTATTATACGCACCTGATATTGGTTTGTCAATAACTAATTTAATATATTTAATCAATTAACATATGTCGTTAATTACTTTACAAGTGCTAATGTTTCTCTTGCAATAGCAAGTTCTTCATTTGTAGGAATTACGCAAAGCTTAACCTTTGATTCTGGTGTAGAGATGATGCCTTCAACACCGCAAGCCTTCTGTGAAGCTGCTTCATCAAGTTCAACTCCGAGGAATCCAAGATATTTACATACCATTGGTCTTAACCAAGCTGCATTTTCACCAACACCAGCTGTAAATGTGATAGCATCAACACCATTCATAGCTGCTGTATAAGAACCGATGTACTTAGCTACTCTGTAAGCATAAGCTTCAAGTGTAACCTTAGCTACTTCATTGCCTTCGTTAGCTGCTGCGTTAAGATCTCTGAAGTCAGAAGAAATACCACCTGACATACCAAGTACACCTGACTTCTTGTTAAGAATATTAAGCATTTCGCTTACTGTAAGATTCTCATGGTTGCAAAGGTATTCGATAATAGCTGGATCAAGATCACCTGAACGAGTACCCATAATAAGACCTTCAAGTGGAGTAAGACCCATAGATGTATCTACACACTTGCCACCGATAGAAGCTGAGATTGAAGCACCATTACCAAGGTGGCATACGATAACCTTAGCTGTCTTAGGGTCAAGGTCAGCAAACTTGATTGTTTCCTTTGATACAAAGCTGTGGCTTGTTCCGTGGAAACCGTATCTTCTTACGCCATACTTTTCATAGTATTCACGAGGAATAGCGTAAAGATAAGCCTTTGGCTCCATTGTTCCGCCAAATGCTGTATCCCATACAGCTACATTTGGCTTACCAGGCATAGCAGCTTCAACAGCTTCAATACCTATAAGGTTAGCTGGGTTATGAAGAGGTCCTAAATCGAAGCACTCTCTTACTACCTTCTTAACATCTTCTGTTACAAGACAAGACTCGATATACTTCTCACCTGCATGAAGTACTCTGTGACCTACAGCAGCAATTTCGTCTGTAGACTTGATCACACCGTGTTCTGCATCCATAAGAGCATCAAGTACAAGCTTAACAGCAATGTTGTGATCCTTCATAGGTGTTTCAACAACATACTTATCCTTTCCTGTTGGCTTATGTGTAAGGATAGAACCATCAATACCGATTCTTTCTACAAGACCCTTTGCGATAACGCTCTCATCTTCCATATTGATTAACTGATACTTAAGTGATGAGCTTCCGCAGTTTAATACTAAAATATTCATTCTTATTAATCTCCTATAAAATTAAATATAAGTTATATAATCATTTAATATAATATAAATCATTTAACAATACTTTCTTTATCGGTTCACCGATAGCACTATATTCAAAATAAAAATATCATATTAAATAATCAGTCTATGTTAGTTATACAAACAATATGAGGGGCAAATAATTCGTCCCTCATATTATTATAAATGATGTACCTGACTGCCGCGTGGCAATCATATCATCAAAATGTATGTACACAATTATTTAGCAGCATCCTGAGCCTGAACTGCTGTCATAGCTACAACACCAACGATATCTTCTGCGAAGCATCCTCTTGAAAGATCGTTAACTGGCATTGAAAGACCCTGAAGAACTGGACCATAAGCGCCAGCCTTAGCAAGTCTCTGAACTAACTTGTAACCAATGTTACCAGCTTCAAGTGAAGGGAATACTAATGTATTAGCCTTACCAGCAACCTTGCTGTTAGGAGCCTTAAGTGCTGCAACTTCTGGAACTAAAGCAGCATCTAACTGAAGTTCACCATCAACAGCAATGTCTGGGTACTTTTCGTTAGCAATCTTAACTGCATCAGCTACCATAGTTACTCTTTCGTGCTTAGCACTTCCGTATGAAGAGAATGAAAGCATAGCAACCTTAGGTTCTGCACCAACAAAGCTCTTGAATGAATCTGCAGATAATGCTGCAACTTCTGCAAGCTTCTCTGAATCAAGATCTGGGTTAACAGCACAGTCAGCGAATACGAATAATCCATTCTCGCCTAATTCACAGTTAGGAACCTCCATAAGGAAGAAACCTGATACACTGCTGATACCTGGCTTAGTCTTTAATAACTGAAGAGCTGGACGGATTGTGTTACCTGTTGAATGGCAGGCACCTGAAACTGCACCATCAGCATCACCGCACTTACACATAAGGCATGCATAGTACATATAATCCTTCTCCATCTGTTCCTTAGCCATCTCAGGTGTAACACCCTTCTTAGCTCTTAATTCAACGAACTTGTCGATATATTTCTGCTTATTAGGATCATTGAATGGATCTACGATTGTAGCACCTGTAATATCATATCCCTTGCTGTTCTCAGCGATTTCTTCTGGTGTACCGATGATTATAAGATTAGCGATACCTTCCTTTAAAATCTTCTCAGCAGCTGCGAATGTTCTCTTATCCATAGATTCTGGTAAAACGATAGTCTTCTTATCTGCTTTTGCTCTAGCGTAAATTGTGTCAATAAATGCCATGATTACTGACTCCTCCTTAAAATATGAATTTCGGCACATTATGTTTACCATTATGTTACCGCTACTTTTGCCCCCATTATATACCTTTTTTTTGCGTAAGACAAGGTGAGGATTGTTCTAAATGTTAAGCAATTTTACTGAATTATGTCTATAATCCAATGTTATTTAAGCTGCTGCATTATCATTTATGGTATCTATAACCTTTTTAATTCCAAACCACACAGTTAAATCTGTGAATATATCTACAACACTACACTCATCACTTCTCTATATGGATTGACCGTAGACAATCCTATTTTAGCAATCTGACCATCTATAGGCATAAATAAATCCTGTAATACAGCAAATGCCTGTCTCATCTGCTCCTTATCAAGACATTTGCCAAGTGTAATATGCGGCATCCACGAATATGGCTGATAAAATTTGCTTATATTAGTTTCTGGAATTGTTGCAAATTCATTATATATTGATATTGAAAGATTCATCATATACTCGTTAAGTACAGGTGCGGCATATATCACGCGAGGAAAAAGCTGTCCGACCGATACTATATTTATCGTATTATTTATATTTACAACGCCTTTTTCATCTAAAGGCTGTAACTTTTCCCTGCATACCTTTTCAAATGCTGGAATTAACACATCAACATTCCTTGCCTCAATTGCACTGATTGTAAGATGAGGCATAACATTATTCCTTATCATAAAATCATTGCCTGTTTTATCGGCAATTCTTTGTTGCAGATGTTTCAATATTTTATTAGTATTTTCATCAAAATACGCTGATATTAAATACATACCTAATACTCCCTGAACATATAATCTATGCCAACAGCATACTATTTTCCAACAGCTGAATTGTATATGTTTCCTCTTATTCAGCACACACTTTTTATCAGACCCTGACAGGACCCCTCACAAAATCCCCAAATTCTTTAACTCCATACTTTCCAGCAACAATCATATTATAAATATTAGCCGCATGTATATCATCAAGCAGCATTTCCTTATAGTCAGCGATCTTTGTTATAAGTGGGACTTCCACAGTTTTTCTTATATATGAAAGATACTCCTGCCCTTTTTTATCAAAGCCAAGCACCCTTATATATGGTTCATTCGCATATTTTTCCATATGTTTTTTATCAAGTCCCAATGTTATCCTTACAAGTGCTCTTTTTATTCTGGAAAGTGGTACTTCTTTCGTCTTTATATGTTCGCACAGGCTTCCAAATGAAAACGCCCCATTATCTTTACTTTCTGCCCCCTGTGGTACTGTCCTTGTTATCATATCCATAGCCGACTTATATAATCTGCCAGCAATCTCCTTGTTTACATCTGGATACCGCATAACATTTTCTATAAATACATTTTTATCATAACTACTCGCAAAAAGTATACCTAAAAGTCTTGTAAATAACGCTTCCGTTATGTCATCAGGATATATATAATTCGTATTTGAAGATAATATTAACCCCGCTTTTACAGGTATATATTCCGATATATTAATAATATTAATATTATTATTTTTTTCATTATTTATATCATTATCATCTTTCATTATAGTATCTATAGTGTCACCAGCTACGCAATCACTATCTATACATTTTTTCATTCCATTTTTAAGATTTTCTCTCAATGCCGTCGCACTTGCATACTCACTTCTTATATCTGTATCATTATAACTATCCCCCTGTCTTTGTACGGTATAAGGCTTAATAGCATAATTATTTTTTATAACAGCTTTCAGATATTCAACCGCAAGTATATTATTAGAACTTGTAAGCATTGCCGCAGTATCTTTATCCGTCAGCTTCTCCACAACCTTCTGTCTTGCAGCGGCGTAGGATATTCCATTGGCAGTGTATTTAGATATTTCCTTATATAGCGTATCTTCATTATCGCACAAAACGTGTGCAAGCTTAGAAAGCCTTTCTATATCCCCGCTCTCACTCCCAAAAGCAATACTGTCAGCTTTTATATAATCAAGAACCTTTAAAGCACCAGCGGCAAAGTTCTCAGCACTAGACACAGCATAATTAACAGGCAGTTCAACGACAAGATTAACTCCGCTGTTAAGTGCCATAGAAGCACGCGTATATTTATCAAGAACAGCCGGTTCTCCACGCTGTACAAAATCCCCGCTCATAACAGCAACGCTTATATCCGCCCCTGTAAGCTCCATTGCTTTATTAAGATGATATAAATGTCCATTATGAAATGGGTTGTATTCTGTTACAAGTCCTACTGCTTTCATATATAAATCCCCTTGTATTTTAATTCTATGAATAAATTCCATAAATATTATGTGCTCTGCGTTGCTTTTCCACGCATCCGAAGTTTCGAAGAAACTTCCAAGTGACTACGAAGTAGTCATATTATATCATATGCCCTGCGTTGCTTTTCCACACATCCGAAGTTTCGAAGAAACTTCTAAGTGACTACGAAGTAGTCATATTATATCATAGTTTTTGCGCAGTTCTTCAACGCATCCGAAGTTTCGAAGAAACTTCTAAGTGACTACGAAGTAGTCATATTATATCATAACATAAATTATAATTAATATTAAACACAGCGAATATATCCAACACATAAAAATGCCCCTGAAGCTTTTGCTCCGGGGGGATTTTTACTATGTAAGTTATTTCAATATATATGTCACTTCGTTATATATATTAACCACCATATAACTTATG
>FONU01000016.1 GCA_900112995.1 [Lactobacillus] rogosae | reverse complement strand
GGCCAGAACAGAGATGGTTATAGAAATGACCGTAATAACGGCGGTTATAGAAACGATAGAAACAATGACCGTAATGGCGGTTACCAGAACAGGGATAATAACGGCCAGAACGGCGGACGCTCAGGAAGAGATGGTCAGGGATTCTCTGGTCAGAGAAGAAATGACAGAGGTTCTTCAGCACCTAAGGACGATTTCATTTTTGAGACAAAGCCAGATTCAAGAAGACCAGACTCAAGAAAGAATGATTCAAGAAAGAATGACAGAAAGAAAGATAATGAGGCAAAGGAAAATCTTAAATTTGCTAACAGCAAGTTAGAGAAGAAACCGGCTCCAAAGCAGGAGAAGAAGGAAGAAGAGACAATTAAGCAGCTCATTTTACCAGACAGCCTTACTATCAAGGAACTTGCTGATAAGATGAAGGTTCAGCCATCTGCAATTGTTAAGAAGCTTTTCTTACAGGGCAAGGTTGTAACAATTAACCAGGAAGTTGATTATGATACAGCAGAAGAAATAGCACTTGAGTTCAACTGCATATGTGACCACGAAGTTAAGGTTGATGTTATTGCAGAACTTCTTAAGGAAGATGAAGAGTCAGAGGACGATATGGTTGCAAGACCACCAGTTGTCTGTGTTATGGGACACGTTGACCACGGTAAGACATCTTTACTTGATGCAATCAGGGAAACACATGTAACAGCTAAGGAATCAGGCGGTATTACACAGAAGATCGGTGCTTATATGGTGGATGTCGATGGACAGAAGATTACATTCCTTGATACTCCTGGACACGAAGCGTTTACAGCTATGCGTATGCGTGGTGCACAGGCTACAGATATTGCTATTCTTGTAGTAGCAGCTGATGATGGCGTTATGCCACAGACAATCGAAGCTATTAACCACGCTAAGGCAGCGGGCGTTGAAATTATCGTTGCTGTTAATAAGATTGATAAGCCTAATGCTAATATCGAGAAGGTTAAGCAGGAACTTACAGAATATGAACTTATCGCAGAAGACTGGGGTGGTTCAACTACATTTGTTCCAGTATCAGCTCACACTAAGGAAGGTATTGACGAACTTCTTGAGATGATTCTTCTTACAGCAGAGGTTAATGAGTTAAAGGCTAACCCTAACCGTAAGGCAAGAGGTATCGTAATTGAAGCGGAGCTTGATAAAGGACGTGGTCCAGTTGCGACTATCCTTGTACAGAAGGGTACATTAAGAGTTGGTGATGCAGTTGCTGCAGGTTCTTGTTATGGTAAGATAAGAGCTATGATTGATGATACTGGAAGAAGAGTTAAGGAAGCTACTCCATCTATGCCTGTAGAGATTCTCGGTCTTAATGATGTTCCTAATGCTGGTGAAATTATTATGGCTACAGAGAGTGAGAAGGAAGCAAGAAATATTGCTGATACATTTATTGCAGAAGGCAAGAAGAAGCTTCTTGATGATACTAAGCATAAAGTATCACTTGATGCATTGTTCGAGCAGATTCAGGCTGGTAATATGAAGGAACTCGACCTTATTATCAAGGCTGATGTACAGGGTTCAGTCGAGGCTGTTAAGCAGAGTCTTGTTAAGCTTTCTAATGAAGAAGTTATCGTTAAGGTTATCCATGGCGGCGTTGGTAATATTAATGAGTCAGACGTTGTGTTAGCTTCTGCTTCTAATGCTATTATCATCGGCTTTAATGTTAAGCCTGATAATCAGGCGAGAATAGTTGCTGAGAGAGAAAAGGTTGATTTAAGACTTTACAGTGTAATCTACAATGCAATTGAAGATGTTGAGGCAGCTCTTAAGGGTATGCTTGAGCCTATATATGAGGAAAAGATTATCGGTCATGCTGAGATAAGACAGATATTCAAGGCTTCTGGTGTTGGTAATATTGCCGGTGCTATCGTTACAGAGGGTAGAATTACTAAGGATTCAATTGTAAGAATTACAAGAGATAAAGAGCAGATATACGAAGGTCCTATCGCTACACTTAAGCATTTCAAGGATGATGTTAAGGAAGTTAAGGGCGGTTCTGAATGTGGTATGGTATTTGAGAACTTTGGCCAGATTCAGGAAGGCGATCTTGTAGAAGCTCATATAATGGTAGAAGTGCCTAGATAGAGTTATCCGATAGTCCAGAAAATTGAATTTTCTGGACTATATGGTTTTGACAGTGATATAATTATATATTAGAAAGTAGGAGTATATGCGTAAAAATAGTGTTAAGAATACCCGCATTAATGGGGAAGTATTAAAAGAGCTAAGCAATATAATCCGTAGTGAAATCAAAGACCCAAGAATCAATCCGATGACATCGGTTGTATCTGTTGAGGTCGCACCAGATTTAAAGACTTGTAAGGCATATATAAGTGTACTTGGCGATGAGCAGTCACAAAAGGACACTATTACAGGACTTAAGAGTGCGGAAGGCTATATAAGAAGAGAACTTGCTAGAACAGTGAATTTAAGAAATACACCAGAAATCAAGTTCATTCTTGACCAGTCAATTGAGTACGGAATTAATATGTCTAAGCTTATAGACGAAGTTACACAGAAAGATAGTGATAGTCATAATAAGTAAGAAGGTGTAATATATGAATATTATTGAAGAGTTAGGTGCTGCAAAAGTAGTTGGTATAACAGGGCATATAAGACCAGATGGTGACTGCACAGGTTCAGTGCTTGGTCTGTATAATTATTTAAAGGATAATGCACCAGATATAGATGTAAATGTTTATCTTGAACAGCCATCAGACAAATTATCATATCTTAATGGTTTTGATGCTATAAAAAATGTTATTGAGCCGGATAAGAAGTTTGATGCATTTATTGTTCTTGATTGCAGTTCAATAGACAGAATAGAGCCATTCGCAGACGGCTTTAAGAATGCGGATAAGACTATATGTATAGATCATCATATAAGTAATGACAGTTTTGCAGATGTTAATAATGTTATTCCAACAGCGAGTTCAGCGTGTGAAGTGCTTTATGACACATTTGATGCCGGTAAAGTAAGCAGGAATACTGCTGAATGTATATACACAGGTATTATACATGATACAGGTGTATTCAAATATAGCTGCACATCACTCCACACTATGGAGATAGCAGGAAAGATGATGCAGATGGGAATAGATTATTCTGATATAATAGATAATAGCTTTTATAAGAAGTCTTATGTACAGAACCAGATTCTTGGAAGGGCGCTTCTTGAAAGCGTGCTTTTTTATGACGGAAAATGTATATTCTCAAGCGTGACAAGAGATGAAATGGATTTCTATGGAGTTACTGGCAGAGAGCTCGGAGGAATTATTGAACAGTTAAGGCTTACGGATGGAGTTGAAGTTGCAATATTCTTATATGAAACAGGTGAGAATGAATATAAGGTAAGTCTTCGTTCTAAGAAAGAGATTGATGTAAGCAGGATAGCTGCCTGCTTTGGCGGCGGCGGACATATAAGGGCTGCCGGCTTTAATGCTAAAGGCACTGTATATGAAATCGTCAACAGAATAGGCGAAATGATTGAACAGCAGTATGCACAGGAGTAATCACTAAGAAAGGTTAAGTTGGTATGAACGGAATTATTAATGTATACAAAGAAAAAGGTTTCACATCACACGATGTGGTTGCAAAACTTCGTGGAATTCTTCATATGAAAAAAATAGGTCATACCGGTACACTTGACCCTGATGCAGTTGGCGTGCTTCCGGTGTGTCTTGGTAAAGGAACGGGTCTGTGTTCCATGATTACAGACTGGACTAAGACCTATGAGGCTGTAATGCTTCTTGGTACAGTTACTGATACTCAGGATACATCGGGAACTGTTCTTAAGACAAGAGAGGTTAATGTCACTAAAAGACAGATATTGGAAGTTTGCAGCAGCTTTGAGGGAGAATATGATCAGATTCCCCCAATGTATTCGGCACTTAAGGTTAATGGAAAGAAGCTTTATGAGCTTGCAAGAGCAGGGGTAGAGGTTGAGAGAAAACCGCGCCGTATAAAGATTAATTCTTTGAGGGTTAATGATATTAACCTTGAAGATGATATTAAGACGGTTACAATTACTGTAGACTGCTCCAAAGGAACCTATATAAGGACGTTGTGTCAGGATATAGGAGAGAAACTTGGCTGTGGAGCTTGTATGATGGAGCTTATAAGAACAAGAGTGGGGGATTTTCTTATTGATGATACTCTTACACTTAATCAGATAGCAGCTTATATGATTAAGGGAGAGATGGAAGAACATATTATCAGCATTGATTCTATGTTTCCGTCATATACCAGACTTACAGTAGATGAAGCTTACAACAAGCTTTTGTATAATGGCAATAAGCTTCCTTTAGAAGCGGTTGTTAATGAAGATTGTGAGTTTCTTGATATGGAGAAATTCAGGATATATGATTCTGGCAATACATTTGTTGGCATATATCAGTATATTGCGGGACAGTTTGTCCTTGAGAAGATGTTTTATGAAGGATAAATGATGTACCTGAAAGGCGGTGTAGACCAGTATGGAATACATACACGGAACGGAGGATTTCAAGCTGGAAAGGTCCAGCGCTGTAACGCTTGGCAAGTTTGATGGTGTTCATCTTGGACATCAGAAGCTTATATCCATAGTTAAAGAGAAAGCAGAGGAACAGGGACTTTTGTCGGTTATGTTTACATTTGACAGAATTCCGCTTAGTATCTGTCCTCAGAAGAACCAGCATTTTTTATCTACTAATTCGGAGAGAAGAATGTTATGCGAGAATTATGGAATAGATGTCGAGGTTGAGTATCCATTTACTACAACACTTATGAATATGGAACCAGAAGAATTCGTAAGTGATATATTGATTAATAAATTGAAAGCAAAGGTAATTGTCGTTGGAACTGATTATTGCTTTGGCAGGGATAGAAGCGGCAATGTGGAATTTCTTATAAGTAATGCAGCTAAATATGGCTATGAAACCATTGTTGTAGAGAAAGAGAAGTTTCAGGATAAAGATATAAGCAGTACATATGTAAGGGAAGAATTAAAGTTAGGTCATATGGAGACAGTCAATGTGCTCCTTAACAGACCTTATTCGATAACAGGAATTGTTGCCAAGGGTAACCAGCTTGGCAGGAAGTTAGAGATACCTACCATTAATGTATATCCTACAGAGATTAAGCTTCTTCCACCGAACGGAGTATATGCATCCAGAATATTAATAGATGGTGTCTGGTATTATGGTGTTACTAATCTTGGTACTAAGCCGACAATAAGTGATGGATATGAAGTGAGCGTTGAGACTAATGTATTTGACTTTGATAAAGATGTATACGGAAACAGGGTTGAGGTGGCACTTTATCATTTCTTAAGGCAGGAAATGAAGTTTGAAAATGTTGAGGCATTAAAGAAGCAGATGGAAAGTGATGCAAGCTTTGCTAAAGAGATGTTTCTTATACAATAAAAGATAAATGGAAATATTTTGAGATTGTTTTTGAAAAGATATTTTTGAAGTGATTTTGATAAAATTAAATTAAAATTAAATTTTGAAAATGTCTTGAAATCTTGAAATTATTTTGTAAATCCACTTGATTTCATATTGGTGTTATGATATATTATCAACGTATGAGCCGTCACTCAGATACGGGACACTCCGACCCCAGGCTTGGTGGCAGGTGATTAATATTTAGGAGGAATCAACAATGATATCTAAGGAAAAGAAAGCAGAAATTATTGCTAATTACGGAAGAAAAGCAGGAGATACAGGTTCTCCAGAAGTTCAGATTGCAATCTTAACAGAAAGAATTGCTGAATTAACAGAACATTTAAAGATTAACCAGAAGGATCATCACTCAAGAAGAGGTCTTTTAAAGATGGTTGGTAAGAGAAGAGCTTTACTTTCTTACTTAAAGAAGAACGACATCGAAAGTTACAGAAACTTAATCGAACGTTTAGGAATCAGAAAGTAATTAATTATTTATGGCGGAGTTGTATAACTTCGCCTTTTTCTTTTGGTAATATGCTTGCAAATCAGGCAGTAATTACTTATTATTAAGCTAATAACAGAAAGATTTCACCGAGACCACTCAAAAGCGTACTTAATTAAGTGGGTTTTTGAGTTGTTTCGGACTTTCTGTTAATACAATTAAGCAAGCCATAACAGGCGGAAACGAGGAAATTTATGTTTAAACAGTACACAATGGAATTAGCTGGCAGAACATTAAGAGTTGATGTCGGCAGAGTATGTGCACAGGCTAACGGAGCAGCTCTTATGCACTATGGTGATACAGTGGTACTTTCAACAGCTACTGCATCTAAGGAGCCAAGAGAAGGAATTGATTTCTTCCCATTAAGTGTTGAATTTGAAGAAAAGATGTATGCTGTAGGTAAGATACCTGGCGGATTTAATAAGAGAGAGGGAAAGGCTTCTGAGAATGCAATTCTTACATCAAGAGTAATAGACAGACCTATGAGACCTTTATTCCCTAAGGATTACCGTAATGATGTTACGCTTAATAATATGGTTATGGCAGTAGATCCAGAGTGCCGTCCAGAGCTTGTTGCTATGATTGGAGCTTCTATTGCAACTTGTATATCAGATATTCCATTTGATGGTCCTTGTGCTATGACACAGGTTGGTATGATTGACGGAGAATTCATTATTAACCCATCACAGGCTCAGTGGCAGGAAGGTGATCTTCAGCTTACAGTAGCTTCTACTAAGCAGAAGGTTATTATGATTGAAGCCGGTGCTAATATCATTCCAGAGGACAAGATGATTGAAGCTATATATATGGCTCACGATATCAACCAGACAATCATTGCATTTATTGAGAAGATTGTATCAGAAGTTGGAAAAGAAAAGCACTCATATGAGAGCTGTGCTATTCCAGCAGAGATGTTTGAAGCTATGAAACAGGTAGTATCTCCAGAAGAAATGGAAGTTGCTGTATTCACAGATGACAAGCAGACTAGAGATAAGAACATTGATGAGATAATGGAAAAGATGAAAGAAGCATTTGCTGATAATGAAGAATATCTTGCATTACTTGGTGAAGCTCTTTACCAGTATCAGAAGAAGACTGTCCGCAAGATGATCTTAAAAGACCATAAGAGACCTGATGGACGTGCAATCAACCAGATAAGACCGCTTGCAGCAGAGGTTGATATCATTCCTAGAGTTCATGGTTCTGCTATGTTTACAAGAGGACAGACACAGATATGTGACGTTGTAACACTTGCTCCTTTATCAGAAGCACAGAAGGTGGATGGACTTGATGATAATGTTACAACTAAGAGATATATACATCACTACAATTTCCCTTCATACTCCGTAGGTGAGACAAAGCCTTCAAGAGGACCAGGACGTAGAGAGATTGGACACGGAGCTTTAGCCGAGAGAGCACTTATTCCAGTACTTCCTTCAGAAAAGGAATTCCCATATGCAATACGTGCTGTGTCAGAGACATTCGAGTCTAATGGTTCTACATCAATGGCTTCAACTTGTGCATCTTGTATGTCACTTATGGCTGCTGGTGTTCCAATTAAGAGTATGGTTGCAGGTATCTCTTGTGGCCTTGTAACAGGTGATACAGATGATGATTATGTTGTTCTTACAGATATTCAGGGTCTTGAAGATTTCTTCGGAGATATGGACTTTAAGGTAACTGGTACAACAGAAGGTATAACAGCTATCCAGATGGATATTAAGATTCATGGTCTTACACGTCCTATCGTAGAAGAAGCTATAAGAAGAACAAGAGAAGCAAGACTTTTCATTATGGATACTTGTATGAAGCCAGCTATCGCTGAACCAAGAAAGACTGTAGGTGAATTCGCACCTAAGATTATCCAGACTACAATTGATCCGGCTAAGATTGGTGAAGTTGTTGGACAGCGTGGTAAGGTTATCAATGCCATCATCGAAGAATGTGGTGTTAAGATTGATATCACAGATGACGGCTTTGTATCAGTATGTGGTGTTGACCAGGCTGGTATGGATAAGGCTATGAAGTATATCAGAACTATTGTTGATGAATTTGAAGAAGGAAAGATATACGAAGGTAAAGTTGTAAGTATTAAGGAATTCGGTGCATTTGTTGAGTTCGCACCTGGAAAGGAAGGAATGGTTCACATTTCTAAGATTTCTAAGGAAAGAATTAATATGGTAGAAGATGTTCTTACTCTTGGTGACGTTGTCAAGTGTAAGTGCATGGGTAAGGATAAGATGGGAAGAATAAGCTTCTCCATCAAAGATGCTGAATAATTGATAGTTCAGACATTTAATAATTGATATATAAAGATATTAACTGATAAGCAGTTTGACCTGCTGGCTTGACTGCTTATTAGTTATTTATAGTGATTTTAATTATAAGGAGGATACAGATATGGTAGATCAGAATTGTGCATACTGTATGGAAGGTGAACTTGTTGCAAAGTTCGGTATTAAGATATGCGAATTAGAGACATCTAAGGTATATCTTTTCAAGGAGCAGAGTCATCCGGGAAGATGTATCGTTGCGCATAAGAAGCACGTAGGTGATATGAACGAGCTTACAGCAGAAGAAAGAGCAGCTTACTTTGAGGATGTTGCAAGAGTTGCAAGAGCAATTATGAAAGCGTTTAACCCAGATAAGGTTAACTATGGTGCATATGGAGATACAGGACATCATCTTCACTTCCACCTTTGTCCTAAGTATAAGGACGAATATGAATGGGGTGGAGTATTCCTTATGAATCCAGATAAGAAATACCTTACAGATGAAGAATATGCTGCTATGATTGAGAAGATTAAAGCTAACCTTTAAGATTAAGTGGTGTTTTAACATATAATTCTGCTGCTTTTGCAGAAAATATAAGAATGCATACAAAATATTGTGATATTGGTATAAAATTTATGCAATATCACAATATTTTTTGCTTTTTTTAATGTAATATGATATAATTTGCAATAAGTAATCTTGATATACATTTATAGAAAGATGTAGGAACGGAGATTAATATGGGAAATGCGGGAGATAATACTACAAATTCTAAGATTGTGAGTGATGAATTATATCTTTATTCGTTGAAGAAGATGGCTGATCTTAACGCTAAGAAGAATGAATCGCCGCTTACAGGTCTATATGGAATTAAGGCATTCTTTTATGAAGCTAATGAACTTATGAAGAATAACAGTGATAAGAAGTTCGCTGTTATAAGAATGGATATATACCATTTTAAGACAGTTAATGAGTTTTGTGGACGTGAAGAAGCGGATAAGCTGCTTAAGTACATATCAGGATTGTTTTGTGATTATGAGGGGGAATTCTGTGTTGCAGGTCATTTCAGGGCTGACATATTTGTGTTATGCACATCATTTGATGACAAGCAGGAGCTTATTGATATTGTTAACTCGATTAGGAGTAGAATAGACCAGTATAATATACAGTGCAAAGTTCTTCCCGCATTTGGAATATGTATTAATCATAATAATATGGATGTAAGCCTTATGTGTGATTACGCAGATCTTGCGATTAAGAAGATTAAGGGCAAGGTATTTAAGACATATGAGTTTTATGATAATGCTATGCGTGAGTCTATGCTTTTGGAGAAGAAGATAGAAAATGATGTGCTTCCGGCACTTAAGAATGACTACATAAAAGCATATGTACAGCCCAAGGTTGATATGCACAATGGGCATATTATTGGCGGAGAGGCACTTGTAAGATGGCAGAACGATAAGGAGATGATATATCCTGACCAGTTCATACCTGTTCTTGAGAAGAATGGATATGTAATTGATGTGGATAATTTTATATGGAACAAAGTATGTGCCTGTATTAAGATGATGGAAGATAAAGGTATTGAACCGGTTCCTATATCAGTTAATGTATCAAGAATGCATGTATATCAGGAAAAGTTCACAGAGAATTTAAAGAATATGGCCGGTGAATATGGTATAGATCCTAAGTATATTCCGCTAGAGATAACAGAAAGTGCGTTTACTAAGGAAGAGGGCAGTCTTTTTAAGAAGGTTCAGTCATTGCAGGGATATGGCTTTAAGTTCTCAATGGACGATTTCGGTTCGGGATATTCTTCTCTTGGAATGTTAAAGAGCGAGCGTGTAGATGAAGTTAAGATAGACAAGACCTTTGTTGATGATATAGCAACAGATAAAGGAAAAGTACTTCTTGGCAATGTCATAAGAATGATTAATGAACTTGGAATAGATATGATTGCAGAAGGTGTTGAGACAAAAGAGCAGGCTGATTTCTTAAAGGAGAATGGCTGTATGTATGCACAGGGCTACTATTATTATAAACCTATGCCTATTGAAGAATTTGCTAAATTGCTTGAAAATTCAGCCAGATAGTGATAGAATATTTGTCGGTGTATTTTTAGATTAGAAATAAGAAGATAAGTAGATTAAAGGAGAAATAAAATGTCAGGACATTCAAAATTTGCTAACATAGCCCATAAGAAAGCTGCAAATGATGCTGCTAAGGGTAAGATTTTTACAAGACTTGGTAAGGAGATTATGGTTGCCGTTAAAGAAGGTGGACCTGATGTTAATAATAATAGTAAGTTAAGACAGGTTGTTACTAAGTGTAAGGCTGCTAATATGCCTAATGATACAATTGAAAGAGCTATTAAGAAGGCTGCAAGTACAGATATGTCTAACTTTGAATCAGTTACATATGAAGGATATGGTCCTAACGGAACAGCTATTATAGTTGAGGCATTAACAGACAATAGAAACAGAGCTGCTTCTAACATCAGAAATGCATTCACTAAGGGTGGCGGTAATGTAGGAACACCTGGCTGTGTATCATTTATGTTCGATAATAAGGGACAGATTATCGTTGCTAAGGAAGATTGTGATAAGGATGCAGATGATCTTATGATGATTGCCCTTGATGCAGGTGCAGATGACTTCAATGAAGAAGAAGACAGCTATGAGATTACTACAGCTCCAGATGATTTTGGCACAGTAAGTGATGCACTTTCTAACGAAGGAATTACATTTGCTTCAGCAGAAGTTACAATGATTCCACAGACAATGGTAGAGCTCACATCAGAAGATGATATTAAGAAGATGAGAAGAATATTAGCACTTCTTGATGAAGAAGATGATGTTCAGAATGTATACCACAATTGGGACGAGCCAATTGAGGACGAGGAATAATAACAATATAGCGTAGCCATTAGATGATTATATATCATTTTATGGTTATATGTGTTTATGATAAAAAGACTGCTGGTATGTTAGTATATATTAGCAGTCTTTATTTTATGTAATAGGAAATTCCAATAGAATGTGTGGAAAATGTCTAAAATGTTGTCTAAAATGTCAAAAAACAACTTTTCAATAAGCGTGAAAAATGTTATTATTTAATTAAATATTTTTGATTACGTTTAATTGAATATATGGATATTTATATATTTCTGGAGATGATTAATGATAATTAAGGAAGTTCCGGCTGAAGGTAATTTAACTATTGAGGTCAGTCTTAAGGAAAGAAAGTTGGAATTTCACTCACAGTGTGTAGAATCAGGAGTGAATTATATATATGCCCAGCCGATAAGGATAGATGGTAAGATACTATCATTTAATAGTGAAGGGCATTTGATGGTTAATTTAATATATTTAAGAGAAGAAAAGAATCCTATAGTATGGAAAGGTGTCGGAATAACGACTGTCCAGAATAATGGAAAGAATGTATACAAGATAGTTGCATCAGGGGAAGGATTTGAGATGAACCGAAGAGAGTCGTTTAGATTGTTTCTTGGTCTGGGAGCGGTTGTCCAGATAGGTTCTAATAAGAAAGCTGTTAATGTTATTCTTAAGGATATAAGTGAGAATGGTTTCTCATTTGTTGAAATTGAAGATATAGATGCAGAGAATCTTCCTGTAAGACTGGTGTTTAATGATATGAAGACAGGTATAAGCCTTATTGGAAATATTGTAAGAAAGGTTACAGTAGGTGAGAAGAAGATTATCTATGGCTGTACACTTACATCCTGCAATATTGATGTGGCACGTTATATCAATGAGAAGCAAAGACAGTTCCTTGCTGCAAGCCGTAGTTCACGTAGTTCAGGGGAATCTAATAAGGAAGCACTAAAGAGGTCTTTAAGAGAACCTACACAATATGAATCAGCACTAAAGGCAGCACAGGCAAATCAGGACAGCAAGAAACAGGGTAAAAGAAAGAAGGGGTAAAGTTGGAGAATAATAAAAGAGTTGTTGACAACAGACAGCATATCAATGACGATGAAAAGATGAAGATTAATATGAGGGCAGAACTTGATGAGCATTATACAATGCTTAAGGAATGTCCTAAGTGTGGCACGAGAATGATATATGCATATGGAGAGGTATATGAATGTCCTAAATGTGGTAATAAAGAATTTACTGAATTTGGCAAGATAAGAGATTATCTTGAAAAGCACGGACCACAGAATGCAGTCACAATAGCTGATGCAACAGGTGTAAGCGTTAAGACTATACAGAAGTTCTTATATCAGGGCCGTATTGAGATACCAGATGGTTCTGGTTCATATATTAAGTGCCAGATGTGTGGTGCAGAGATAAGATACGGAAGATTTTGTCCGGAGTGTTCAGCTAAGCTTAGCAGGGATAATTCATCTATGGTATATGTTGGAGAGAAGCCAAAGCATAAGATGGATTACAATGGCAAGATGCATACACTTGATGAGAGTGAGATGAAGAATGTATCAAGAAAGCCAGTTGCAATGAGAAGAAAAGATAAGAAATAATGAAACAAAGAGAATAATTACTAAGTGGTCTTTGTCAGCTTTTGCCAAAGAGCCTTAAGGATTAAAGATATAAAAATCCGCTGTATATTGATTTTACATTTCAATATACAGCGGATTTTAGTTTAATATTATTAACAAATGAATGTCTATAATACTATTTGTCCGTGCTTGATTTTATAAGTCGAAACCAAAGTAACGAACTGCATTGTTGTAAGAGATGCCTTCAACAATTTTCTTAAGAGCCTTCTCATCGTTAGGGTATTCACCGTTCTCAACCCATCCACCAATAAGCTCGCACATAATTCTTCTGAAGTATTCATGTCTTGTATAAGATAAGAAGCTTCTTGAATCTGTAAGCATACCGATGAAGTTGCCAAGTAAGCTTAAGTTAGCGAGACTTGTCATCTGGTTAGTCATACCAACCTTATGATCATTGAACCACCATGCTGAACCCTGCTGGATCTTACCAACAGCCTTAGAATCCTGAAAACATCCAATAACAGTACCGATAGCAGCATTAACTGATGGATTAAGTGAGTAGATGATAGTCTTAGGAAGTTCATCTGTGCTGTTAAGAGCGTTAAGGAACTGAGCCATCTCTGCTGAACAGTCATAAGTGTTGATGCAGTCAAAGCCTGTATCAGGACCTAACTGATTG
The DNA here is from genome assembly GCA_900112995.1 of [Lactobacillus] rogosae. Lineage (GTDB taxonomy): Bacteria > Bacillota > Clostridia > Lachnospirales > Lachnospiraceae > Lachnospira > Lachnospira rogosae. Next base: position 74,486 of record FONU01000016.1, on the reverse strand, counting down.
TATCTGAATACGTTGTTATCACGGATAGTACCATAATGTAACTGCATTACCCAGTTAAGCTTGTTGTATTCCTTACCAACAGATACCATAAATGCTGTCTTGAACTTGTTCATCTCTTCTGTTGTGATAGCTTTACCAGATAATCTCTTAGCAAATAAAGCTTCGATTTCTTCATCTGTGTATGGCTTATACATAACATATTCAAGAGCATGGTCAGATACTGAGCATCCCATTGAATCAAAGAACTGCATTCTGTTTCTTAAAGCATCCATAAGAGAAGCAAAAGAGTTAACTTTAATTCCACTTACATCTGATAATGTGTTAAGGTAGTCAAGATATTCAGGCTTTTCGATGTTCATAGCCTTGTCAGGTCTCCAGGCTGGGAGTACCTGTACATCAAATGTATCATCTTCTGCAAGCTTCTTGTGCCATTCAAGTGAATCAACTGGATCATCTGTTGTACAGATTAACTTAACATTTGACTGCTTTATAAGATTTCTAACTGACATAGAATCTTCCTGTAACTTAGCGTTGCAAAGATTCCATACTTCTTCGGCTGTATCACCATTTAAGATACCGTTGTAACCGAAGTATCTCTGAAGTTCAAGGTGGCTCCAGTGGTAAAGAGGGTTACCGATAGCCATTTCAAGTGTTTCAGCCCATTTCTGGAACTTTTCACGATCTGTAGCATCACCTGTGATGTACTTCTCATCAACACCATTAGTTCTCATCTGACGCCACTTATAGTGGTCACCGCCGAGCCATACCTGTGTAATGTTCTCGAACTTTCTGTCTTCTGCGATTTCCTTAGGGTTGATATGGCAGTGATAATCAACGATAGGCATCTGGTCAGCATAGTCGTGGAAGAGGTGCTGTGCTGTAGGTGTTGAAAGTAAAAAGTCTTTGTCCATGAATTGTTTCATAGTACATAATCCTCCTGTGAATTAAAAATGTGTTGTATTGCGTTTTATAATATCAGCAGTGATAATGCTGTGTTTATCAGCAGATTCACCGCACAATACCTTCATAAGAACATCTACTGCTTTAGTTGAAAGCTGTTCAACGTGGCTGTCAATAGATGTAAGCTCTGGTTCAGTGCATATGGAAAGAACCGAGTTGTTAAACCCTATAATCTCCAGCTCATCAGGAACACTGATGGAGTGGGAGTGTGCATATTTGACTGCACCTGCTGCAAGCGAATCATCAGAAGTTACAACAGCATCAAATTCGATACCTTTATTATAAAGATAATTAAGGTATTCCTTGGCGTGCGAAATGTTCTTGCCACATAGATGTCTGTAATCTTCAGGAAGCGAAATGTCTGCTTCTTTCAAAGCTTTCATATATCCTGCATATTTGTTCATACCGCTGTATGACTTGCTTGTGTATAAGTAGACTATATTACGATGTCCATTATTAATCAAGAGGTTAGTTGCATTATATATGGCAATTTCATCATTGCACATAACAGAATATATATTAGGTGCATCAAGGTATCCATTCACTAAGACAATAGGTATATCCTTAGCTGCATTAATTATGTAATCATTATTGTGGATATTGGTATTCTCAACAAACTGTGAACCGGCAAGTATTATGCCGTCAACTCTTTTGCTTAACAGGAGTTCAAGATATTTCTTCTTATTAGTATAATCCTTACCTGTACAGCAGAGTATGGAGTCATAACCATGCTTTCTTAATTCCTGTTCAAGATAATATACAGCATTAGCAAGGTAAATATCAGAGGAGTCAATACACATTATACCTATGGTCTTCATTGTATTAAGTCCTAAGCCTCTTGCAAATACATTTGGTGTATAATCAAGCTCTTTCATAGCATCTAATACTTTGTTTCTTGTAGCTGATGATACTTTGGCATTACCATTAAGAACACGGGAAACAGTGGCAATAGATACTCCTGCTTTATTGGAAACATCATATATATTCATAAATTAACCTCATTCTTGTAAGCTCTGGACAACGCTTGCATTAATGTAATATATAGGTGCAGTTGATCATTAGGCCATTAATTATGATGAATAATTATAATTAACAGAATTGTGTAATTATAAAAGTAGTAAAATATCATAAAAAACACTTAATGTAAGCACTTACATATTGATAAACTGATTATACAATGGTATTATTATAAAAGCAAGTATGTAAAGTGTATTTTTATTGTACTTAATTATTACCATTAAAGAGTTGTGCAATTGTTTAGTAATGAGTGAAGAACAATAACTGATAATTAAATTTAACAGACAATAATGTATACAAAAATAAGTATTGACTAAAAATGTTTTTGAGTATATCATAATCTGTGAAAGATAATGAAAGCGCTTACATACGCTTTGGATACCATTTACTGGTTAAGAATGCGTAGTCCGGCAAAGCTGAGTGATACTGCGCTACAATAATGTTAAATATGGAATATCTTAATATTTTAATTAACACTGGGATATTTCATAGTCAGTGTCTACGCCCTGCGTGGAGCTGAGATGCCCTTAAAGTGGGCGGAATGGAGGAATAATATGCAGAGATTAAACAAGAGTATTACACATGCAGTTGACAGACCTGTAAAGGTTATGCAGTTTGGTGAAGGTAACTTCCTTAGAGCATTCGTAGATTATATCTTCGATGTTACTAACGAAAAGACAGATTTTAATGGTGGTGTTGTTATCGTTAAGCCAATCGAGTTTGGTACACTTGAAAGATTCCACGATCAGGAATGCCAGTACACACTTCAGTTAAGAGGTTTCGTAGATGGACAGCCTAAGGAAATCACACGTCAGATTACATCTGTTGTTGATGCTGTAGCAGCTATCGAAGATTATGACAAGTACATTGAATATGGTACAAGTGAAACACTTAGATTTATCGTTTCTAATACAACAGAAGCAGGTATCGTATTTGACGAGACAGATAACGATCCTAATGCTCGTCCTCCTAAGACATATCCTGGTAAGCTTACACAGCTTCTTTACAAGAGATACCAGAAGTTCAACGGAGCAGCAGATAAGGGACTTATCTTACTTCCTTGCGAACTTATCGCTGATAATGGTATCGAATTAAAGAAGTGCATTATGAAGTTTATAGAACTCTGGGATCTTGAAGATGGATTCAAGGACTGGGTTAACAATTACTGCTCATTCTGCCCAACACTTGTTGATAGAATTGTTCCAGGTTATCCAAGAGAAGATGCTGCTAAGCTTTGCGAAGAGTGGGGCTATGAAGATCAGCTTATCGACAGAGCTGAGGTATTCGGTCTCTGGGTTGTAGAAAGTGATTCTAACCTTCCACTTGAACAGCTTGAGAAGGAACTTCCATTCAAGGAAGCTGGACTTAATGTAGTATTTACAAAGGATCATCATCCATATAAGGAAAGAAAGGTAAGAATCCTTAATGGTTCACATACATCATTCGTATTAGCATCATTCCTTGCTGGTAACGATAACGTAGAGAACTCTATGAAGGATCCAGTTATCAGAAAGTATATGGAAGAAACACTTTACAATGAAGTTATTCCTACACTTTCACTTTCTAAGGAAGATTGTGAAGAATTCGCTAAGGCTGTTATCGACAGATTCCTTAACCCATTCGTAGATCACAGATTATTAAGCATTTCACTTAACTCTGTATCTAAGTGGGAAGCTAGATGTCTTCCTTCATTCTTAGGATATGTTAAGAAGTTTAACAAGCTTCCTAAGTACCTTACATTCTCTATCGCAGCACTTATGAGCTTCTATACATCACAGACAGAAGCTGAGTTCAACGGCGGTATTGTATTAAAGGGTGACAGAAACGGTGAAGAGTACAACATCACAGATGATAAGGCTGTACTTGATTTCTTCAGAGATAACTCTGGTAAGACACCAGCTGAATTCACACACGCTTACTTAAGCAATACTAAGTTCTTCGGTGGCGAAGACCTTACTAAGGTTCTTGACCTTGAAGAAGTTATCACAGGATATATTACAGATATCAGAGAAAGAGGCATGAGAGCTGTAGTTAACGATTTAGCTCTTGATGATGAAAAGTTAGCATAATTGCGTTGGCAGTTTGCAGCAAAGTATTTATAAGCCTTAGCTGAATATAAGTTTCGGCATTGATTTATATCGTATTTTAAAGCATTAATAAGGGCGGGTGTTCTTTTTCATCCGCCCTTAAGTTATGTAAGAGGTATTGTGTATTTATACCCTTTTATTGTTATAATAAAAATGTTATGATATGAATGTAATCATTGAATTTCATAATTCTATGATGTACGTGGTTAATGATACATAGAGATTATATTAATTACAGGAGGTAGTTATGCAGGATTTTATTAAGATTAATAAAGATGATAATGTTGCAGTAGCTCTTAAGCCAATCGCTAAGGGCACAACACTTAATGTTGCTGGTACAGAAGTTACTACAATAGAAGATATCCCTCAGGGACATAAGTTTGTTATCAAGCCTATCAAGAAGGGTGATGCAGTTATAAAGTATGGTTTCAGAATCGGTTTCGCACAGTCTGATATTGAAGTTGGTGGCTGGGTTCATACACACAACTTAAAGACAGCTCTCGGTGAACTTCTTGAATACACATACAATCCAGAAGGACATAAGGACGTTGAGCCAACAGAGGAAGCGTTCTTTGAAGGATATATGCGTGAAAATGGTACAGTTGGTGTAAGAAATGAAGTATGGATTATCCCAACAGTTGGCTGTGTTAATTCAATAGCAAGAGCAATCGAAGCTACAGCAAGAGCTAACAAGCCAGAAGGTGTTGATGAAGTTGTTGCTTTCCCACATCCATACGGATGTTCACAGGTAACAGAGGATCAGGAGAATACAAGACACGTACTTGCTGACCTTATCAACCATCCTAATGCTGGTGCAGTACTTGTACTTGGTCTTGGTTGCGAGAACAGCCGTATTGAAGTTCTTAAGGATTATATCGGTGAAGTTAACCCAGACAGAGTTAAGTTCTTACAGGTTCAGGATGTAGAAAATGAGCAGGAAGCTGCTGAAGGTATTATGAAGGAACTTATGTCTTACGCTGCTACATTTAAGAGAGAAAAGGTTAGTGCTAAGCATCTTATCGTTGGTATGAAGTGCGGTGGTTCTGATGGTTTATCAGGTATCACAGCTAACCCAACAGTAGGTCTTTTCTCAGATATGCTCGTATCTAAGGGTGGTACAACTATCCTTACAGAAGTTCCAGAAATGTTCGGTGCAGAGACTATCCTTATGAATAGATGTGCTAACAAGGAACTTTTCGAGAAGACAGTTCACCTTATCAATGACTTTAAAGAGTACTTCATCAAGAATGGTCAGGAAATCTATGAGAATCCATCACCAGGAAACAAGGATGGTGGTATCACAACACTTGAAGATAAGTCACTTGGATGTACACAGAAGTCTGGTTCATCACTTGTAAAGGGTGTATTAGCTTATGGTGAAAGAGTATCTGATAAGGGACTTAACCTTCTTAGCGCACCTGGTAATGACCTTGTTGCTTCAACAGCTTGTGCAGCAGCAGGAGCACAGATGGTTCTTTTTACAACAGGACGTGGAACACCATTTGCATCACCAGTACCTACAGTAAAGATTGCTACTAACTCAAGACTTGCTGGCAATAAGAGCAACTGGATAGACTTCAACGCAGGAAGAATTGTAACAGATGACCTTCCACTTGAAGATGCAGCTAAGGAACTCTTCCAGCTTGTATTAGATGTTGCTTCTGGTAAGAAGGTAAAGGCTGAAATCGCTGGCTTCCACGATTTAGCTATCTTTAAGCAGGGTGTAACTCTCTAATTAACAAATTTTAAGGATTGTGTTAATTGTTTTTCAGAGGCAGTTGTGTATCTTTCAGATTTTGCGTGGCTCTGAATAACAGCATATAAATATAGTGACATATAAGATTAAGGCGGGCAGATATTTACATTTCTGTCCGTCTTATAATGTGTCTGTGAATGCTGCTTATACGGAATGTGTCAGTGATATGTTTCATATATGCAGAGATTATAGTAATGTGTGTTCGAAACCTTCCACACATAAAACAAAACTAAAGGAGAATAAAATGGATACATTAAATCAAGGTAAAGAGGATAAGAATAAAGATATTATTGAAAATAATAATAAAAATAACAGCGGTAATAGAAATACTAAAAGTGCACAGTTTAAGGTTGCGTTTATTACACAGGCGGCCGTGATTGCGGCACTTTATGTTGTGCTTGTTATTATGTTTAACTATTGCAGCTTCGGACCTATACAGTTCAGAATAGCAGAGGCACTTACAATTCTGCCATATTTTACATCAGCGGCGATACCGGGATTGTTCGTAGGTTGTCTGTTATCTAACATCTTAGGCGGTGCGGCTATATGGGATATAATATTTGGAAGCATTGCGACACTTATCGGCGCAATAGGAACTTATGCGTTAAGGAAGAATAAGTGGCTTGCACCATTACCACCAATTATTGCGAATACACTTATAGTACCATTTGTATTAAGATATGCTTATGGTTCAGAGGGGATATTTGCTATGTTCTTTGTGACAATCGGAGCAAGCGAATTCATTGTGTGTGGTGTTATTGGAATGTTGCTTTTATTCGCACTTAATCCGGTGAGAAACGTGATATTTAAGGGCGTGGAGTAATTGGTACAAGAATTAAACAAAATGTTTGATATACCTGATTACAATCAGGAAAAGAAAAGTTGATATAAGAAAATAACAGAACAGGCGGCATTATGGGAATGCTGCCTGTTCTGTTATTAATAGAAATGATTTGTTGCGTAATAAGTAAGTTCCCGAGCTTCATAAAACGGGAAGTTTGAATAAGAATTTACACAATTAAAGCCCTTGACAAAAAAATACCGGGGGGGGGGTAAAATGTAACAGGAATTTATTAAATGTGAAAATTTTATAATAAGTAAATTCTTAAATTACATTTAAAGGAGAAAAATATGAGGTTGATTAAGAAATTGACAGGCTGCATAGAAGTAATTGCAGCGACAGCAGTAGTTGCAACAACATTATTTGGTGGTGTGACTGGAAAAGTAAGCGTTAATGCGGCAGAGGTGACAGATAAGCCAGTTTATTATTGGGAAGATGATGATACTGTAAATAAAAATGGTGTCAAATATGTAATGGACAAAGAAGATTCGGCGGCATTTAAGGAATATTTTGGATATTTTGATGATGATGACAGCCGACAGATGAATATTTTCTATGAGGACAGTACATTAAGAATTGATGCAGATAAGTCGGCATATGGTATAGATGCTGCTAAAGAAGTAGATGTTTATGCATATGAATTAAGCAGAGACGAGTCTGGAAAGCTTGTATTTGACAGAAAAGCAGTGTGTCTGCAAGGGGAAGGTGTTATTGGCGGTGGCTTTGTTGGCGCTTTTGAAGTTATGCCAATCATCTTTAAAGGCTTCTCAGGTGAAAAGAAATATCAGAAGGCACAATTTACCAAGTTATATAATAGCAAAAGTGATGATGGAAAATTTCAGGCAGTAGTGAGGAATAGCTATAATATTGATTTTATTTATATAAATCTTAAATATGAAGCTTCAGATGGCGAGGAGCGGAATAATAATGTAATTATGATGCCTGACTATATGATAGATAAGACAGTCCTTCATTTAACCAAAGTTACAGATGATAAGACTGATGATGTAACAGATAACACATATACATATGATGCAACAGACAAGGACACACAGGTTGTTGACAATGAAACCTTTACAAAGCTTTTAAAGGAAAATGAGAATAAGGATATTGTAATTAAATCTAATAACAATGTTACATTTACATTTGCAAAGGGAACAATGAAGAGTGTTGATGGAAAGAACGAATATGACTTTTCGACAACGATTAATCCAGCTTATGCAGACACAATGCCATCATATGTAACAAAGGATAATTTCGTGTCACAGGTGAAGTTTAATTATTCAGGACAGCTTCCAGCAACAGCAAGTATCCGTATACCAGTGGGAACACAGTATGCAGGAAAGACATTATATTACTCATATATGAATAACGATAATACATTTGCAGACACACAGACAGTAGTAGTTGATGAAGAAGGATACATAACAGTAAAGCAGGAACATTGTTCAAGTTATGTTGTGACAAATAAAGCACCTGAGTATATTAGTTCAGGTTCTAAAGATACAGAACAGGATACACAGATAACAGAGAGTAATACAGAAAATGCTTCTACAGATACTTCTGCACCAACAGATGAAAATGTAGATACACCACAAACATCTGACAGTAATAATGTATACATATATGTGGCTTGTATCATATTCGCTTTAACAGGCGTTATTAAATATGGTAAGATGAAGAAAGTATATTAGAATAAATGGAATGAATACACTTAAGGATTTTTTGAATAATAATAAGAAATATGTATATTTAATGATAAGTATATTAGTCATAGCTGTTATTATAATTGTTGCTGTGCTTGTCAATATTATAAATAAAGGAAACAGAGATACTTCAGATACTGCAGGAGCGACCATTGAAAGCAGAGCAGACAGTCAGGTATTGACAGAAAGCACTATAGATAAAAGCAACATTAATAAAAATGGAGATAATGACAAAGCCGTGTCAACAGATAATGAGAGTGCAGAGAATAGTGATAATGATATAGCACAAAAAGATGACACAGAAGCATCGAAAGAGACTTCGGAGTCAGATGAACAATCACAATTAGCAGGAAATGATAATGATGTATCTAATAATAAATCACAAGAGCAATACATTTCTAGTGATAATAGTGGTTCAGATGATGAGGAAGGAGTAGCTGCGGATGATAATAATGTTAATCAGGATGTGTCTTCTGACCATATTGTATACAATGCTGACGGTTCTTTGAATTTGCAGGAGAGCTACTGGGAGTCATACAAAGGCTGGAAAGAGTTTCAGAATGCGATAGGTTCAAACAGCCAGTTTCAGCAGCTTATAAGTAAAGCCCAATCGAAGGGGATACCTGTAAGTGGAAGATGGTCATTGGTTGGAGAAAAAGGTAAGAATGTTTCAAAAAATGGTTCTCCAAAAGATGTACAGTATTATATTTATCCTGATGGATTAGATTATTATTATATGTTTAAATATGATGGCGATAATTTTTATTTTAATAAACAATATTTTATGAGTATAGGATATGTTGGAGATTCTGCTAGTCAGAATAATTTTGATAATAATATTGTATATAAAGCAGACGGAACATTAAATCTTCAGGAAAGCTATTGGCATTATGAAGATAGTGATTCATTATATGAAAGCATTAAAAGCACGCCAGAGTTCAAACAGGCTATAAATGGATTTAGAAGCATACAGATAAGATATCCTAAAACAAGTGGAAAAATTACTGCAAAGACACAGCAATGGATTGTTGTATATCCTGATGGAAGCGAATATCATTTCTTATTTGACGGTTATAACTATCGTAAAATGCCTTTGTGGAATGATTAGTGTACACAAATAAAAATGTATTAATAACAAGTGCATTTTATAATATACCCCTAGATTTTAAAGTGTTTCAAAATCTAGGGGTATATGTTATATGCTATTTAATGACATCGCTCTTTTAAATATATTCAAAATATTCCAACAATTTCTTATATTCATCCTGTGATGCACGGCAGGTTTCTAGTAAATAACCTTTTTCATCATTGTATTCATTTAAGCCTCGTCTATAATAATCTTTCATAGTATCATAAATAATAAAAGGGCAGATGTTATTTTTCAGACATTCTTTAAACATTATAAGTCTGCCAACACGTCCATTTCCGTCCTGAAATGGGTGTATTTTTTCAAATTTATAATGAAAATCAATTATATCCTCAAAGGTTATATTGCTGTTTTCCCTATAGTCTTTTAATAGACTCTTGATAGCGGTTGGGACTTTGGGAGGGTGTGTTGTTTCAATCATATCACCAATGACATTAGGGCGTTTCTTATAATCGCCAACTGCAAACCATTCTTTTTGACTATCCGTTGTTCCGCTTTTTAATAAGAGATGAATATGTTTTATAATATCTTCGGAAAGTTCTTTATCCGCAATTTTTAAAATATAATCAAAACATCTGAAATGATTAACAGTTTCTATGATGTCATCTACTTTTTCAACGCCATCAGTAATACCTATAGTCTTGGTTTCATAGATACTTCGTGTCTGTTCTTCTGTCAACCGGCTTCCTTCCATATGATTTGAATTATAAGCTATGCGTATCTGGGTCTGATGATATAGACCCCCTTTTAGTTTCATTTCCATTTCTTCACGAAGTCTGAAAAGAGTAGTATTTTTATCAATTTCTTTTTCATATGACAGAATAGCACCGGGCTGGCAGTCAAAAAAATCGCAAAGACTTTGAATTGTTGACATTGAAACATCTTCATTTTTGGAGAGCTTTGCCATAGTTGCTGAGGAAATTCCGATTTTATTTTTTAGCTTTTCTTTTGTGATTTCCTGTTCTTCCATTAGTAGAAATAATTTTTTGTATGAAATCATAGAATACCACCTTTCTGTACATACATAGTATATTATATATATTTAGATTTGTAAATATTTAATGTTTAGATATTGAAAGCAATATAATTTCACTAATTTGGTAGTTGCTGTAAAGGCATTTTGTGGGTATAATATATATAGATATAATTATTAGTATATGAAGGGATACGATATTAAAACTTTTGATAAGAAATTAAATAAATTATTGAAAAACAATTAATATAATGAAAAAGGACTGTCATCATAAATGACAGTCCTTTTTATGGTGGTGTATATTTATATACACGCCTGAAAATAAAACAACCCATCCTCAGTAAAGAAATCATATACACCGTTATATTTCTCAATCACAGATATTATGCTTCTAATACCGATACCGTGGCCGGCTTTATCCGATACAGGAGTATTATTTACAAATATAGGTTCAACAGCATAAGTATTGGTGATATTAATACATAATTTATTGTTTTTATCAAACACCTTTACTGTGATAATACGGTTTGAATTAACCTCGCCGTAGTCAGAAGCAGTGTCGGATATGCTGCTATATGAATTATTAATAGATGTCTTGGCTGTCTGTACAAGCTTGCAGGCATTTATGGCATTTTCAAGTGCATTTGCAAATAGACTGCAAAGGTCAGTTGGCTTGTAGTCAGCAAGGTTGGCGGCAGTAACTGACACTTGTGTGGTGATATTATATTTGTCAGCTTTGGCAATATAGGAAGATAATATAAGGTTGACAGCTTCATTAGCGCAGTATCTTGTTATTTGGCTGTTGTTAAGACTGGTACATATCTCCCTGATATAATCCTGTGCCTGTGCGTAGCTGTTATCATTAAGACAGCTTTGTATAAAGTTCATATGGTGTCGAAGGTCGTGGCGGTATATAGCTGCCTGTTTCTGATAGTCCGATAACTGGGCAATCTCTTTTTCTGCCTGTGCAGCTGCAGCCAAGAGAATGATATTTTCACGCTCGGCGGTATTTTTCTTATTTAACAGAGCCAGTATAACTGTTGATAATATAAAATAGAGTATGACAATAAAGCTGTCCATAAATTCTATAACAACAGCTTCTCCGCGGTATAACAGGTCTGTGTATACAGTGAATGCGTACTCTAAAATATAATAAGTAAGAGGCAGGAGAAAGAACATTGATATAATGGTCTTTGATTCGTTCTTAAGCCTTATTATGTAAGGAGAAATGTATTTAATTACAATAAATATAAGTGGGATTGTAATAATAATAGTTACAATATCTGATATCATAGGAATATCTTTGAAAATGTAAGCGGCAGCAGTGCCGAACCATTTTCTTGGGGTACACATAAGATAAGCCGACAGAACTGCAATTGATGAAATGTATATATTCTTATGGCAGACAAATCTTATGACAAGAATTAAAGGTATATGTATAAGGAAAGGATAGCTTTTATAAAGCACATTCTGACCAAGTAGCAGATAGCATACAGCCTGAAATAACGCAAATGTGAGAGTTGTATATATAAACAGCTTATGGTTATCTTCCAAGCGTATATCAGCAAAATAAAATGATACAATAATGCCAAAGATAAGAACAAAGATATAATTAATAAGATTTAATAAAGTAGAAATATCCATATAGCCCCCTGTTATTCTTCCATCTGGAAAGTTAAATACTGCTTCTTGATTTCAACGACACGGCGTTGTGCCAATGGAACTGTTTTGTTATTGCTCAGATGAATTTCATTACTAATAATAGTACTTATGTAGTTCATCTGAGCAATATATGAACGGTGTGGAAGCGTAAATTCTTTGTGAATACTAAGTGTATCACATATTGAGGAGAATACGTCGGTTGATGTTATGTGTTCTCCATTTTTAAGATGAATAGTTACCTTGCGGTTTAATGCTTCCGCATAGACAATATCAGCTGTACGGATTTTGTGTATACCTGAATTGTTCTTAATAATTATGTTGTTTGTCTGTTCGATGTTAAAGAAGTCTATTAAATCATCAAGCGTAGTATACAGGCGTTCTTTGTTCACGGGCTTTAACAGGTAATTAAATGCCTTGACTTCATAGCTGTCTACTGCAAATTCGGAAGATGAAGTTAAGAATATTATAGGTGCGGCTTTATCAAAGGTACGGATTTCCTTAGCGAGTGCAAGTCCGTTCATTACTGGCATAATAATGTCAAGAAAATATATGTCAAACTTCTCAAATCCAGCAGTAGAAGCAAGCTCGACACTGCTATTATAATATTTCACTGTGAAGCTGATATTAGATGAGGCTTCATAATTATCTAAAAGTTCTCTTATTATACCTAATTCGTATTGGTCATCATCACATACGGCAATCTTCATAGTAATCTCCACTTCTAACAATTAATACTTACGTTATTATATATTTCTTTTTGATAAAATTCCATAGAAATTTACATTGTTCGCGTTGAAAAATGTAGGTTGATATGATAAATAGTGTTAATTAGCTGATTTATTTCAATTATTGTGTTATATAACTGAAAAAGGAGGTATACGGAATTCTGTATACCTCCTTTTTATGCTTAAAAGCATAAGTTTAAATGGATTAACTAAAACAATGTTTAATTATCTCTGAACTCTGGCACCAGCTCCACCAACGATACCTTCAACTTCCTTAAGAGAAGCCATTGTTGTATCACCAGGAGTTGTCATAGCTAATGCACCATGAGCAGCACCATAGTTAACAGCCTTTTCAGCGTCTTCAAATGTCATAAGACCATATACAAGACCTGAAGCGAATGAATCTCCGCCACCAACTCTATCCATGATTTCAAGTCCATCATACTGAGCAGCTTTGTAGATTTCACCATCAGCCCAGCAGATTGCTGACCAGTCATTAACTGTAGCTGTCTTAACCTGACGAAGAGTTGTAGCAACAGCCTTGAAGTTAGGGTATGTAGCAGCAGCTTCGTTAATCATCTTCTTGTAACCATCAAGGTTAAGAGTCTTAAGGTTCTCATCGTTACCTTCGATTTCGAAACCAAGGCAAGCTGTGAAGTCTTCTTCGTTACCAATCATAACGTCAACATACTTAGCAACTTCCTTATTAACTTCCTGAGCCTTAGCTAAACCGCCAATAGCTTCCCACATAGATGGTCTGTAGTTAAGATCGTAAGATACGATTGTACCGTACTTCTTAGCTGCCTTACAAGCTGCAATAACAGTTTCACAAGCCTGTTCAGAAAGAGCAGCATAGATACCACCTGTATGTAACCAACGAACACCTAAGCCACCATCGCTCTTGTTCTTGAAGATGTAATCAAAGTCGAAATCTTCTGGAGTAGCCTGAGAAATAGCTGTGTTAGCTCTATCTGAGCAACCCTTGGCACCACGGATACCGAATCCTCTTTCTGTGAAGTTGAGACCATTTCTGCAAAGACGACCGATACCATCTGTCTTCTTCCAGCAGATAAGGGATGTATCAACACCACCCTGTTCGATGAAGTCCTTCATAAGAAGACCTACTTCGTTATCAGCGAAAGATGTGATAACAGCAGTTCTCATACCGAAGCACTTGTGAAGACCACGGATAACGTTATATTCTCCGCCACCTTCCCATGCTCTAAAGCTTCTTGCTGTACGAATTCTTCCTTCACCTGGATCAAGACGAAGCATTACTTCACCTAAAGATACAGCATCAAATGTGCATTCTTCAGCTGGTCTTAAATTTAATTTCATTTTTTAGATACCTCCAAATAAATTTTTACATAATCATATTAACATATAATTTAGATTTAATCTATATATTTAAGTAAAGTTTTGTATAAAGCTGTCAATTTTCCACTGATTAAAAAGAATATTGGTAAGTTACATTATATATAAATTGAAATATAATGTATTATGTAAGATGTAATGCAATTTATAAAAAGTGAAATGTTAAAAAAATATACATAATTATTGAAAATAGAACTTTTTGCTTATTGAAAATATTGTGGAGATATTGTAAAATATTTCTAAAATAGTATACCAATGAATAATATTTATGAAATGAGGCATATATATGAGCAATATCAAGAAGTTAAGAAAACTCAAAATCCAATGGAAAATATTGCTTTCAGCAATGCTTGTTATATTCGTATTTGGCGGATATATGGTATTTGCTAAAGCTGATTCCAGTGTCACTGTATCAGTGACAACGACAGCAACAATTGTTAATCAGGGCACAGAGTCGAACAGCATCGTGGCAACTATGTCGGGAAGAGATGAGAATAATGTCAGTCAGGATTCACCGGATAATTATAAGCCGGCAGTAAGAAATCTTAAATGGACAGTATCCAACTCTGATATTATTAAATTTGTCGTAAGTGATAGTGCGGGAACTAAATATGCAGACACAGCAGAAGGCACTGCCAATCCTACAATATATGGTAATAGAGCAGGTAAGGCAACAATTACGGCTACATATTATACTAAGGCTTACGGACCAGACGGTAGCATTACTTATGAAGAAGAGCTTGGAAATGACTCTGTAGATATCATCGTTCCTTTAAAGATTAACAGCTTTAAGGCATACAGAAATGGTGTAGAGCTTACAAAAGAAGAAATGCTTTGTTATCAGGTAGGAGATATTATTGAGATAACATCTAATGCCAATGATACTAATAAAATATTTGTTGAAACAGACAATGATAAGACAGGAAGTCTTTCTAAAGATGGTATTGTAGAGAAAGTATCATCTTCAGGTGCTAAAGTAACACTTAAGATTGTCGGTGGTGGTAGAACTAATCTTAAAGTAAGAACAGCAGATGGTGATGGTATCAATTCTCTTACAGCAACATACCAGATAACATCAAAGGTCGAATACACTGATGGAGTTGCTAACTCAGAAGGACATTCTATTCAGAAGCTTTCTGATGGTACAAGATTTATTACATTATCAGATAAAGATTTTGAAGACTTTAAAGAAGAAGCAATTCCTTCTAATATTAAGTATCCAGCAACAGCAGGTGTTACATATGTATCATCAGATACAGACGTAATTACATATAAGGCTGGCAGCGTAAAAGGTGTTAACGCAGGTGTAGCCCAGGCAACAGCAGGTGTTGCAAGTATTGATGTACAGGGTAACATAGGCTGGGCGACCAAAGATGTAGTTAATGTTGTTGTACCATTTAAGAAGCTTGGCAATGATGTAAGCAATATGAATGTGGGTGACTCAATACAGCTTAAGACTTCTGCTAAATCAACAGAGGTTACCTGGTCAACATCTGATAACAGCGTACTTCAGGTTGATGCAACAACAGGTCTTGTTACAGCAATGGGAGCTGGTAAAGCTACTATATATGCAACAAGAGTTGACGATGAACTTTCAACAAAGTACAAGCTTAATAATCAGCTTTCTTATGAGATTACAGTTATCGATGGATTTGGCTTAAGCCTTACATCAATGAGTGTTAATATAGGTGATACACAGAACCTTGTGGCACTTGTAACTAATAATCCTAGCAAGGATGATATTACATTTACAGTAGAGAATCAGCCAGATGCAGCAGGAGTTGTTCCAACTGAGACTTTAATTAATGTAGTTCAGTCAGAAGACGGAAGAACATTCAAGGTAACAGGTATTGCATCAGGTATAGCACATATTAAGGTGACACAGAATGTTAATGGCGTTATTAAGAAAGCAACCTGTGTTGTATATGTTACAACACCAGTGGGTGAGATTACTATTAATCCTTCATCACTTACAGTAGACAGAGGTTCATCTGATACTGTACAGCTTATATTTAACCCATCAGCACCAACTAATAATAAAGTATTATGGTCATCATCTAATACAGATGTTGCAACAGTAGAAGGTGACAGCTATACAGCTACAATTACTGGTGTATCTGGTGGTACAACAACAATTACGGTCATAACAGAAGACGGACTTAAAGTAGCAACTTGTGATGTATATGTAAGAGAACCTGTAACAGGTCTTGTACTTAATGCAACAACAGTTGAATCATCGATGGCAGTTGGTCAGTATCAGCTCGTTGCAACTGTTCTTCCAGCAGGCGAAGGTGTTGACCGTGCTGTAACATGGACATCATCAGATCCATCAGTTGCAACAGTAGATGAGAATGGTCTTGTTAAGTATGTTAAGCCAGGATATTGTACGATCGTATGTAAGACAACAGATGGAGCATATATAGCTACTTGTAACTTTATCATAAGCATACCAGTAGAGCAGATTAAGCTTGATTATACTGATGAGATAATGTCAATAGGCAGTACATTAAGAATTACAGCAGAGGTTCTTCCGGTAACAGCTACTAATAGAACAGTAGTATGGGAATCTTCTAATACTAATGTGTGTATCGTAGATTCTAATGGTCTTGTAGAAGCAGTTGGAACAGGAAGTTGTACAATCCTTTGTAAGTCATTGGACGGTAACTACACAGCAATGTGTAATATATATGTTAAACAGCCTGTAACACAGGTTATACTTAATACAACAGATATAACTGTAAGACAGGGTCAGGTATTCTGGCTTAATGCTACTTGTCTTCCAGAGAATGCAGATAATAAGATTATCAGCTGGGAAAGCCGTGATGAGAGCGTGTGTACAGTTGAGAGCGATGGTAAGGTTACAGCAGTAGGTGCTGGTACAACATCTATTATTGCAACCAATGTTGATACAGGACTTACAGCATATTGTGTTGTAACGGTTACACAGCCGGTAACAGGAATTTCGCTTAACTCAGATTATCAGGAATTATGGGTTGGAGCTAAATATGCAATCATACCGGTAGTTGAACCTTATGATGCTGAGAATAAGAATGTTACATATTTATCAAGTGATCCATCAGTAGCAACAGTAGATGAAAATGGTGTTGTTACAGCATTAAAGGGTGGAAGTTGTATAATTGAAGTGACAACCGAAGTTAATAAGTTAACGGCGGCGTGTACGATTGTAGTAAAAGAGTATGTATCATCAATAACTCTTAGTGAAACTGATAAATTTATGAATGTTGGTTCAACAGGAACGCTTGTTGCTTCTGTTGGAACGGATACAGCTACTAATAAGAATATAGTATGGTCATCTTCTAATTATGATATATGTTATGTAGATGGCAATGGTAACTTAAGTGCCAACTCAGTTGGTAATGCAGTTATTACAGCAACAGCGGCAGACGGAAGTGGTGTTAGTGCTTCTTGTATTGTAAAGGTTGTTGATCCTGTAATAGGAATTACAGTTGAACCAGATACAGTAAGGCTTCTTGTTGGTGATTCAGCTAAGGTTACAGCAGTCATAACACCAGACAGTGCAACTGTCAAAGATGTATCATGGACATCATCTAATGAAGCTATTGCAACAGTAGATGAGTCGGGAGAAATATTTGCCCTTAGTACTGGTAAATGTAAGATAACAGCTACATCACAAGACGGTAACGAAGTTAAGGGTGTATGCTGGGTATATGTAACACCAGTTGTTAACATATCATCATTAAGAATTAACTCTAAAGAAATATATATGCTTTCTGGACGAGCTAGACAGTTATCAGTAATTGTAAGACCTGTTAATAATACAGATTCTTATGAGTGGTATTCAACAGATACAGGAATTGTACAGGTAGACCAGAATGGTGTAATCACAACCGTTGGTCCTGGTACTGCAGATGTGTTTGTTATAAGCAATAACAGCAGTGTAGAAGCTTCATGTACGGTACATTCGCTTGCTATGAGTACATCACGAGTGAGATTGGAGCAGTACGATAGATTTAATCTAGATGTAATAGGTACAGAAGATGCTGTTACCTGGAGAAGTTCTAATCCAAGAGTATGTACGGTTTCATCATCAGGTGAAGTTATAGGTAGACGGGCAGGAACAGCTACAGTAACAGCTACAGTTCATAATAAGACACTTAGCTGTACAGTAACAGTTACTAACATCAGGTAATGCTGCTGGAAAATTTCAATTCTTGATATAAGCTTTAAAGATATTATAGAACTTAAAGATGGTTATGCCAGACATTCAAGTCTGGCATAACCATTCTTTATATAATATTTTGACTGTTATCAGAACATAATGGAACTGACTGTAATAATAAACGGCTTATAGAACAAAATAGACAATATAAAAAGAAACAGGCACTATAAGATTATTCTTATGGTGCCTGTTCTTTATTATTTAATATGAGGGGGAGATAGAAAGAATTAACTTTGCTATCTGATTATTAATATAACCTGTAATTGTGTGCAAAGTATGTCTTATTTGTGAAAGAACGATAAAAAGAATTAAGAAAATAATAAAATAATATATATCAAATGGGTAATGGCTATAAAGTTCAAAAAGTTTAATTTGTTAATTTATTGATTATTGAGTATCAATATGTTAGAATTTATTAGTTAAAATATAAAGGCAGGGGAATAAGTATGAATAGCAATGACAAAGATGAGTTAGATAATGAGTTAATTAAATCAATGAAAAAGCTTGTTGAAGAAGAAACTAACGTTGCTAAAGCGTTCATAGATACTCAGAACGAGTTATCGGATGAAGATGATGAGTTGGCTGATGAAACAATGGGTAAGACAAGAGTTATACCTAAGGTCACAGATGATATGCTCACTAAAGTAAGTGATGCTACAATTAATATCAGTGATTTGAATGCAGACAAAAAACTTCAATCCAATAAAGAACAGAATAATATAGATGATACCAGCAGAGTAAAAGAATATAATAAAGTCAGGGAGTCAGAACCGGTAACAGAATATAATATGGCAGAACAGCAGGATAAGAGCTCTGATGCACATATGAATAATGGTAATAATGAGAAAGATGACAGCGTGCAGGAAAAGGATAAGAAGCCTATGGATGCTAAGAGGAAAAAGATGATTATAGCTGTTTCCTGTGTAGTAGCTGCTTTAGTAGTTATTATAGGTATAGTTGTCGGAGTTGTTCTTAATAATAAGAATAAGAATTCGTTCCAATATAATTATGATAAAGGAATGGCTTCTTATCAGAACAAGGATTATGATAATGCTATTAAGTATCTTGCTAAAGCTTCCAAGTTATCTGAAGGCAAGAAAAATGTAGATTTAAAATATACATTGTATCAGTGTTATGCTGCAACAGATAATACAGATATGTCAATTGAAGTGTTAAAGGATATTTTATCATTTGATGAGAATAATGAGAAAGCTATAAAAGCATTAGCTTCAATATATAATACTAAGAAAGATGGAACAAGTCTTAATAAGCTTATTAAAGATTATAAGGATAAACAGGGTTACAAATATCTTACAGATTATGTTGTTGAAACCCCTAAGCCATCAGTTGAAGCTGGAAGCTATGATGATGTGATTAAGTTACAATTTACAGAGAACAGCAGTTCAACAATATATTACACAACAGATAAGACTGAGCCAGATAAGAAAAGTAAACGTTACACAGGTACAGCAATAGAAATACAGAGTGGTACTACTACAATAAAGGCTATTGCTATTAGTGACATAGGAGTGTGCAGTGATGTTGTGGAGCTGGAGTATACAGTTGACTTTAAGAAGCCATCTGCACCAACAGTAGGTCCTGCCTCAGGGACATATGAGGAAGGACAGACTGTGACAATAGATAATATTCCAGTTGGCAGTACAGCGTATTATACATTAGATGGTTCTACACCAACTAAGAATTCGGAGGAATACTCTGAACCATTTACAATTCCAACAGGTAATAATGTAATATCTGTTGTTATAATTGATTCGCATAACCAGTCAAGCAGTGTTGTTAAGCGTAACTATGTTGTCAACAAGGCTAAGACATATGTATATAATGAGGCACTTGAGATATTAAAAGGAAAGCTTATATCAAAGGGAGTGCTTAAGTCAGATGGAACTACAGCTGCTGATGGTTCTACAGTTACATTTGTATATCAGTCAAGGACAACTGTAGATGGAGTTGAGATGTTCGTTGTAAGATATGATGTGACATCTAAGACGGGTAAGACTTCTACAGCTGGTTATTATGGTGTCGCGACTAAGACAGGTGACTGCTATACAGTGACACAGAATGGCGGAGCATATAGTGCAGCCGCATATAATTAAGTTTTGATGTGTGATTAACACTTCAGATAATATATAACTGAAAGGGGTAATAAAATGTACAAGATTCTTAAGGCTGAAAAATTAGCAGAAAAGATTTTTCTTATGGATGTTGAAGCACCAAGAGTTGCTAAGCACTGTGAACCTGGCCAGTTCATAATTGTTAAAATGGATGAAAAAGGAGAGAGAATTCCTCTTACAATCTGTGATTATGACAGAGAAGCTGGAACAATAACAATTGTATTCCAGATAGTAGGAGCATCAACAGAAAAAATGTCTCACCTTAAAGCAGGTGATGCTTTTAGTGATTTCGTTGGTCCATTAGGATGCCCTTCAGAATTAATTCACGAGAATATTGAGGATTTAAAGAAGCAGAATATCGTATTTATAGCAGGTGGTGTAGGTACAGCACCAGTATATCCTCAGGTAAAATGGCTTCATGAGCATGGTGTAGATGTTGATGTTATCGTTGGAGCTAAGAACAAAGACCTTATCTTATTAGAAGAAGAGATGAAGGCAGTGGCAGGTAATCTTTATATAACAACTGATGATGGCAGCTATGTAAGAAAAGGTATGGGTACAGATGTACTTAAAGATCTTTATGCACAGGGTAAGAAGTATGACAAATGTATAGCGATTGGACCATTGATTATGATGAAATTCGTCTGTCTTTTAACTAAGGAATTAGGTATACCTACAGTTGTAAGTATGAACCCTATTATGGTTGATGGTACAGGTATGTGTGGTGCATGCAGACTTCAGGTTGGTGATGAGATTAAGTTCGCTTGTGTAGACGGACCGGAGTTCGATGGACATTTAGTAGACTTTGACCAGGCTATGAAACGTCAGCAGACATATAAGACAGAAGAGGGCAGAGCTATGCTTGCAGCCCTTGAAGGAGATACACATCACGGTGGATGTGGACAATGTAATTAATCAACGGAAAAGAGGTATATATAATGGATGTTATGAAGAAAGTTCCAGTAAGGGAACAGGCTCCAGATGTAAGGAATAAGAACTTTGATGAGGTATGCCTTGGATATAATGCAGAAGAGGCACAGGAAGAAGCAACACGTTGCCTTAATTGTAAGAATGCTAAATGTGTACAGGGATGTCCAGTATCAATCAATATTCCGGAATTCATACATAATGTAAAAGAAGGTAATTTTGAAGAAGCTTACAAGGTTATTGGAAAGTCATCTGCATTACCTGCTGTATGTGGTCGTGTATGTCCACAGGAAACACAGTGTGAAGGTCAGTGTATAAGAGGAATTAAGGGCGAAGCTATATCAATTGGTAAGCTTGAAAGATTCGTAGCTGACTGGGCTAGAGAGAACAATGTATCACCAGAGATGCCAACAGAGAAGAAGGGTAAGAAAGTGGCTGTTATCGGTTCAGGTCCTTCAGGACTTACTTGTGCCGGTGACCTTGCTAAGATGGGATATGATGTTACAATATTTGAAGCACTTCACGAAGCTGGTGGAGTATTAGTATATGGCATTCCAGAATTCCGTCTTCCAAAGAAGACAGTTGTTGCATCAGAGATTGAAAATGTTAAGAAGCTTGGCGTTAAGATTGAAACTAACGTAGTAATCGGTAAGTCAATGACAATTGACCAGCTTATTAATGAAGAAGGTTTTGATGCTGTATTTATCGGTTCAGGTGCTGGTCTTCCAAGATTTATGGGTATCCCAGGAGAAAATGCTAATGAAGTATTCTCAGCTAATGAATACCTTACAAGAAGCAATCTTATGAAAGCTTTCAGAGAGGATTATGATACACCAATAGCAAGATTTAAGAAGGTTGCTGTCGTTGGTGGTGGTAACGTTGCTATGGATGCCGCAAGAACAGCATTAAGACTTGGTGCTGAGGTACATATTGTATACAGAAGAAGTGAGGAAGAACTTCCTGCAAGAGCAGAAGAAGTACATCACGCTAAAGAAGAGGGTATTATATTTGACCTTCTTACTAACCCAACAGAAGTCCTTACAGATGATAAGGGTAATGTTACAGGTATTAAGTGTGTTAAGATGGAACTTGGCGAGCCAGATGCTTCTGGAAGAAGAAAGCCTGTTGAAGTCCCTGATTCAGAATTCGTAATGGACCTTGATGCAGTTATTATGTCACTTGGTACATCACCTAACCCACTTATCTCATCTACAACTAAGGGTCTTGAGATTAATAAGAGAAAATGTATTGTAGCAGAAGAAGCTAATGGACAGACATCTAAGGAAGGCGTATACGCTGGTGGTGATGCTGTTACAGGTGCTGCAACAGTTATTCTTGCTATGGGAGCTGGTAAAGCTGCTGCTAAGGGTATTGATGAGTACCTTTCAAAGTAAGTAATTATATTTACAATAATAGTAAAAAGCTGTTGATTTATTATCAGTGTTTAGATAATAAACCAACAGCTTTTGCTTATCTTATGTTATAGCCTGATTATAGCTGGGTAATATTTAGCATTGACAGGCTGCGTGATTTTATAGCAGACTGTATGGTTCTATGGAAGCCAGTGTTTTTATAAAGCTGATTGTATGCTTTTTATAGAAGCCTGTATATTCTTTTTGTTTTTGTAAAGTTGATTTACATATTGAAAATGCTGTCAATGTATTTATCAGAGATAGTGTCACATAACCCTTCAGACGTGTCAGGGAACTGTTTCATAATAGCATTTTTGATGTAATCACTTCTGTTGAAATATTTCATTTCTTCTGCAATATCATTGTTGTAAGAACCTTCAATGTCTTCTTTGGTTACATTGTCATTAAGCCAGTTGATAATAGTGTCCGTTGCTTCATTTTCGATAGAGGCGTTTGACTTGATTTTCTTGGAATACTTTAAAGACCAGAAACCTATTGCGATAAATCCAACAAATAAAAGACCAAGAACAACATTTACAAGTATGAAATTAGAACTACCTTTTGTTACAAACTTTAATATTCCGATGTCATTAAGAATAAGAATTATAATTCCAGCAGCACCGCATACAAAAAAAGTTATTGCAGACGACAAGTTATCTTTATATTTGTCATCTGTTGACTCATACAGATTGCCAGAGTGCTGTAAAAGCTCAATGCCTTCTTCTTCCTCGATAATATTTTTGGCTTCTTTTTCAGAAATGCCAGATTGCTTAGCTTCGTCAATGATGTGTTCATCAACTGTATTGTCTGACTGTGAATTTAAGCTGCTCACAATAATCTCCTTTCTGTGTATATAAATAATATGTAATATGTAGCATTAAAATGCTTCGCGTAAATTAAACTATATATAAGCAGTAAAATGTGGTACTATTACCAGATGTAAGCAGAATGAAAATGCTGTCTGCTTATTAAAATATATACGCTTAATTACTATTTGGTTAATTATAAAGTATAAATGTGAAAAATTAAAGAACATGGGCAGAAAATTTAAAAGATTGATAATTAAAAAGGAGGTTATAGAAGATGAGCAAGGCTCTTATTGTTACAGGTGGAAGTATTAATGTTGCGTGGGCTAAGGAATGGCTTGATAATCAGACATTTGATTATTGCATAGCGGCTGACAGCGGGCTTGAGTATGCTGATAAGCTTGGATTGAAGGTGGATTATCTGCTTGGAGATTACGATTCAGTAGATAAAGATGTGCTTGACACATATAAGAGTAATACTGAATTTGAGACATATCCTAAAGAAAAAGATTATACCGACACACATCTTGCGATTATGACAGCACTTAAAAAGGGTGCAACAGACATATATATACTTGGTGCGACAGGAACAAGAATGGATCACACAATTACCAATATAGGAAATATGAAGGTGGTGGCTGATTGTGGAAAGGACTGCCATATAGTTGATGAACACAATTATATATATCTTTTAAGTGAGGCTGATGGAATACATATAATTCGTAAAGACAGCCAGTATGGAAGATATGTGTCAATTATTCCTATGTCAGAAAATGTCAGTTTAAGCCTTGAGGGATTTAAATATACGCTTGATAATTATGAATTAAAGCAGGGATTAAGTATATGCCAGAGCAACGAGGTAGAAGATGAACAGGGAATAATTAAGGTTCATAAAGGACTTATTATAGTTCTTGAAACAAAAGATTAATAACATATATGTCCTATGTGCAAAATTAATGAAAAATGCGTATGAAATTAACAAAATAACGTGGAAAGCAACAACAAATCTCTTGTAATTTAACTTACATTGTTATAAAATAAACAATAGTTGTTTGCATTAAGCAATATATAACAAAGAGGAGGTCTCGGTGATGAGTAATACTACACAGGCTTTATCAAGAATCGAAGCAATTCTTGATGATAGCAGTTTTGTTGAAATCGGAGCGGCTGTTACAGCAAGAGCAACAGATTTTAACATGCAGGAAAAAAAGGCTCCATCTGATGGTGTAATCACAGGATATGGAGTTATCAATGGAAATCTTGTGTATGTGTATAGCCAGGATGCTGCTGTGTTAGGCGGAACAATTGGTGAGATGCATGCCAAGAAGATTGCTAATCTTTATGAGAAGGCAATGAAAATGGGAGCTCCTGTGATTGGTCTGATTGACTGCGCAGGTTTAAGACTTCAGGAAGCAACAGACGCCCTTGACGGCTTTGGACAGATTTATAAGAATATGTCATTAGCTTCTGGAATTGTTCCACAGATTACAGCCGTATACGGTGAATGTGGTGGAGGTCTTGCTGTTCTTGCAGAACTTTCAGATTTCGTATTTGTGGAAGAAAAGAAGGCTAAGTTATTTGTTAACAGTCCTAACGCATTAGATGGCAACTATGAATCTAAGCTTGATACATCAAGTGCAGAATTTATGGCTAAAGCAGGTGTTGCAGATTTCATTGGTGATGAAGAAACAATCGCTAATGGAGTAAGACAGCTTGTATCAATGCTTCCATCTAATAATGAGGAAGGTGCTGTATACACAGATAATCAGGACGACCTTAACAGAGTATGCGCTGATATGTCAGCAGAGATAGCTGATGCTGCACTTGCTCTTACAGATATTTCAGATGATGGATTATTTGTAGAAGTTAAGGCTGAATATGCTAAGGAAATGGTAACTGGCTTCATTCAGCTTGATGGAGTTACAGTTGGTGCTGTTGCTAACAGAACAGCAATATATGATGAGAATGGCGAAAAGGCAGAAGAGTTTGCAGCTGTATTAACTACAGATGGAGCTTATAAGGCAGCCGAATTCGTAACATTCTGTAACGCATTTGAAATACCAGTGCTTTCACTTACTAATGTTAAGGGCTTTGAAGCTAATGTAAGAGCTGAGAAGACAATTGCCAAGGCAGCTGCTAAGTTAGTATATGCATTTTCTAACGCAGATGTGCCAAAGGTTAATGTAATTACAGGTGAAGCTTATGGAAGTGCATATGTAGCTATGAATTCTAAGTCAGTAGGTGCAGATATGGTATATGCCTGGTCACAGGCAAGCATCGGTATGATGGATGCTTCTTTAGCTGCTAAGATTATGTATGCTGATGAAATCGCAGCAGCAGATGATGTTACAGCTAAGATTAATGAAAAGGCTTCTGAATATGCAGCATTACAGTCAAGCGTTGAGCAGGCAGCTGCAAGAGGTTATGTTGATACAATTATTAACCCAGAAGATACAAGAAAGTACATTATTGCAGCATTTGAAATGTTGTTTGATAAAAGAGAGGTTCGTGCAGATAAGAAGCATGGCACAGTATAATTGAAGAGGTGATAATATGAAGAAAATTAAGTTTAAAAAGTTCTTAGTGTTATTCTCATTACTTATCTGTGTATTCTGTATGACAGCCTGCAGTTCATCTAATGGTACTATATCAACAGCAAGTGCCAAGACAGAGTTAAAACAGCAGCAGCTTGATGCCAGTGAGGCTTATCTTGTAGACTGGGCTAAAGATATGATTATATATCTTGATAAGAATGATTCTGCTAAGATAACAGCGGATGCAGAGGCAGCTCAATCACTTACAATGGTAAATAATAAGTTATACATTGTTGACCAGAGTGGAATTAGTGTTAAGACAATAGCTTTTTATAATAGCTGGAATAGCACAAGAGATGAGTTAGGTGCTTTAAAGAGTATCAATGAAATTAATGTAGAACTCAATAGCAAGACAGGTGAGTTATGTACTATTACAGTTGATACTTCATATGAGAAAAATGATAAATGTACATTTGAATTCGTAATTAATGATGACTATACACTTGAAAATGGTGCTATCAATCCATCATATACTACAGGACAGAAGATGTATAAAGCGGTAATGAATACTCTTATCGGTATGGGAACAGTATTCGTTGTACTTATATTTATTTCATTCATTATTTCATTATTTAAGTACATCAATAAGTTTGAGAATAGAAATAAGGCTAAGAATGAAGCATCTAATGGTGCCCAGGGCGTTGATAATGCTATTGCTCAGATAGTTTCAAGCGAAGAGCAGGATGAAGAAGTTGATGATCTTGAACTTATAGCAGTTATAACAGCAGCTATTGCTGCATCAGAGAATACATCTACAGACGGACTTGTAGTTCGTTCAATTAGAAAGGTTAATAGCAGGAGGAAATAAATTATGAAGAATTATACAATAACAGTTAATGGTAATGTATATGATGTTACTGTAGAAGAAGGAACAGGAAGCACAGCAGGTGCAGCTAAGGCAGCAGCACCAAAAGCAGCAGCTCCTAAGGCAGCGCCAAAGGCTGCAGCACCAGCAGGCGCACAGGGTGCAGTAAAGGTTAATGCACCAATGCCTGGTAAGATTCTTAAGGTTAACGTTAATGCGGGCGCAGCAGTTAAGAAGGGTGATGTATTACTCGTTCTTGAAGCTATGAAGATGGAAAATGAAATCTGTGCACCACAGGATGGTACAGTTGCTACAGTTGAGTGTGCAGCTGGTGATTCAGTAGAGTCAGGTAAAGTA
The DNA here is from genome assembly GCA_900112995.1 of [Lactobacillus] rogosae. Lineage (GTDB taxonomy): Bacteria > Bacillota > Clostridia > Lachnospirales > Lachnospiraceae > Lachnospira > Lachnospira rogosae. Next base: position 47,004 of record FONU01000016.1, on the reverse strand, counting down.
TTAGTTTCTATGAACTAATTGATATATCAATTAGTTGTGTAGAGATAATATACGGAGGTAAAAAATGGAATATATTTTATCAACATTGGGAAACCTCGTTCACCAGACAGCATTCTTTAACCTCACTTGGGGTAATTATCTGATGATTCTGGTTGCGCTGTTTTTCATGTATTTGGCAATCAAAAAAGAATATGAACCTCTGCTTTTAGTACCTATTTCATTTGGTATGTTACTTGTTAATCTTTTCCCGGATATTATGTTATCTATTGAAGATTCAAGCAATGGCGTAGGTGGTTTGTTACATTATTTTTATTTATTAGATGAATGGAGTATTCTGCCATCACTTATCTTCCTTGGTGTTGGTGCGATGACAGACTTTGGTCCACTTATCGCTAATCCTAAGAGTTTCCTTTTAGGTGCAGCAGCACAGTTTGGTATATTTGCTGCTTACATTATGGCTATATTTATGGGATTCCCAGATAAGGCAGCAGCAGCTATATCTATTATTGGTGGTGCTGATGGTCCTACATCAATATTCCTTGCTGGTAAATTAGGACAGACTAATTACCTTGGACCAATAGCGGTTGCAGCATATTCATATATGTCACTTGTACCAATTATTCAGCCACCTATTATGAAGTTATTAACAACTGAAAAAGAAAGAAAGATTAAGATGGAACAGTTAAGACCTGTATCTAAGCTTGAGAAAATTCTTTTCCCTATTATCGTTACAATCGTTGTAGTATTAATTCTTCCTACAACAGCACCACTTGTTGGTATGCTTATGCTTGGTAACCTTTTTAGAGAGTCAGGAGTTGTTAAGCAACTTACAGAAACAGCATCCAATGCACTTATGTATATAGTTGTTATTATTCTTGGTACATCAGTTGGTGCTACAACAAGTGCAGAAGCCTTCCTCAATCTTGATACATTAAAGATTGTTGCATTAGGTCTTATTGCATTCGGCTTTGGTACAGCGGCAGGTGTAATATTTGGTAAGATTATGTGTAAGGCTACACACGGTAAGGTTAATCCACTTATTGGTTCAGCAGGTGTATCTGCGGTTCCTATGGCAGCCAGAGTTTCACAGAAGGTTGGTTCAGAAGCAGATCCTTCTAACTTCCTTTTGATGCATGCTATGGGACCTAACGTAGCCGGTGTTATTGGTACAGCGGTTGCGGCTGGTACATTTATGGCGATGTTTGGTGTTATGTAAAACAGACTAAGAGGCTCTAAGCTCGCACAATACGCGAGCTAAGACCCTCTAAGTCTGTATAGAAGTTGCTTACGCAACTTCGTTGTGGACAGAGGAATGGTCTATATATATCATAAGACCTTCTAAGTCTGAATAGAAGTTACTTACGCAGCTTAATTAGAGTTTATTTACTTTATATATAGGAATATATAGGAGGAGTTTAAGATGGCAGATCAGGTTAAGAAACCATTAAAGATAACTGAGACTGTATTAAGAGATGCTCATCAGTCACTTATTGCTACAAGAATGACTACAGAGCAGATGCTTCCAATCATAGACAAGATGGATAAGGTTGGATATCATTCAGTTGAGTGCTGGGGCGGTGCTACATTTGATGCATCACTTCGTTTCCTTAAGGAAGACCCTTGGGAAAGACTTCGTAAGTTAAGAGATGGTTTTAAGAATACAAAGTTACAGATGTTATTCAGAGGACAGAATATCCTCGGATACAATCATTATGCAGATGACGTTGTAGAATATTTCGTACAGAAGTCTATCGCTAATGGTATTGATATAATCAGAATATTTGACTGTTTCAATGATTTAAGAAATCTTAAGTCATCAGTTGAGGCAGTTAAGCTTGTTAAGAAAGAAAATCCTAATGCTCACGCACAGATAGCACTTTGCTATACACTTGGTGATGCATATACTCTTGATTACTGGAAAGAAACAGCTAAGAGAATTGAGGATATGGGTGCAGATTCTATCTGTATCAAGGATATGGCAGGTTTACTTGTTCCTGCTAAGGCTACAGAGCTTGTACAGGCATTAAAGGATGGTTCTTCACTTCCTATCCAGATGCATACACATTATACATCAGGTGTTGCTTCAATGACATATATGAAGGCTGTTGAAGCAGGTGCTGATATTATCGATACAGCTATGTCACCATTCTCAATGGGAACATCACAGCCGGCTACAGAAGTTATGGTAGAGGCATTTAAGGGTACAGAGTACGATACAGGTCTTGACCAGAACCTTCTTGCAGAGATAGCTGCTTACTTCCAGCCAATGAGAGAAGAAGCATTAAAGTCAGGTCTTATGAATACTAAGGTTCTTGGTGTTAATATTAAGACATTATTATATCAGGTACCTGGTGGTATGCTTTCTAACCTTGTATCACAGCTTAAGGAAGCTGGTGCAGAAGATAAGTATCAGGCAGTTCTTGAGGAAATTCCTAAGGTTCGTAAGGACTTTGGTGAACCACCTCTTGTTACACCATCATCACAGATTGTTGGTACACAGGCTGTTCTTAATGTATTACAGGGCGAGCGTTATAAGATGATTACTAAGGAATCTAAGAAGGTTCTTATGGGTGAATTCGGACAGACAATTAAGCCATTCAACCCAGAAGTACAGAAGAAGGCTATAGGTGATGCTACACCTATTACCTGCCGTCCGGCAGATCTTATTGAGCCACAGCTTGAGAAGTTCAAGAATGACCCAGTCGTACAGCAGTACAAGCAGCAGGATGAAGATGTGCTTTCATACGCATTATTCCCAGCAGTTGCTACTGAGTTCTTCAAGTATAGAGAAGCACAGCAGAAGAAGGTTGACCCTGCTAAGGCTGATACAGAGAATAAGGCATATCCAGTTTAATAGCTAGCGGTATGATTTGTTCTTTTTCCGTAGAACTCGCAACAACTGGTGGTTTTAAGTGAAAAAATGGGCGTGGGACGTTAGTCCCACGCCCATTTTTGTCATTTTCTGGCAGATTGGGATATATGACAACTGTAATTATAAGGATAAATAAAGTAATATAGCAGCATAAAAATATAAGAAACAGGAGGAACAAAGTTTATGGTGAAAAACAAAAAATGTCATAGTAAGAAAATGGCAGCATTAGTTACAGCTGTTGTGCTTGCTGTATCGGCAGCAGTTTCATTTGCAGTACCACAAGTAAAAGCTGCCAATGGACCATGTGATACTGGTGATTGGGCTTATGCTTATATTAATGTAAGAAATGGAGAGGAAAGTAATCTGCTATTCTCATCAGAAGGCACTAATTCTATAGATGGAATGTCTTATGACAGAGAGTCTAATACACTTACATTAAATAATTATAAAAGCTCTACAACAGTAATAGTTACTAATATGATGGGTGATGATTTCAAGATTAACCTTGTTGGTGATAATGAAATCGGAAGTATAGGTTCATATGGTGATGCATGGGGTGGTTCAATCAATATAAGTGGTAATGGTTCTTTGGTAATTAATGCAGACAAATCAGATGATTATGGAATAGCTTTCTTTGCTGAGGGAACTAATTCGGTGCTTTCAGTTGCAGACACCTGTAATGTTACAATATATTCTGGTTCAAAGGCAGTAGTGTATACAAGCGATAATCTCACTAACAAGCCAATTAAGGATAATGGAACATTAAAGGAAAATGTGACATATAATGTTTCACATCCGCTGGAAATATCAAGATTATGTGCCAGGTATTATGAGTACGACCCTTATACAACTAATATAGTATATAAGAACGAGACAGATAATACTTCATTATATTATATTAAGGAACTGACATATGTTGAATCTGGGAAAGTAACTTATACAATGTACAAGCTTACCACAAAGAAAGCTCTGGGTGACGTATATTATGCTGATAAGATAGGTGAATATGATAATATCCCTGCTGGATATACCAAGACCACATTAGATAATCCAATTTCATATTATGAGTCAGACAGTGGAAGCGGCGGAACAAGTCAGGTTATAATCAATACAGCAACAAATGAAAAGTATGTATCTGCATATGTTTATGAAAATAAAACATCATATTATAGAATATGTAAGCTTCTTGAAAAGCTTGGTGTAGATGAACGAAGCAATGATGAATTATGGCTTATTGATTATGACAATCCTGTAGCAACATACAATCCTGTAGTGGAAAGTGATAATCTTCCAGACGGATACAAGTATGACGGTACAGAGATAGAAGGTCTTTATAATGTTGAATGTGTAGCAGATAAGCTTACATTTACAGCTAAATCATCTAGTGATAATACGACAGATAATTCAAAAGGAGACACAACCAATAATCCATCTGACAACACAACAGATACACCAGCAGATGAGAAGCCATCGACACCAGAGTCAAGCACCACTAATACAGTAGTAGATGTATCAGACGGCAGCACAACTATTAAGGCTGATGAAATCAGAAAGATTATTGAAGATAACAAGGTGAATGATGTTGTTATCAAATCTAACAATGATGTTACATTTACATTTGCAAAAGGAACAATGTCAGAAGTATCACAGGTTGCAATATATGACTTCTCAACAGCAATTACTTCTGATATAAAAGAAGCAGGAGATATGCCGGCAGATGTAACAGAGGATATATTCGTATCTAAGATTGTATACAATTATTCCGGCGTGCTTCCAGCAACGGCAAGTATTAAGTTAAATGTTGGAAAAGCATATGCAGGCCAGACACTTTATTACAGCCAGCTCTTAGATGATGGAACAATAATTAGTATGATGTCAGCTGTAGTTGATAATGATGGTTATATGACAGTAGAACAGGATCACTGCTCAACATATCTTATTACAAAACAGCAGATTACAAGCAGTTCATCAGATATAAGTTTACCAGGCACATCAGTAGAAAATGTAACAGAAGCCGCAGGTAATACAGTTGAAACACCACAGACAGGAGATATGACACATATATACTGGGCAGGATATTTATTAGTATTATCATTAATGGGCATTGGATTTACAATTTTAATGGCTGGTAAGCTAAAGAAAGAACAGTAATAATATTTATTGATAAAAAACTGCCTGAATGAGAGTTGACATATGTATTTTCAAAAAGTAATATTAAAGAAGTGTTTGTTCACATTAATTATATGTGAAATACAGTAAATATGTATAAAATGGAGGCAGAATATGAGAATAGGTATTATTGGATACGGAAATCTTGGAAGAGGCGTTGAGTGTGCTATCAGGCAAAATCCAGATATGGAGCTTGTAGCAGTATTTACAAGACGTGCACCAGAAAGCGTATCTATATTGACAGAGGGTGCTTTAGTATGCTCAGTAGATGAGGTAGAGCAGTGGAAGGATAAGATAGACGTAATGATTCTTTGCGGTGGAAGTGCTACAGATTTACCAGTACAGACACCAAAGTTTGCAGAGATGTTTAACGTAGTTGACAGCTTTGATACACACGCAAGAATTCCAGAACATTTTGAAAATGTTGATTCTGCGGCTAAGAAGAGCGGACACGTTGGAATTATATCAGTAGGCTGGGATCCAGGTATGTTCTCTTTAAACCGTATGTATGCCAATGCTATTTTACCAGAAGGCAAAGATTATACATTCTGGGGTAAGGGCGTAAGTCAGGGACATTCAGACGCTATCAGAAGAGTTGAGGGCGTCAAGGATGGCAAGCAGTATACAATTCCAGTTGAGGCAGCCTTAGAAGCTGTAAGAAATGGCGAGAATCCAGAGCTTACAACAAGACAGAAGCATACAAGAGAATGTTTTGTAGTATTAGAGGAAGGTGCTGATGCTGCAAAGGTAGAAGAAACAATCAAGAATATGCCTAACTATTTCGCTGATTACGATACAACAGTACACTTTATCAGTGAAGAAGAATTAAAGAAAAACCACAGTGGAATTCCTCACGGAGGATTTGTTATCCGTACAGGAAAGACAGGCTGGAACAAAGAGAACAATCACGTTATAGAATACAGCTTAAAGCTTGATTCTAACCCAGAATTCACATCTTGCGTTATCGTAGCATATGCAAGAGCAGCTTATCGTCTTTATAAGGAAGGTCAGAGCGGTTGTAAGACAGTATTTGATATTGCACCTGCATATCTTAGTGCTAAGGATGGAGCAGAATTACGCAAGAGCCTTCTTTAATTAATATTGTGTTATTAATATTATATTGCAGGAATTGATAATGTAATTATTGTAAGAATTAATTACATAAATATTATGAACTAAAATAAGATTGACCTTTGGAGGTATATTATGGCTTCTAAAGGTCAATTTTATTATTTTAAGTCAACTATATACTTTGCACTAATAATAGTGTAATATAAATATGTATGCGTTATTTATAATAATGTCACAATATACGTTACTAATAAACACAGAAAGGTATTTGAATAGATGATTAAGCTTGAAAGATTTGAAGTTATGAATTTTGAAAATGCTATGAGAGGAGCGAGAAATCCGCTTAATAGCTGGGCTAGAATGGATAGTAAGACAGAAAATGGAGTATTCACATTTGGACCTAATGATTTAGATTTAGCGAAAAGGCTTTGCAAGGCTGGTTCAGACCATAGAAAGTTTATAAGACAGATATTTGTAACAGTAGATATAACAGCACCAATCTACTGGTGGAAGGAATACGATACATATAAGGTTGGAACAGTTGCCAATTCAACAAGTACAATGCATAAAATCCACAGCAAGTCATTTGAAATGGAAGATTTCAGCGTTGACCATTGTACTTCTGAGGCGTTAGATATGATGCAGAAGAATATAGATTTTCTTGAAACAATACGCCAGAAGTTCATAGAAACTAAGGATAAAGACCTTTGGTATAGTATGATTCAGTTGCTTCCAGAAAGCTATAATCAGATGCGTACCTGCACATTTAATTATGAAAATCTTGCAGGAATGTATTATTCAAGAAGAAACCATAAGCTTGCAGAATGGCATACATTCTGTGACTGGGCACTTGAGTTACCATATTTCAAAGAACTTTTGGTTCAGGAATAAAGAGGATAGAGAGGTTTCCTATGGGTAAAGTTGTAGTTATTGGAGGCGGGGCGGCAGGTATGATGGCTTCTATTATAGCCGCCAGAAATGGACACACAGTAACTCTTATAGAAAAGAATGATAAGCTTGGAAAGAAGCTTTTTATAACAGGAAAAGGCCGCTGTAATTTTACTAATGCTGGTGATGAGGACGACATTAAAAATAGTGTTGTAACCAACCCTAAATTTATGTACAGTTCATTTAAAGGCTTTTCTAATTATGATGTAATGGGATTCTTTGATGAACTTGGACTTAAGTTTAAAATAGAACGAGGTAACCGCTGTTTTCCAGAGTCAGACCATTCATCAGATGTAATCGGCACATTGGCAAGAGAATTAAGAAAATGCAAAGTGGATATTATGCTTAGCACAGAGGTTGTTGATGTTACAGCCAGGGAATTATCAGAGAATGTAGTATCAGAAAATGCAGTGTCAGGGAAAATAGTATCTTGCAATGCAGTATCAGAGAATATAGCAAATGATAGTGTAAAACTTGAAAAAAAGTATAAATCCAAGAAAAAAGAACCTAAATCTAAGAAAAAAGAGCCAGAATATATATCGCAGTTTGTAAGTGTTGAAGTTAAGGAGTTATCTACTGGCAGAAAGCAGGTTATAAAAGCTGATTCCTGTATTATAGCAACAGGTGGTAATTCTTATTCAAGCACCGGTTCAACAGGCGATGGCTATAGATTTGCAAAGGCACTTTCACATAATGTTACACCTATTATACCGGCATTAGTTCCTCTCACAGTAAGAGAAGAATGGGCTTCAGAGCTTATGGGACTGAGCCTTAAGAATATAGCAATAAGCATATATGACAGTATGGGTGACAGTCGTAAAGAGCTGTATAGTGACTTTGGTGAAATGCTATTTACGCATTTTGGTGTGAGCGGGCCAGTTATTCTTAGTGCGAGCAGTTATACAACAGCAATATTAAGAAAAAGACCGCTTAAGCTTGTGATAGATTTAAAGCCAGCTTTATCAGAGGAACAGCTTGATGAGAGAGTTCTTAGGGATTTCTCAGAGGAAAAGAATAAAACCTTCCGTAATTCACTTGATAAGCTGCTTCCTAAGAAACTTATCCCTGTTATAGTAAGGCTCAGTGATATCAATAAAGATAAACAGGTTAATGAGATAACAAGGGAAGAAAGATTAAGGCTTGTACATCTGTTAAAGCATTTTGAAATGACAATAACCGGTACAAGAGGCTTTAATGAAGCTATAATTACACAGGGCGGTGTTGATGTTAAAGAAATCAATCCGACAACTATGGAGTCAAAGTTAGTTAAAAATGTGTATTTTGCAGGAGAGGTGCTTGATGTAGATGCGGTTACAGGCGGTTTTAACTTGCAGGTAGCGTGGTCGAGTGCGTATGCTGCAGCAATGCATTTGAATAATTAAATAATGCCAGCGTGTTTTATAACACAGGCAGAAAAGAGGATTATTATGTCTTATTCAGTAGCAATTGATGGACCGGCAGGAGCTGGCAAGAGTACAATAGCAAAGCTTATATCTAAGCAGATGGGTTATATATATGTAGATACCGGTGCTATGTACAGGGCAATGGCAGTATATTTTAACCAGAATAATATTGACCCCGCAGATGAAGCTGCGATTAATGCGGCAGTCGATAATGTAAAGATAACAATAGAATATAAAGACGGCGAACAGCAGGTTATCCTTAACGGCGAGAATGTAACCAGTCTTTTAAGAACTGAGGCAACAGGCAATATGGCTTCAAAGACATCTAAGTATAAGGCTGTAAGAAGCAAGCTTGTTGATTTGCAAAGAGAGCTTGCGGCAGCAGAAAATGTTGTTATGGATGGACGTGATATTGGCACAACAGTTCTTCCAGATGCCAATGTAAAGATATATCTTACTGCAAGTTCTGATGCCAGAGCCAGAAGAAGATATGACGAACTTAAGGCAAAGGGTGAAGAATGTGATTTACAGAAGATAAAAGATGATATTGAACAGAGAGATTATCAGGATATGCACAGGGATATTTCACCATTAAAGCAGGCAGATGATGCAGTTCTTGTAGACAGTTCTGATATGGGAATTGATGAGGTGGTGGAAGCCATCAAGACAGTTATTAATAAAGCAAAGTAGTGATTTGGAGGATATATGAAAGAGGCAGAAGTTATACTTGCCAGGTCTGCTGGTTTCTGCTTTGGAGTTCACCGTGCAGTGGATACAGTGTATGAAAGAACAGGAATGGAAAATGTATACACATACGGACCTATCATACATAACGATGAAGTTGTAAAGGACCTTGAAAGCAAAGGGGTCAAGGCAATATCAGATGTAGTACAGCTTGACGGTATTGATAATGCTACTGTCATAATAAGGTCGCATGGTGTATCTAAAAATGTGTATGAGAGCATAAAGACAAAGAATTATGAAGTTGTAGATGCAACCTGTCCATTTGTTCTTAAAATACACAGAATAGTTGAGCAGGAGAGCAAGGCAGGAAAGCAGATTGTAATAATAGGCAATGAGAAACACCCGGAAGTTGAGGGCATTAAAGGGTGGTCAGTAAGTCCTGTATATATAGTGGATTCTATCGAAAAAGCACAAAATCTTGAGCTTGACAGGGCAAAAGAAGTGGTTGTTGTATCCCAAACGACATTTAATTACAATAAATTTCAAGAATTAGTTGAAATTATCAACAAAAAGAGTTACAATATTACCATTAAAAATACTATTTGTAATGCCACGGAAGAACGTCAGACAGAGGCAAGAGATATTGCACGGAAAGTTAGTGCGATGATTGTCATTGGTGACAAGAGTAGTTCCAATACGAGAAAACTGTATGAGATTTGTAAAGGCGAATGTGAGGATACATTTTACATTCAAACTCTAAGAGATCTTAATCTTAACGATTTAAGATTCATAGACAGCATAGGTATTACAGCTGGGGCATCGACCCCGAACAATATCATTGAGGAGGTTTATACTAATGTCAGAGAATTTTGCAGAGATGTTAGCTAACGAAGAGTGGAAGGAAATTCATACAGGAGAAGTTGTTGATGGCACTGTAATAGCAGTTAAAGAAGACCATATCGTTCTTAACATAGGCTATAAGCACGATGGAATTATCACAAGAAGTGAATATTCATCAACACCAGGTATCGATTTAACAACAGTTGTTTCTGTTGGAGATGAGATGAAGGCAAAGGTGCTTAAGCTTAATGATGGAGAAGGACAGGTTCTTCTTACATATAGAAAGCTTGTTGCAGAGAGTGGAAGCAAGAGACTTGAAGAAGCATTTAATAACAAAGAAGCTATAACAGCTAATGTATCAAGAGTTATTAAGGGTGGTCTTGAAGTTGTTGTTGATGAGACAAGAATCTTCATTCCAGCAAGCCTTGTATCAGATTCTTATGTTAAGGATTTCTCAGAATACAATGGTAAGGAGATTACATTTGTATTAACAGAATATGATCCAAAGAACAGAAAGGTGATTGGTGACTGCAAGCAGCTTATCGTAGCTAAGAAGAAGGCAGCTCAGGAAGAACTTCTTTCTAAGATTAAAGAAGGAGATACAATCGAAGGTACAGTTAAGAATGTAACAGATTTTGGTGCATTCATTGACCTTGGTGGTGTAGACGGACTTCTTCATATTTCAGAGATGTCTTGGGGAAGAACAGAGAACCCTAAGAAGGTATATAAGGTTGGCGATTCAGTTAAGTGCTTCATCAAGGAAATCAATGGTGACAAGATTGCACTTTCAGTTAAATATCCAGACCAGAACCCTTGGAATGATGCTTCAACAAAGTATGCTGTAGGTAATGTTGTTACTGGTAAGGTAGCAAGAATGACTGACTTTGGTGCTTTTGTTCAGCTTGAAGACGGCATTGATGCTTTACTTCACGTATCACAGATTTCTAAGGAACATATTAACAAGCCAGAAGATGTATTAAAGATTGGTCAGGAAATTGAAGCTAAGGTTGTAGACCTTAACGAAGCTGACAAGAAGATCAGCCTTAGTATGAAAGCATTATTAGATGATGCAGAACCACAGGAAGAGGCTACAGAAGAATAATTTAATAATTAATTGTCAGATGTTCTGATGATTGGCTGTAACTTAATATTTGATAATATAAGAGCTGTACACCTTAGTGTGATATATACTTTCTATGCTGGGTAGAACCGGTAGAAAGTATATATACAATGTTGGTGTACAGCTCTTGTTAAATTTCCTTAAGCTTTCTGTCAAAATCTGGGGTGCGAATTATATTAGAAGAATAATTACTTATATTGCATAAGTGTCAGATAGCTTCGTCCTTTGCGGGTTTCGGCTTCATCACCTATAAAGATATACTTTCCATGTCCACGGATTACAAGTACATCATCTTTCTTTAAGTTCTGGATTTTATTCTCGGTACATATTCCATTGAGGAATATTTTCTTTGACGTAAATAGCTCATTGGAATTACTGCGTGATAATCTGGTGAGGGAAGCAACAACTGCATCAATCCGCTTAGAAGCAGCAATTATTCGTATCTCTTCAAGTTCTGGTTTGATTGCTTCAATCTCATCAGTGCATATTGTACATCTTATGTGTGTGTGTTTAATAGAGTCCAGATTATCACATATATAATCAGCTATGTGCGAAAGGCAGTATACATAAGCATCAGGCACTTTAATTATAATGTCACCGACTAGTTCGCGTTCAATTCCAAGGTTCATAATTGCACCAAGGTAATCACGGTGGTTAAGCTGTTCAGCAAATTTGACGGATAATGGGCTTATTCGGATAGTTGAGATAGGGTAACCGGCATCATAGCCATAGAGTTCCTCAGAGCCGAAACGTATTATTTTGCGTTCACATACAGGATTGCCACCCCATTCATCATATGGTATAAATGATAATTCATTGCTCATTTTGTTGACAGACGACAGTTCATTTATACTTAAAAAATTAGTGTAAGTATATATATTGTGGTTGAAAGCCTGATTGGCAGTATCTATTATTTTTCTTTTTAAAAGCTGTTCTTCGTTCATTGTGTTAATTCCTTCTATTTTATAAATTGGTGATATGTGCTCATTGTGCTTAGATTAAATTGATATAGTAAATTAATGTTTATTATAATGTAATTAATTATATATGTCTAATACGATGTTTAATATATTGGCAAATTCAATATTGGCAGAATGAGTTGTAAAATCCAGAATATTGTAAAATTGAATATAATGGTAAGCTTAATCGGATATGGTAATTAGATATTTTATGTAATGTTTTTATATTTTTTATATAATGATAAAATTTTGACACAATTAATATTGTGTGATAAAATCCATATAAAGCTAAGGGATTGCAACAACTGCGGAATATGTTACAGGAAAGAACAGAGGATATCAATATGGTTAAAGATTATGAAGATTTTAAGAAATTTGTGTTAGGACTTACAGGAATTGACCTTAATGCTTATAAAGAAAAGCAGATGAAGAGAAGAATAGATACACTTATAGCAAGGAATAAGCATACAGGTTATGACAGTTATTGCAATGCGATAAAGAATGATGCCCAGATGCTTGATGAATTCGTTAATTATCTTACAATTAATGTGTCAGAATTCTATAGAAATCCAGCGTTATGGAAGAAGCTTGATGAGATTATCCTTCCAGACCTGATTAAGAAGTTTGGACCAAGACTTAAGATATGGAGTGCTGCTTGTTCAACAGGTGATGAGCCATATTCACTTGCAATGGTGCTTGCAAAGAAAGTCCCACTTAAAGATATAAAGATATATGCTACCGATATAGATGACCAGGTTCTTGAAAAGGCCAAAGATGGCGTGTATTCAGCCAACAGCTTAAAGGGACTTCCTGATGAGTATAAGAATAAATATTTTGAAAAAATGGGAGATAAGTACTATAAGATTTCAGATGAGATTAAGAAGTGCGTTGAGTTCAAGAAGTCTAATCTTTTAAAAGACTCATATCCTCAGAGCTGTCATCTTATAGTTTGTCGAAATGTACTTATCTATTTTACAGAAGATGCCAAGTTAGAGATATATAAGAAATTCAATGATTCATTAGTTAAGGGCGGCTGTTTATTTGTTGGTAATACAGAGCAGATTATCAATTATAAAGACCTTGGTTATGAATCTAGTGAGTTGTTTTTCTACAGAAAAAAGTAATCAGTATATGTACTGCCTGAAGAATTATGTCTTCAGGCAGTTCTTTTTTATCGTATAAAAGGTATATATTAGCATCATTATACTCATATCTGAATATATATTCAGAAGTCTGGAGACTGTCTGTATTGTAACAAGGCAGTTTGATAAACGAAGCGAATTTTTTAGTGTATGCTGTTTCTCTGGTTGCTTTCACTTTACATTCAGCATCAACATAAGCAGCTACACTTTTGTGAATGGCAGTATCTTCGTATGGAAGATAGTAGTAATTCTTATAATCACTATAATATAATCTGAGATTATCAGTTATTAATGGCAGTTTGATTTTCATAGTATTGCCATTGATTCTTATGGCATATCCATTATTATCAAGATGAATAACGGGTATGGGAACTGCACAGGGCAGGGTATAGTTAATTATTAAATCTCCATTTTTATTAGTATCATCGGAATATTCGACAGAATATCCAGTATAGGTTACATTTTCTTCTAATACAGCATTGTAGGCAGTTATAGATGAAAGCTGGATAAGTCCGTATACATCATCATAATTATGAAGCAGAAGCAGTTCTTCGTAAGAAGCTTCTCCAGTCTTAACATAGTCGTTGTATACCTTGATAAGCTCGCCGCCAGAGAATTCATCATCACGGCTTATGTTAAGGAATTGCTCAACAGACTTCTGGTTACAGCTTTCAAGCTTTAGTAATGCCTTTAATGGACGTACACATTTGTATAAATCATAGCTTAAGAGCTTATCAAGTGTGTACGGAATGTTAAGGTGTGCGGCTCTGTCTTTAATAAATGGAATGTCAAAATTGTCTCCATTAAAATGCACCAGTGTATCAAATGAAGCGGCAGCATTAAGAAAGCTTGCTATTACCTGCACTTCGTCAGCCTTGGACTGGGCAAGCCACTGTATTATGGTAAGTATGGAATTCTTTATATAAGCAGTGCCGATTAAATAACAGAAGCTTGTCTTGTGCGAAAAGCCGGTTGTTTCAATATCAAAAAATATTGTATGCTCGCTGCAGAGAGAATTATTGATAAAATTATCAGCAGTATTATTAGTATTGCTGTCGTTGTTGTGTATATCGTTTAGATTAAATGTTTTAGTTATAGTCTTCATTAATTATAAATCCTTTGATTACAAAAAGTATACGTTAAAAAAATGTCAGTTTTTGTTTATTATATACGAATATATACACAAAAAAAAGTAGATTTTTAATGATAAATGATATATTATATTAATATATTAATTATCGTTCATAATTATTATAAATCAGATACACAATCATTAAGCTTGGGTTTTATGGTTGTCTATCTGTTTTTGCATTGCTTTGGATGATAACATATATTATTTTATAAGGAGAAATATGTCATGGGAAAGTGTACATTTAAAGGTGGAATACATCCATATGACGGCAAGGAATTATCAAAGGATAAGCCTATAAAAGAGTTGTTCCCTGCTGTAGGAGAGATGGTTTTCCCACTTTCACAGCACATCGGTGCGCCGGCAGTTCCAGTAGTTGCCAAAGGTGATTACGTCCTTGCTGGACAGTTGATTGCTGAGGCTGGTGGATTCGTATCAGCTAATATCCATTCATCTGTTTCTGGTACAGTTAAGGCTATAGAGCCAAGAACGCTAGCCACAGGTGGAAAGTGCAATTCAATCATCATTGAGAATGATGGAGAATTTAAGGAAGTTGAGTATACTCCGAAGAAGTTAGAAGAACTTTCTAAAGAAGAAGTATTACAAAGAATTAAGGATGCAGGTGTAGTAGGTATGGGTGGTGCAGGCTTCCCTACTAACGTAAAGTTAAGCCCTAAGAATCCAGAAGGAATTGATTATATTATAGTAAATGGTGCTGAATGTGAACCATACCTTACATCCGATTACAGAAGACTTCTTGAAGAGTCAGACAAGATTGTACTTGGCTTAAAGGTTGCATTAAGCATCTTTGATCACGCTAAGGGTATTATTGGTATTGAAGATAATAAGCCTGAAGCTATCAAAGTTATGCAGGCAGCAGTTGCCTCTGAGCCAGATATCGAGGTTAAGGTTTTAAAGACCAAGTATCCTCAGGGTGGTGAGCGTAGTCTTATCTATGCTACAACAGGCAGAAGCATCAACTCAACTATGCTTCCAGCAGATGCAGGATGTATCGTACATAACGTAGATACAATATACAGCATATATATGGCTGTTATTGAAGGAAAGCCACTTACTAAGAGAATCGTTACTGTTACAGGTGATGGTGTTAAAGAACCAGGCAACTTCTATGTATGGCTTGGCATGAACTACAGACAGCTTCTTGAAGCAGTCGGTGGTGTAGTTGGCGAACCAGAGAAGTACATATCGGGTGGTCCTATGATGGGATTTGCTATGTATAGTCTCGATGTACCAGTTATAAAGGGAAGCTCATCACTTCTTGTATTCCAGAATGATGTTGTATCTAAGCTTGAAGAGACAGCATGTATCCGTTGTGGAAGATGTGGTGAAGGATGTCCAAGCCATTTACTTCCAGCTAAGCTTGCTTCATTTGCAGCTAAGAACGATGAAGCTGGTTTCGTTAAGTTTGATGGTATGGAGTGTGTAATGTGCGGAAGCTGTTCATATGTCTGTCCAGCTAAGAGACCATTAACACAGCAGATTAAGGCTATGAGAAGTATCGTTCTGGCTAACAGAAGAAAGAAATAAGGGAGGATTAAAAGTGAGCGAGATTTTTAACGTATCAACTAATCCACATGTACGTAGCAAGGATACTACTCAGACTATTATGAGAGACGTACTTATAGCGTTAGCCCCTGCTAGTATATTTGGTATTTATAACTTCGGAGTCCAGGCACTTATTCGTATCATAGTTGGTATTGCAGTGTGTATGGCTTCTGAAGCAGTATATGAGTATTTTATGCATAAGAAGATAACAGTTATGGACCTTAGTGCCGCTGTTACAGGTCTTCTTATTGCACTTAACATTCCATCAACTCTCAACATTGGTTTTGAGATTGTTGGCTGTGTATTTGCAATTATTATTGTTAAGCAGTTGTTTGGCGGAATTGGTCAGAACTTTATGAACCCTGCACTTGCAGCAAGATGTTTCCTTCTTATTGCATATACAGGTCCAATGACTAACTTCGTATGTGATGCATATTCCGGAGCTACACCTCTTGCTATATTAAAGCCAGGTTCAGAGGTTGTAGGACAGACAGCTCCTACACTTCTTACTATGTTTATTGGTAAGACAAGCGGTGTTATCGGTGAGACATCAGTTATATGTCTTCTTATTGGTGCTATATATCTTGTTGTAAGAAAGATTATTTCTTTAAGAATTCCACTTTCTTACATTGGAACATTTGCAGTGCTTATATTCCTTTTCGCACCAGGACATCAGTTTGATGCTATGTATATGTTACAGGAAATCTGTGGTGGTGGTCTTATTCTTGGTGCTTTCTTTATGGCAACTGATTATGTTACATCACCTATCACACCTAATGGTAAGTTAGTATTCGGTGTCTGCTTAGGTTTACTTACATTCATATTCAGAATGTTTGGTGGTTCAGCAGAAGGCGTTTCATACGCAATCATCTTCTGTAACCTCTTAGTACCTCTTATCGAAAGAGTTACAGTACCTAAGTCATTTGGCAAGAAAAAGCCGGAAAAAAAGGCAAAGGAGGCTGCATAAGATGAAGAATATAATAAAAGACGCATGTATATTATTCGCAATTACACTTGTTGCAGGTATCCTTCTTGGTCTTGTATATAATGTAACTAAAGACCCTATCGCACAGCAGAACGAGAAGGCTAAGCAGAAGGCTTACCAGGAGGTTATTGCTGATGCTGATAAGTTTGAAGCACTTGATGGAAGTTATGCTTCTGATAAGGTAGCAGAAACAGCTAAGGCAGTACTTTCAGCTTCTGCAACAGATTTCTCTAAGGATGATGTATCAGAGGTAGTTGCTGGTATTAAGAATGGTAAGATTATAGGTTTCGTAGTAACAGTTGTTGCACATGATGGTTACGGCGGAGATATCAAGTTCTCTGTTGGACTTTCAACAGATGGAACATATCTTGGAACATCTATTCTTACAATAAGTGAAACAGCAGGTCTTGGTATGAGAGCTAAGCAGGATCCTTCATTCTTAGCACAGTTTAACGGAACTAAGACTTCAGAATATAAGGTAGTAACAGATGGAACAGGTTCATCATCAGACAGCTCTATTGATGCAATCGGTGGTTCTACAGTTACATCTAAGGCTATAACAAAGGGTGTTAATGCAGCATTAGCTGTATATGCAGACCTTGCTAAGGCTAATGTTAAGACAGTAGGAGGTGTTTCAGTTGAATAAATGTGTTGAAAGACTTTATAATGGTATTATCAAAGAGAATCCTACTCTGGTTTTAACACTTGGTATGTGTCCTACACTTGCGGTTACTACATCAGCAATCAATGGTATCGGAATGGGACTTTCTACAACAGCAGTTCTTATGCTTTCTAACCTTTTCATTTCATTACTTAGAAAGGTTATTCCAGACAGCGTAAGAATGCCAGCTTATATCGTGATCGTTGCATCATTTGTTACAATAATACAGTTCTTATTACAGGGCTTTGTGCCATCTATATATGATGCACTTGGTATCTATATACCACTTATCGTTGTTAACTGTATTATCTTAGGACGTGCAGAGTCATATGCTTCTAAGAACCCAGCACTTCCATCAATGTTTGATGGTATCGGAATGGGACTTGGTTTCACATGTGCTATCACAATCCTTGGTGCAATCAGAGAGTTACTTGGTGGCGGAACAATCCTTTCAACAGGTAGTTCAGCACTTGTAGATCTTTCTAACTTTGGTTATACACCAGCTAGTATATTTATCCTTGCACCTGGTGCATTCTTCGTACTTGCTATGTGTGTAGCTGTTATGAACAGAGTAAAGAGAAAGCATGGAATGAAGCCTGCTGAGGTTCCAGACTATGTTTCAGATGAAGAAAAAGAGAACTAAGGGAGGAGAGTAAAAGATGAATTTATTAGTTATCGCTATAAGCACAGCGCTTGTTAACAACGTTGTATTAAGCCAGTTCTTAGGTCTGTGTCCTTTCCTTGGTGTATCAAAGAAAATAAACACAGCTGCCGGAATGGGTGGCGCTGTTATTGGTGTTATCTCTATATCATCAATCATATGCAGCCTTATATATGATTTTATATTAACACCACTTAACCTTACATACCTGAATACTGTAGTATTCATTCTTGTAATAGCAACATTAGTTCAGTTTGTTGAAATGGTACTTAAGAAGTGTATGCCACCTTTATATGAGGCACTTGGTGTATACCTTCCACTTATCACAACTAACTGTGCCGTACTTGGTATCGCTTTAACAAATGTACAGAATTCATACAACTTAATCGAATCATTTGTAAGTGGTCTTGGTACAGCTGTTGGTTTTACAATAGCTATCGTAATAATGGCTGGTGTACGTGAGCGTACAGAGGACAATGATGTTCCAGAAAGTTTTAAGGGAATGCCTATCGTTCTTTTAACAGCAGGACTTATGTCAATTGCATTTTTCGGATTTTCAGGAATAATCTAAGGAGGATATTGAATAATGACAGGTATTATTATTGCGGCTTGTGCCGTAGGTGTAACAGGTCTTCTTCTTGGACTCTTCCTTGGATTTATGGGAAAGAAGTTTGCAGTTGAGGTTGACCAGAAGGAAATAGATGTAAGAGCAGAGCTTCCAGGTAACAACTGTGGTGGTTGTGGATACGCAGGTTGTGATGCACTTGCAAAGGCTATCGCAGCAGGTGAAGCTGATTGTGGTGCATGTCCAGTTGGTGGTGCTCCGGTAGCAGCAAAGATAGCAGCTATTATGGGTGCTGAGGCAGGAAGCCAGGAGCGTATGACAGCATTCGTTAAGTGTGGCGGAGACTGTGATAAGGCTAAGAATAACTATGTATATTCTGGTGTACAGGATTGTACTATGATGAACATAGCACCTAATGGTGGTCCTAAGGGATGTACATACGGATGTATGGGTTATGGCTCATGCGTTAAGGCTTGTCCATTCGATGCTATCCATGTAGTTAATGGTGTAGCTGTAGTAGATAAGGAAAAATGTAAAGCCTGTGGCAAGTGTGTTGCTACATGTCCAAGACACCTTATCGAACTTATTCCATACAAGGCATCTTATGCAGTCAACTGTTCTTCACAGAATAAGGGTAAAGATGTTATGCAGGTATGTTCAGTTGGATGTATCGGCTGTATGTTATGTACAAAGCAGTGTGAGTATGGTGCTATCACTGTAGAGAACAATATCGCACACATCGACCAGTCTAAGTGCGTTGGCTGTGGCAAGTGTGCTGAGAAGTGTCCTAAGAAGATTATTCATAAGCAGAATTAATATATGAGTATAGTCTGATAGGAATTAATACAATTATTATATTAGTTCTTTATGGATTGATTGTATAAAACCGCTAGTGGAAGACATTATGAGTTTTCTACTAGCGGTTTTTGTGTTATATTATTTATAAATAAAGTTTTCAAATTTAAAATTTTATATTAGAGTTTTAGATTAAAAATTGTAAATAGATGGATAATTATACAAGGAGAGAAAATTGACAGATTATAATTTGGATATAGATGAAGCAGTTATATTGCAGAATAATAATGTTGCCTGTACGACGAACAGCCTGCCTGTATTTAAGGATGAATTAGTATTAACCAATAAAAATATTATTTATGTTTGTATAGGAGTATTTGGTAGAGTTAAGGAAATAAAAAAATATCCTTTAGAACAAATAAAAATGTATAATAATAAGCCACAGGTATTGATTTTGAAAGCAAAAGATGGCAATAAAGAAATGCAGATATTTACCGTAAACCAGCAAATGTCTTTTAGATTTCGGGACTCGGAAAAGAAGCAGATGCCTATATGGATTGACAAGATTACACAATTAATGGTTAAAGGGGAAACTACAATTAACAATAAGGGCACAAAAACTTTACCAGGAATTAAAAATATTGTAGAAACTATAAAAGAAACGAAAAACTCATTAAAAGATGTAATGTTTACTAAAGCTGCTAAAAAGATATATATTACCTGCCCTAAATGTGGAGCGCAGATTGAAGGCGTGAAAAAGCAGGTAGCGGTATGTGAGTATTGTGGGAATAGAATGACATTATAGATTTTTAGCTGACAAGCTGTATATTAAAGCTGGTTTTAAATAAATAAGTACAGAAGACATATTTTACGATACTGTGGAAACCAGACAATTCAGAATGTATGAATATGAGATAGAGTAGTAATAGAAATATATGTGTATGTGGCTCATTAAGGCAGTTACAGCAGAGTTCTTAACAAAATATATAGTAAGTGATATCATATAAGAAAAACAAAACTACGGAGAAATATTATGGAAAGAGTACTTAAATTTTTAAAAGAAGTAGAAACATATTATTTAGCAACAGTTGAAGGAGATCAGCCAAGGGTAAGACCTTTCGGGACAGCACATATTTTTGAAGGAAAGTTGTATATTCAGACTGGAAAGATAAAGGATGTATCAAAGCAAATTCACGCAAATCCGAAAGTTGAAATCTGTGCATTTAAGGATGGAGAGTGGCTGCGTGTAGCTGGAGAGCTTGTAGAAGATGATAGAAAAGAAGCAAGACAGTCTATGCTTGATGCATACCCTTCATTACAGAAAATGTATTCCGCAGATGATGGCAACACTGAAGTGTTCTATTTTAAGAATGCAACTGCGACATTTTCATCTTTTACACACGAGCCAGAAATAGTAAAATTTTAAATATCGTTAAATCATTTATATGATGTAAGGGTCAAAAGGTCAAAGAGTCATTCGTGCTTGCACGATAAGACTCTTTGACCTTTTGACTCGCTTAACACCGAATATGGTTTTTTATGAAAGGTTGAGGTGTTATAGGATTGTGTAGTAATGTAGCAATATGGACAATCTGTTATATAATTACTATAAAATATTAATTTCCAAAATAATCTTTAATATCTTCCATTCTCTCCATCTGTCTAACCTTAAATGGACAGCGATTGTTGCAGTGTCCGCAGCGTATGCAGTCGCCCGTGTGAAGTTCAAGCTTACGATAATGGTCTTTGGCAAGTGCATCACCAGATTTAGCAAGGTCGTAATATTTGTTAATCATTGCAATATCAAGTCCTTTAGGACATGGATGACAATGGCTGCAATAAACACAACGTCCTGCGGCATCAGTAGGTGCAAAGTTACCTATAACGGAATAGTCACGTTCTTGTTTTGTGGCATTAAGGTATCCCAATACTTCTTTGAGGTCGTCTGGGCTTCTGAAGCCAGGAAGAACTGTGATAACACCCGGTTTGTCCAGTGCATACTGTATGCACTGGTTTTTCGATAATGCCTGTCCAAATGGAGAAAGCTTTGCATCAAGAAGTTGTCCACCTGCAAATGCTTTCATAACGGTGATACCAACTTTTTCCTTTTTGCAACGGCGGTAAAGTTCCTGTCTTTCCTGTGCGCCGCCAAAAGCAAATTTGCCGTGCTGGTAATCATACGCTGGATTTATGCTGAACATAATAACGTCAAGTATTACAGTATCAAGCATTTTATGTGCGATTGCAGGAGTGTGTGTTGAGAGTCCGATATGTCTTACAACGCCCTGTTTATGAAGTTCTTTAATACGCTCTAATACACCACCATTAATGTACTGTCTAAGGTCAGAGGGTTCATCAATACAGTGAATAAAGCCGAAATCTATATAATCTGTATGAAGTTTTTTCATAAGCGTATCTATTTCACGGTCGATTTTATCACGATTGGTTGTCCAGCAATATTTTCCAGATGAATAGTCTGCTCCAAAATGCATTTGAAGGTATACTTTATCCCTGCACCCCTCAAAGGCAGTTTTATAATAATCAAATGAACAGGCTTATGATACGGCGAGGTCGAAATAATTGATTCCGTTATCCATTGCCATCAGTACAGTCTTTACAGCTTCATTTTCAGGTGATTCGTGTAATCCGGAGCCACCAAAACCGATAATACTTACCTGTTCTGTTCCTTTTGGTAATTTGCGATATTCCATTTTTTTACCTTCTTTCATATAATGTTAATATTTTTGCCTTTTAAATTTGTATCAATATAAAAAGAATATAGTATATATTATTTATTAATTATAACATTAATTTGCAGAAACATATAATGCATATATGTATTAGGCAGTGTTTTATAATGCCTGATTTTTAAGCAGAATGATTAAGTTTATAATAAAGATAACCTTTAAAAATCACCCAATATCATATATAATAATATTTAATAAGCTAAAATTAAACAGCTAAGAGAGGTATTACAAAATGGAAATTTATGAAATGATAGACCTACAGGATTGTCCAAGGTGTTTAGGACCTTCTTTGTTGGAAGAAGTGGATCACGGTTTTTATGTGACTTGTATGGATTGTGGATGTCAGTCAGCCACATTCAGATATAAAAATGATGATGATAAGCTGGAGGCTGCGAAGAAAACAGCAGAGTTATGGAATACTGGAAAGGTAATCTATACCGGTTATGGAGATTGATAGTATTTACAAGAATGTGCAATAATAAGCCATAATATAATATATCAGATAAGGAGAATTAAACGATGAAGAGTCAGGAAGAACTTTTTAATATGACAGTTATGGAATTAAGAGAGTATATGAATTCGCTTTCTAATGAAGAAATAAAGCAGGCGGCTGAGATGTTTGAATATGATGAGCACGAAAGAGATCCACTTACACTTCTTTCAGCACCTAAGCTTTTTGAGTATATGAAATATGCAAATGGAGCAGTAGATATTGATTTTGGTGAATAATGCTATAATGAGGGAGTGTGATTAATAGTCACGCTCTTTTATTTATGTTGGGAGGCATTTTTATGACACACGAACAATTTGAAAAGGCGGCTGATTACTGGAAGAATAAGGGAATTACAGCAATGCCCAAAGAAGAGCTTAAAAAAGCGGTTGAAGAATATATAGCTGCTAACAATACCTGTGCGCTTGCAACAGGAACTGGCGATTATGTAAGATGTACGCCGATTGAGTACAGTTATCATAATGATAAGTTCTGGATGTTTTCAGAAGGTGGAGAGAAATTTATAGGTCTTGAGAAGAATGAAAATGTATGTTTGGCTATTTTCGATAAATATGATGGATTTGGCAGGCTTAAGAGCATACAGGTTATGGGAAAAGCCGAACTGATAGAACCATTTTCTGATAAATATAATGAACACGCAAAAATTAAGAAAATACCGATAGAGGCGTTAAAGAAAATGGAGTCGCCGCTTAATCTCATCTGTGTAACACCAGTGAAAATGGATGTATTATTTTCTGATTTTAAGAAAGAGGGATATAGCAGCAGACAGATTTTAGAGTGAATTTAAAAGAAAAAAGAGGTAATATAACTTATGGAAGTAAAAGAGTGGTCATATAAAGAATACCATTCTTTTGATAAGCCAGTAGACGGAGTTACAAGAATTCCTACAAGCGGAGATGAGAAGGGAACTTATATATATTCAAATGTGGAATATGCGCATATAAATGGTACGACACTGCATTTGCAGATTATTACACCACAGACAAGAATCCTGAGTTATGCAGAGCTATGTCGGTTGAGTGTAATATAAGTGAAAATGTTTCATTGCCACCAATATTAATGTTTCACGGAACAAAAGACCGTACAATAAATCCAAAGGTCAGTGTTGTTGTATATGAGGCTTTAAAGAAATATAATAAAGATGTGAAGTTATATTTGCTTGAGGGAGCTGACCACGGTGGAAGTGAATTCTTTAGTGATAATGTGTTGGATATTATTGAAGAATTTTTGTAAAAGATTATATCAGCTAGTTAGAATGATAAGTTGTTTTAAAATGTGTAATAAAATGAATTTTTACACTGACATCATAAATATGAAAATACTGGGCGGTAAAATATATGGGAAATGAATCTGGAGAATGGATTATGCACGGACTTGAGTGGGACAATCCAGCGTGTATACATACAGTTGAGAAAGCAATCGAACACATTAATGATGTTGGTTTTCTGCCTCTGTTTAAGAATGAAATAGAAGGATTTTCTCTGGAAGAATGGACAGCACCTGAGTACTGGTGGTGTGATGATGAGCAATATGACCCGTGGCTGTGGCGTGCGGTTATAGCAAGACAGCACGATATAATCTATGGAAAGTTTTTCGGAAAAAAGGCAGGTTTTATATCAAGAAAATGGGTTCCTGCATTTGCTAATTACAGGCGTGACGGATACGATTTTGATGCGTTATATGAGGATGGAAAAGCACCGCTTAAACATAAAAAGATTATGAAGCATTTTATGGAAGAAAATGCAGATAACGAAATATTTTCTAATGAATTAAAGAAACAGGCTGGATACGGCAAAGATGGTGAAAAAGGATTTGATGGTGCTGTTGCTAATCTTATGATGCAGATGTATATATGTAACTGCGATTTTAGAAAGCGTATTAATAAACGTGGTGAACAATATGGCTGGGATGTGGCTGTTTATTCATCAATAGAACATATTTATGGATATGATTATGTTACTTCTGATTATAAGGAAAAGCCAGAAGCTTCGTGGCAGAAAATAGTTGCACATATGAACATATTGTATCCGTCTGCGACTGAAAAGCAGATTAAGAAGATATTGAAGTAAAATTATCAAAAAATATTTGAAATAAATCATAGTTTATTGTTTTTGCTGTTTTATCAGCAGTATACACTTGATACAAAATTTTATTAAAAATGGCGTATAAAAGAGAATTGGTGTGAAAATAGATTTTTCACACGTGAGATTTATGTGTGTGTGCACTTGACACAAACTCGTTATGTACAAAAATATGCGTAGAAATGAGGATTATTATGGAATTACAGGAAGTATTGAATAGCAGAAGAAGTATGAGAAGTTACGATGCTGAAAAGAAAGTTACAAAAGAGCAGCTTGAAACTATTATAAATGCGGCCATATTAGCACCTTCGTGGAAGAATTTGCAGACATCTAGATATTACTGCATATTATCAGACGACAAAATTGAAGAATTCAGACATAAGTGTCTGCCAGAATTCAATCAGAACAATTCAGAGGGAGCAGCTCTTGTTGTAACAACATTTGTAAAGAACTGCGTTGGATTTGACAGATTATCAGGTGAGCCAGTTAATGAATGTGCCAACGGCTGGGGCTATTATGACCTTGGACTGCAAAACGAGAATTTCGTTCTTAAATCTAAAGAATTAGGACTTGATACACTGATTATGGGAATTCGTGATGGTGAGGCAATAAGAGAGTTCTTTAATCTGCCAGAAAATGAGCAGGCAGTTTCAGTTATTGCAGTTGGATATGGAACAAAGGATGCGCAGATGCCTAAGAGAAAGAGTGTTTCGGATATAGCGAAATTTTATTAAAATAGTAAGCAAAAAATATATAGAGAATGTGAGTGATAAATCATATGGGTTTGTTTAAAAAGAAGGAAAAAGTGTATTCATATGATAAAGAGCATATGAAACCGGTAATTAAAACCAGCATATGTACGGGTGAACAGGTGGCTGGATTTAAGGATATTCATACTGGCAAAATAGAAGATATTATGCTTGTAAAAACGTCAGCAGATATCGAAAAATTTAAAGAAATGTATGGAATAGAAGGCAATATTGACAAAGAATATTAGGATTAAAATGTCGGTGGAAGAAGGATATAATTATGGTTAAGAAAATTGTAAAAGGAAAGCAGATATTTGCAAGAAAGGCACAGCCTGCGACAGAAGCGGACAGGCAGGTTGTGACAGATTTAATAGATACTTTAAGAGCAAACAGGGAAATATGTGTTGGGATGGCTGCCAATATGATAGGTGTGAATAAGTCAATAATAGCAGTGGCAGCAGATCCATTTCAGTTTGCAATGATTAATCCTGTTATAACTAAAAAGTCAGGTGAATATAAGACGGAGGAGGGCTGTTTATCATTAGATGGTGTCAGACCCTGCATAAGATATGAGGAGATAGAGGTTGACTATCTTGACAGTAATTTTAAGCCACAACACGGGAAGTATAGCGGGTTTACGGCACAAGTGATACAGCACGAGATAGACCATTGTTGTGGGGTGGTAATATAATTAGGAATAAGTTATAAAAGATTGTTTTTCATGCAGTGTTCACCTCCATAAGGAAGTGTAACAATACACCTAAAAATATAAAATAAGAATGTAGGTTTTCTGACATTTTTATATGCCATATTTCCTACATTCTTATATTAGCATTTGCAACTGGGTAGCCAACGCATAAAATCTTGCGGAAATTTCTTATCAGTATATGTCTCGCACAATATAAAAAATCTGCTGAACAGCTATTTGTATCATCTCAGGCATTAAGCAAAGTTATTAAGAAAATTGAAAATGAATTAGATATATTACTTTTTACAAGAACAAGTCAGGGACTTATGCACTAAAGAAGTTTATCTGATATCAAAAAAAGGAATAACTAAATCAAAAGAAAGCATATGTTTTTTTAGTTATTTATCAGAATGGTTATTGACGGAGCAACATTTTTCAGAGCATTGTTATATTGAAAATATCCCTCAAATAGAGTATTATAAAATAAAGTTAGATACAACTAACAAATGCAGCTTGAAAAGGAGTGAAGTATATGAACATTACAGTTATAATTACAGAACGCAGGATTAATCAAACATAAATTAATAATGACATTTGTTTAAATGAGGAGGGCTGAATATGACTAACGAAGAATATAAGAAGCTGTCAGTTGATGAATTTACAAAAGTGGCAGAAAGATATCCAGACCGCCATTACACAGGACTTGATTTAACACCGGCGATGATAGAACAGGCAAGGAAGAAGAATATTCCTAATGCAGAATTTGTTGTTGGTGATTGTGAGAATTTTCCTTTTGATGAAAATGCTTTTGACGTAATAATATGTTCCAACAGTTTCCACCATTATCCTAATCCGCAGGCATTTTTTGACAGCGTGAAAAGATGTCTTCGTCCGGGAGGAAGATTAATACTTAGAGATGTGACAAGTGATAACAGGCTGCTTTTGTGGTTTATGGATAATATAGAGCTTCCTATTGCTAATATGCTGGGGCATGGCGATGTAAGGGCTGCCAGAAGAAAAACAGTTATGGAGTGCTGCAAAAAGGCAGGTCTTAAGGTGGAAAAGTTCGAGATACGCAAAGGTATGAGAATGCACTGCGTTATAAGAAAAGCTTAAGGAGTATATGGTATGAAAGAGAAAGTAAAGATAACCGGTGTTCCTGAAACAATGATTCAGACATTATATGCAAGGGCGAAGGAAACCCAAAAGAATAATGCCAAAATCAAAGATGACATAGCTGTAGAGATAGTGGAAAAGCTTGATTACGATTTTTCCAAAGCAGATAATGATAAGACTATGGCTAGTGGTGTGATTGCAAGAACTATTGTACTTGATGAGATGGTAGGGGAATATCTGGATACTCATTCTGATACGGTTGTTGTCAATATTGGCTGTGGAATGGACACAAGATGTTATCGTATGCAGGGAAAATATAAGTGCTGGTACAATATTGATTTGCCAGAAACAATTGAGATAAGAAAGTGTTTTCTGACAGAAAATGGTCCTGTATACCAGATTGCCAAGTCTGCAATGGACATTTCATATACAGATGATATTGAATATAATAAAGAAAATGTGCTTGTAATCATAGAAGGTTTGTCAATGTATTTACACGAGAATGACATAAGAGAGATATTTTCGATTATAGAAAAAGCCTTTAATAAGTCAACAGTAATGATCGAAACTATGTCACCATTCTTTGTAAAGCATATGAAGGAAAAATCGATAGAAGGCAGTAATGCCAAGTTTAGCTGGGGTGTTAAAAATGGAAAAGATCTACAGCAGATTGTGCCAGCATTTAACTGGAAGCGTGATGTAAGTCTGGTCGAGGGTATGAAAGTGATTATGCCTGTTTATAATGTGCTTGGAATAATTCCCGCAGTGTGCGGTATGTCTAATAAAATAGTGGTTATGGAAAGATAGTTGATTTTTTTGAATAAATCAGACATAATTAATATGACAAATATGTAAATAACAGGTGTAAGATTAATAATGATTGATAATAAAGAATATTATATGGAATATCTTGACGGACTGACTAAGGATATGCCAGAGGAGTTTGTAAAGCTTGCACAGGTATTTGAACTTAGTGTGTTCGAGCCTGTTTATATGGAAGGCGAAGATGATATATATGCAGCTTATCTTATGAATGATTCAGTTGAAAGTTATTTTGTTTTTGAGAACTCTATAATGACAGGAGAATATAAGGATATTGACTGCGAACAGGTAGCTGGAATAGAAACACTTAGTGACGGATATATGCTTATAGTTAATCAGGGCGGCGAGAATATATTTACAATAAGATTTAATAAGCTAGGTATTAAGACTACATATTTTAATTATGGCAGTATGGGACATTTCTGGGTTAAGGGATATGAGTATTTAAGACAACTGGAGTATCAGCTTGCAGATGTCAGGGATAAATACAGATATCTTGGAAGCTCGTCTTGTACCAGTAAGGAGCTTATATTTATGCAGCTTGCAGATTTTCCACCTATTAAGAAGTATAAATCAGTGCCAGAAGCTTATTATGTGCCATATCCCGATGCAGTTTATTCTGAGGCAGTGAATTATCTTATAGATATAGCAGTGAGTGTTGGCGATAAACGTATGGCAGGTATGCTTAAATGCTATTTGAATAAACCGGACATAATTAAGTGTAATATTATTGCGGCTATGTTTCATAGAAAGGCACATAGCAGATTTATAGATAAGCTTATTATGGATGTGCGTAACGAAGCTGACAATTATGTCAAAAGGACGTTTAACAGTGACGAGGAAGCACAGTATAAG
This sequence comes from [Lactobacillus] rogosae, assembly GCA_900112995.1. GTDB lineage: Bacteria > Bacillota > Clostridia > Lachnospirales > Lachnospiraceae > Lachnospira > Lachnospira rogosae. Next base: position 17,865 of record FONU01000016.1, on the reverse strand, counting down.
ATAGTTCATAATAAGGCTCTTAAGGCACTGGATAGATACAAAGAAGCAGGATATGAGTGTCTGTTATACAGGGAAGAACCATTTATGTATTCCAAGGACTCAATTACATATAAAGAACACATATTAGTGTTTAGAAACGGTCGTATTAATAGAAAATGTGATATATATACATATGAAGCATAGTATATAAATATAATATATAAGTAAAATTTATACTGTTCCACAACATATTTTAATAAAATTTACTGCATATATAATGAATATTGAGAAAAATATGTCATTCGCGCAAGAAAAATGTCATTTCGCGCAGATGGCATTTTTTTTGTGTTTTTTTATTGTATAATAATGCCAACATATAAAGCTTTCGTAATATTTTTAAAGACTGCATACGTTTTTATTGCAGGGAAAGTACGATAAGAGAAAGGAGAGTTTATGAAATATTTGAAAAAAATAATAGCAGTGGCATTAGCTGCAGGTATGATTATCTCCAATGCACCTGTGGCAGGTTCGGCTGCAAACCAGAACAGCAGGGCATCTAAGAGAACTTATAATTGGTATGATAAGTGTGCTGACGATATTGATGAGAATTATACTTATGAAGGTTCAGACCTTGGGATAGAGGCTACTGAAGATTATACAACTTTTAAAATATGGGCACCAAGTGCAAGGTATATAAAAGTTAATATTTACAGAAAAGGTGTGAATGATGACGATGAGTCATCTAAAGTTGGATCATTTACATTGGAAAAAATGTTCGCTAATGGAAATAGAGATGTGTGGACAGGTGTATGGACAGTAACACTTATAGGAGACTGGAGAGGATTCTATTACAATTATACAATTTCTACGACAAACATAACTGGTGCACACGATACAAAATATCAGGTTGCAGACCCATACTCAGTGGCTGTAAGTGCAGATGGCAAGCGTTCTTATATTATAGATCCGGATATGGTATCTCCTGATGGATGGGAGAATGATAAGCATATATATGTAGATACAGCCAAAGCTAATAATGTATACAAAGTAAGTATTAAAGATTTTTCAACAGATACATCATCAGGTACGACATCAAATGGCAAATACAGTGCATTTACAGAAAAAGGTGCAACTGTAAATAATGCAGGTGAATTGTCATCAGGTATTGATTATCTTAAAGAATTAGGTGTTACAACCGTACAACTTGCACCATTTTCAGATTATGCTTCTGATGATGAATATGTAGTTGCGAATTTTAATGCACCGGAGCCGGATTATGCTTCTGATGCATCAAATAGTGAAGCAATAATAAAAGAATGTAAAGCAATGATTCAGGCACTTCATAACGCGGGAATTTCAGTTGTAATGGAAATGCCATATACGCATACGGTTACACCAACAGAGTCTGTATTTGAAAAAGTAGTTCCTGGTTATTATTACAGACATAATACGAATGGAACTTATTACACTACAACTGATTATGACAATGAGTGTGCCACGGAGCGTGCAATGTATCGTAAATATGTTGAAAATTCCATGAAATACTGGGCAGAGGTATATCATATAGATGGATTTTCAATAGATTTAGTTGACTGCTTTGACACAAAAGCATATCATTCAAGACTGGATAAATGGTTAGATGAAGTAAAAGAAAATGTTGCAAAGACAGATCCCAGACTTGTTATATGGGGCGATAATTATACCAAGACAGATAGACAGAATAAGACATCTATATATGATAATATAATTAGTTCTATTAATGGAAGCACATATGGAGCAAGAAATGAAAAAGCAATAAAAATGTATAAACAGCAGGCTGCAATGAAATATGCAACACCAGGAATATTATATATGGATGCAGGAGAAGAAATGTGCAGTAGTGTTGAAGGAACAACACAGCAGGACAAGTCAGTGCTTGAATGGCAGAAATGTATAGATTATACAGATGTAGTATCTTATTATAGAGGTCTTATGGATATTAGAAAAGCCTTTTCACCACTTGCCGATAGTCAGAATATTAGTAATAATAAAGAAGCTTATGTACTGACTAATACAACAGAAGGTGAATGGAGCACTATGGCAGTATTGAATAATGATACAGCTGATGATAAAGAGATTGCAATTCCAGCTTCAAGAGAGGCCGCAGACTGGGTGATTATTGCTAATGGGGAAAGTGCCGGTTTAGTATCACTTGGTGAAGTCAGTGGTTCGACTGTAAAAGTGCCGGCGTATACGACAATGATTCTTGTAGACAAGGAGAGTTCATTGCAGGTATCAGTGCCAGAAGAAAAAGGAAGAGTAATTATTGATTATCTGAGGACAGATGGTTATGGTAATAGCAGTTTTGAGACACCATTAAGAGAGTCGATTACGCTATATGGTACAGTAGGAACAGGGTTTGTTGTGCCACAGAATCTTAATATTTCATCTTATTATGATCTTATTAATGCGGAATATGGCAAAAAGGGTATATTTGAATCAGGTACAATCAGGCTGCGATATTATTATAGTGCTAAATATAAGCCAGATCGTTTGGTAGATGGAATTATTAATGATGGTCATTATTGTGAAGAAGTACGATTCAAAGTAACTGATCCGGCTTATACAGAGGTAAGAGTTGATGATAAGAAGCTGACACCAGATAGTAATGGTTATTATACTGTCTCATATGCTGATAAAGAACAGACTATTAAATTAATAGATAATAATGGCTGTAATGTGCAGCTCTATATAAAGGTACTGGAAAATCATATACCTAACAGCAACGATTGTACTAAAGATTCTGTTTGTACTATCTGTGGCAAGGTATTTCCTGCACAGACAAGTCATAAGTACAGTGATAGCTGGTCAAAAGATGATACTTACCATTGGAAAGTATGTGAGAATGATGGCTGTGAAGTAACAAGTACTAAGACAGAGCATAGTGGTACAGACGATGGAGATTGTACAACACCTGTAATATGTGAATGTGGACAGATTGTTACAGCGGCTAAAGCAGAACATACTTATGGTGAGTGGAAGTCTAATGGTGATGGCACACATACAAGAAAGTGTACAATACAGGGCTGTACAGCAGAAGAAACTAAGGATTGTGAAGGCGGAGAAGCAACATGTACTAAAAAAGCTGTATGTACATATTGTAATTCAGAATATGGTGCGTTAAATCCATCTAACCACAGTGGAAGCGTTGAATTGGTACAGACAGAAGATACACACCAGAAGAAATATGAATGTTGTGGTGCGGAATATGAAGCTGCCGAAAATCATAAGTGGGAAAATGGACATTGCAGTGTATGTGGATACGGCTGTGAACATACAGGCGGAGAGGCAACCTGTACAGAAAAAGCAGTCTGTACTATTTGTAATCTCCCTTATGGAAAAGTAGATGAGAATAATCATACTGGAACAGAGGAATGTATTAAGACAACAACAACACACGAGAAGGAATATACCTGCTGTGGTAAAGTAACATTAGTTAAAGAAAATCATAAGTGGAAAGACGGTGTATGCGAAATCTGTGATTATAAATGTGTACATACAGGAGGGGAAGCTAATTGTATAAGTGGTGCAATATGTGAAAACTGTGGTATGGAATACACAGATAAAGAGCCTTCAAAGCATACAGGAAATCCAGAGTGGGTGCAGACCGAAGATACACACAAAAAAGCATATGGCTGTTGTGGCTTAGAGGTATCAGCAAGTGAGGAACATATCTGGGAGGCAGGAGTATGCAAGATATGTGCTTATCACTGCCATCATACAGGTGGAGAGGCAACTTGTATACAGAAAGCACAGTGTATAATCTGTAATGAGGAATATGGAACATATAATCTTGGTGTGCATAAAGGCTTAAAGTTAGTAGAAGCAAAGGCGGCAACTAAGGCAGAAGAAGGTAATATTGAATACTGGCATTGTGAAGATTGTGACAGATATTATGTAGAAGACAATGGCTATGTCGAGATAAAGAAAGCAGATACAGTAATTGCGAAGGTATCTGATAATGATAATTCAAATGGAGCAGGCTCAGGTGATGTGGTTGACAATGGTACAGGAGCAGGCTCAGGTGATGCAGGTTCGAATGATACAGGAGCAGGCTCAGGTGATGCAGGTTCGAATGATACCGGAGCAGATTCAGGCAGTGATGGTGTTAATGATACCGCTACAGAAGTGAAAGAAACCCCGGATACAGCTGACAATAACAGTATATTTGTATGGCTTCTTATGTTATCTGTTGGAGGAATGACAGTATGTATGGCTATCAGCAGTAAGAAAAGGAGAACTAACGGATAATAATAAAAAATAACAGAAAGAAAAGCTGACAAATAATATCAAACAGAATATTATGATTGGCAGAATATATTCAGAGGCAGTATATTCAGGTGTTTATAATAATATAGTTTTAATGGCGTGTGGAAAATAGAAATTTTTCACACGTCTTTTTTATATTATAAGGTATAGTATATGAGTGAGAATATAAGAATATAAAATAAATTAAAAAAATTGATTGACATGTCAGCACTAACATGTTAGTATTATGACATCAAAGTAATTATGCAGCATAATATTTATAGATAATTGGTGTACGAATTAATTAATAATACGAAGTACATCTATAATAAAGTGATTTTTTGATATTATTTATTATATTTTAATTTAAGGAGGATTTAGCATTATGGATATGACATTAAGATGGTATGGACCAGGTTATGACAGTGTAACACTTAAACAGATAAGACAGATACCTGGAGTTAAGAATGTTATTACAACACTATTTGGAAAGCAGGCGGGAGAGTTATGGCTGCCTGAGGAGATAGCTGAACTTAAGAAGGTAGTATGTGATGCTGGTCTTGGAATAGCCGGTATTGAGTCTGTTAATGTATCAGATGATATTAAGATAGGTACAGCTAAGAGAGATGAACATATTGATAATTATATTAAGACATTACAGGCTCTTGGCGAAGCTGACATCCATATGGTATGTTACAACTTTATGCCAGTGTTTGACTGGACACGTTCTGAGCTTGCAAGAGTAAGGGAAGATGGTTCAACAGTTCTTGCTTATAATCAGGATACTGTAGATATGATTGATCCTGAACATATGAAAGAGTCAGTTGAGAAGATGTCTAATGGTTTTGTTATGCCGGGATGGGAGCCGGAAAGACTTGACAGATTAAAAGAACTTTTTGAAATGTATAGTGATGTGGATGCAGAAAAGCTGTTTAATAATCTTGTATATTTCCTTGAAGCAATCGGACCTGTATGTGAAAAATATGATATAAAGATGGGTATTCATCCAGATGACCCAGCATGGCCAATATTCGGATTGCCAAGAATTATGACAGGTAAGGACTCAGTTACAAGACTTCTTGATGCTGTTGATAAGCCTTATAATGGAATTACGTTGTGTACAGGTTCATTTGGTTCTAACCAGAACAATGATTTATGTGAGATTATTAAGGCCTGCAGAGGCAGAATTCCATTTGCACATGTAAGAAATCTTAAGTACAACTCTCCAAGAGATTTTGAAGAGGCAGCACATTTATCATCTGATGGATCTATAGATATGTATAAGATTATGAAGACTTTATATGATACAGGCTTTGACGGAGTCATAAGACCAGACCATGGAAGAATGATATGGGATGAGGTTGCTATGCCAGGATATGGTCTTTATGACAGAGCATTAGGTGCCACATATCTTAATGGTCTGTGGGAGGCTATAGATAAGTCAGCCAAATAAATTTTGTATGGGAATATGGTTTTATATATGAATATGTATATAGGAATGGAGGATTAGCATGAAACTTTCAATACAAGGTATTAAAGATAAAGAAGCATGGGAGAAGGCTGGAATAAAGCTTCCATCATATGATGTTGAAAAAGTTGCAACAGCTACAAAGGAAGCACCTGTATGGGTTCATTTCGGAATAGGCAACATTTTCAGAATATTTATAGGTGGAATAGCAGACTCATTATTAGAGCAGGGATTGTCAGATAAAGGAATTACATGTGTTGAAACATTTGATTATGATGTAGTTGATAAGATATACAAGCCATTCGACAATCTTGTTATGGCTGTTACATTAAAGGAAGATGGAAGCACTGATAAGAAAGTATTAGGTTCACTTACAGAGGCTGTTAAGGCACAGTCATCAGTAGATGCTGAGTGGTCAAGATTGAAGAAAATATTTGCAAGTCCACAGCTTCAGATGGTTTCATTTACAATAACAGAAAAAGGATATGCACTTCGAGATGCAAAGGGAGAGTATTTTCCATTTATCAGAAGTGATATAGATAATGGTCCTGATAAGGCATCATCAGCTATGGCAGTTGTGTCAGCACTTTTATATGAAAGATTTAATACATGTAAGGCACCTTTAGCAGTTGTGTCTATGGATAACTGCTCACATAATGGTGAAAAGTTAAGAAATTCAATAACAGATATGGTAGGCGAATGGCAGAAAAAAGGTTTTGTTAGCGAAGATTTTGTACAATATGTCAATGATGAAAATACAATATCTTTCCCATGGTCTATGATAGATAAGATTACTCCAAGACCAGCAGATACTGTGGCTGAGTCGTTAAAAGAAGCCGGGGTTGAAGATATGGACCCTGTTATTACATCAAAGAGAACTTATATAGCTCCATTTGTTAATGCAGAAGGACCACAGTATCTTGTTATAGAGGATAGATTTCCGAATGGAAGACCACAGCTTGAAAAGGCAGGAGTATATATGACGGACAGGGATACAGTTAACAAGGTGGAGAGAATGAAGGTTACAACCTGTCTTAATCCATTGCATACAGCACTTGCAGTATATGGCTGCGTATTAGGCTATGACCTTATAGCTGATGAGATGAAGGATAAGGAACTTTCAGAGCTTGTAAAAAGAATAGGGCTTGTTGAGGGTATGCCTGTTGTTACTAATCCTGGTATTATAGACCCAGAGAAGTTTGCAGATGAAGTTATAAATGTGCGTATACCTAATCCATTTATGCCTGATACACCACAAAGAATTGCAACAGATACATCTCAGAAGGTTGGCATAAGATATGGTGAAACTATAAAGTCATATGTTGCCAAGGATGGAAGTGCCAGAGCACTAACTGCCATTCCGCTTGCGATTGCAGGCTGGTGCAGGTATCTTCTTGGCATTGATGATAATGGTGAAGCTTTTGAATTATCCCCAGACCCTATGGCTGATGAATTGAAATGTCAGCTTGATGGTATCGTATGGGGTGAGTCATCATCTTACACGGGTCAGCTTAAGAACTTATTGTCAAATGCTAATATATTTGGTATAAATTTATATGAAGCAGGAATTGGTGATAAGATTGAAGAAATGTTTGTCGAAGAAATATCAGGAAAAGGTGCTATAAGAGAAACGCTTAAGAAATACCTTTAATGTGATGCAGATGTTATAATATACGTTTGACATGCTTATCTTATATATAATATAAACATATTGTGCCGTTCAGAGCTGTAGAGATTATGCAGGATATTGGTTCTGGACGGCTTTTGCTATTTATTTTATTAATTGTTTTATATTTTTATATTAATGGCAGATTGCTGTTATATATAGAAAGGCTGTAATTTTATGGAAAAATCATTAAATGAAGAAACATATGAAAAATTAAAATACGATATAATGAATTTTGAAGTTTTGCCAGGAGATTCTATAAGTGCCCAGAAGATTGCATTAAGATATAATGTATCAAGGACACCTGCAAGAGAGGCAATAGTTAATCTTGAGAAAGAAGGACTTTTAAAGGTTATACCTCAGTCTGGAACGTATGTAGCCTGTATTAATTGTAAGCGTTCAGAGCAGGAATGGTTTGTCAGAAAGAGTCTTGAGATTGGGATGGTTGATGCAATTTTTAAAAATGCAAGTGCTGATATGCTTGATAAGATGGCAGAGCTTAATAATCGACTTATTAATTATGACGAAGAAACAGAAAGTATTCCAAGAATAGAGATAGATAATGAATTTCATCAATTAATATATGAATGTTCCGGCGAACAGCTTGCGAAGAATATAATAAAGACACAGATGAGCCATTACAACAGAATTAGATATCTTGCAGAGTTAAATAAAAACATAAGCGTAAAGACTAATGATGAGCATAATATGCTTATTGATGCGATAAGGAATAAAGATAAGAGAATGTATCTTCGCGTTATAAAAGCACATATAAGCAGAATATTTAATGAACTTGATAAGCTTAAGGGAATATATCCGGAATATTTTGAAAAAAATTGAAGTAAATGAAAGAAATTCCCCTTATATCCGCATATTTTTGTATCATTATATTAAAAAGATAAAAATGACTGACGTAATATACTATCATTACGTCAGCCTTTTTTAATTTATAGCTTATTTGTGTTGTATCATTTCGCGGTATTGCGTAGGAGTCATATTTTTAAGCTTTTTAAAAAGCTTGGTAAAGTAGTTCACATCGTTAATGCCACATTGTGCGGCAATATCCTGAATAGCAGACTGTGTTGTGTTGAGCAGATATATTGCATGCTCTATTCTTTTATTGTTGACGAAGTTCGTAAGAGTCACTCCGGTTTCTTTTTTAAAGAGCGTTGATAAATAACTGCTGTTTAACATAAACTCTTCTGATAAAGCGTTAAGGCTTAAATCAGCTGTGAGATTGAAGGATATATAGTTGATTATATTCTGTATAGGCTTGCTATATGTCCGTAATGAGTGTGACTGGACAAGAAGACAGTATTTTCTTGTTATTTCATTTTCTAATACTTCAAGCTGTGCGATTGATGTGCAGTCTTCAATTTTAATTGCAAATTTGCGCGATATTTCATCAAGATGTACCGGATGTATATATGCAGTCTGTGCAGCTTTACGGCAGATTGTATTTAATATAATCATAAAGTTCTTTCTGTCACGTATAGAGTCAGATAAGCGTGGCTTTATATCAGAAGAGTTAAGACGCTCCATATTTTCAATAGACTTATAATCTCCATGTGCTATACATTCCATAAGAAATGCTTCATTTTTATAGCGGATTTCCAGAGCTTCGACAGATTTTTTTGTAGGCTCAGGTGCTTCTTCTTTATACATATACTGGGTTAAATTCTTATTAAGTATATGTTTTTTTTCAATAGTATAATTATTACCCCAAAGCCTGCTGCAAAGACAGCTTATAATAGCTGTAATACATCGTTCATCAGCAAATACTGGAAGAGCAGAGTAGTACAGCTGCATAAACTCATTATACTGCACAGGAACTGAATTGTAAGAACATAAGTCAAGTATTCTCTGGTTAGTGAATCGTTCATATGAGAATGGACCTGCTATGAATATTCTTGTGCTGTCCGGAAGCTTAATATGTATATATTCACATGAAAAGCTGTCATGTATAAATAATGCAGTATTATCCCTGTTATAGGAGCTGATAAACTGGCTGAAGTTTTCTTGATTATTCATATAAGTATTCTGGGTGAAAATGTTATTTCTAAGTCCACCATCAATTTGATTATCCCATGTGTAAGGAGCGTCAATAATATAGGATGGAATTTTTATTTGCGATAAAAGTTCGATTGTATAATCTAAATATATTTTGTATTCCATATATATTCCCCCAAAAGCTATATTTTTACATTATATTTACATATTATAGCATAAGTTGTATAAAATATTATCTATTAATTATTATTTTTAAAATAATTTTTAAAATTATGATATGTGCATAAAACAAAAATTTATATCTGTAACAATTATAAACTTTAAAACTAGCATGTCTCAAATGTAATCACTAACATGTTAATATGAGCACAACTGACATGTTAGTATAATTTAATTATACAATAGTATAATTTTTAGTGTGAAAATTGTACAGGTAAAAATTATACTATAAAGACTAAATTTAGTAATAACTGTTAATAATTAAAAAGGGTATTATAAAACCATAGAAAACAACAACACAACGAAGTGCAGAACAATATTTAAGGACGTCTTTAAAGAAACTATTTAACAATTAATGATGAATACAAAATATATTTCGCATAAGAATGGAGGATATACAATGAAAGAAACTAATGGAAAGGTAAAGCCTTTCGGTATAAAAGATAAGCTGGGCTATATGTTTGGCGATTTTGGTAATGATTTTACATTTTTGTTATCAGCAATGTTTTTACTTAAGTTCTATACAGATGTTATGGGAGTTTCAGCAGCACTTGTAGGACTTATGATGATGGCAGCAAGATTCGTCGATGCCATAACAGATGTAACAATGGGACAGATAGTAGACAGAAGCAGACCTGGTAAGAAAGGTAAGTTCGCTCCTTGGATAAGACGTATGTGTGGTCCGGTTGCTGTAGCTTCATTTCTGATGTATGCAACATATTTTAAGGGAATGCCAATGGGATTTAAGATATTCTGGATGTTCTTCACATATCTCCTCTGGGGAAGCGTATGTTACACAGGAGTTAATATTCCTTATGGTTCAATGGCATCTGCAATTTCAGATAACCCAACAGACAGAACATCACTTTCTAACTGGAGAACAATTGGTGCAACACTTGCACAGACAGCTATAGGTGTTATATTACCACTTGTAGTATATTATACAGATGCAGCCGGTAATTCAGTATTATCTGGTGAAAAGATGATGATTGGAGCATTAATCTGTTCAATAGGCGCAGTTATATGTTATATGCTCTGCTATCATATGACAACAGAAAGAGTTAAGGTAGAACAGAATACACAGAAGTTCTCATTTAAGGAACTTATTAAGCAGCTTGTTCATAATAAGTCATTAATAGGAATTATAGTATGTGCATTAGTATTCTTACTTGCACAGTTATCATTAAGTAACATGAATGCTTATGTATATCCTAATTACTTTGGTAATATAAAGGCTATGTCTATAGCAAGTCTTGCAGGAACAGTTGTTATACTTGCACTTTCAACATTTATAGTAAAGCTTGCTTCAAAGATAGGTAAAAAAGAATTATCAATGATAGGATGCTTTATAAGTGCAGCTTCCTTCATACTATTATTCATAATTCATACACACAATGTATTGGTATGGGTAGGATTAATAATCGTAGCTACAATAGGAACTTCAATGTTCAATATGGTTATATGGGCTATGATTACAGATGTAATTGATGAGTCAGAGGTTCAGACTGGAGTCCGTCAGGATGGAACAATTTATTCAGTATATTCATTTGCAAGAAAGCTTGGACAGGCTTGTTCATCAGGTTTATCAGGAGTGCTTCTTTCAATAATAGGATATACTTCAGTAACAGCCTTTGATCCAAAGGTAGTAGATGGAATATATAATATTACCTGCCTTGTACCAGCGGGAGGAATGATATTACTTTTACTTGCTTTATGGTTCTTATATCCTCTTAATAAGAAGAGAGTTGAAGAGAATGCAGAAAAGCTTAGAATTAAGAGAAATGAAAATGCGTAGTGCAAAACAATATGTAGGTATAAAGTCGGGGCATCTGACCCCGGCATCATCTGAAAAATAAAATTATTATACAAATTATTATACAAAATTTTAAAATTACAGGAGGAATCAATTATGTTATATCCAATTTTAACAGAATCAAGATTATTAAGTGACTTAAGTGGAGTATGGGATTTTAAGTTAGACAATGGCAATGGCTTTGATGAGAAATGGTATGAAGCACCATTAAAGGATGCAGATACTATGCCAGTTCCAGCTTCATACAACGATTTAAAGGAAGGAGCTGATTTCAGGGATCATTACGGATGGGTATTCTATCAGAGAAACATTTCAGTTCCATCATATGTAAAGAGCCAGAGAATTGTATTAAGATGTGCAGCAGTAACACATTATGCAAAGATTTATCTTAATGGTAATTTAATATGTGAGCATAAGGGTGGCTTCCTTCCATTTGAAGTTGAGTTAAATGATGTATTAGAGGATGGTGATAATCTTCTTACAATCGCAGTCAATAATGTTATAGATTACACAACTCTTCCAGTTGGTGGAAAGGCTAACATGATGAGCGGTCTGATGGGCGGAATGGGTGCAGGAGCATCTGAAAAGCCTCAGAATAATCCTAACTTTGACTTCTTTAACTACTGCGGTATCACAAGACCAGTTAAGATATACACAACACCTAAAACTTATATCAATGATATTACAGTAACATCAGATATTGACTTTGGAAAGGAAACACCATCAGCAGTACTTAACTATGCTGTTGATATTGAGGGTGTGGATAAGGATAGCACGGCTTGTAAGGTTGAGGTGTTTGATGCTGAGGGTAACAAGGTTGCAGAGGCAGCAGGAACACAGGGAAAGCTTGAGCTTGAGAATGTAAAGCTATGGCAGCCATTAAATTCTTATCTTTACCAGATAAAGGTTACAGCAGGAGAAGATGTATATACTCTTCCATATGGTGTAAGAAGCGTAAGAGTAGATGGAGTTAAGTTCCTTATTAATGAAAAACCATTTTACTTTAAGGGCTATGGAAAGCATGAGGATACATTCCCTAATGGACGAGGAATTAATCTTCCTATGAACACAAAGGATATATCTATTATGAAGTGGCAGCATGCTAACAGCTTCAGAACAAGCCATTATCCATACAGTGAAGAGATGATGAGATTATGTGACGAGGAAGGTATCGTTGTTATTGATGAAACAACAGCAGTAGGTGTTAACCTTCAGTTTGGTGGCGGTGCTAACTTTGGCGGAGAAAGAATCGGTACATTTGATAAAGAACACGGAGTTCAGACACAGGAGCATCATAAGGATGTTGTAAGAGACCTTATTTCAAGAGATAAGAACCATGCCTGTGTTGTTATGTGGAGTATTGCCAATGAGCCTGACTCAGCAGCAGAGGGAGCATATGATTACTTTAAACCATTGTTTGACCTTGCAAAGGAAATCGATCCACAGAAACGTCCTTGCACATTAGTAAGTGTTCAGGGAACAACTGCTGATACTGATTGTTCTTCTAAATTAAGCGATGTTATATGCCTTAACCGTTATTATGGCTGGTATTTTGGTGGACCAGACCTTGAAATCTCTGAAAAAGGACTTCGCAAGGAACTTTCAGACTGGGGCAAGCTTGGAAAGCCAGTAATGTTTACAGAATATGGTGCAGATACTGTCAGCGGACTTCACGATACAACATCTGTTATGTATACAGAGGAATATCAGGTTGAGTATTATGAGATGAACAATAAGGTATTTGATGAATTCGAATTCGTAGTTGGTGAGCAGGCATGGAACTTTGCAGATTTTGCTACAAGCCAGAGCTTACTCAGAGTACAGGGTAACAAGAAAGGCTTATTCACAAGGGATAGAAAGCCTAAGATGGTAGCTCATTACTTCCGTAACAGATGGAGCAATATTCCAGAATTTGGATATAAGAAGTAATATACAAATAAACAATCAGGTAAATATAATAAGTGATTCACATTAAAACTTTCTCAATTTTATAGTAACAATAAAAAGGGGTGTCGCATTAAGAAATTAGTGCGGCGCCTCTTTCTATACATCAAAAACAATTATATGAAATGTAGTTAATGAAAGAGACTGATATTGACAAAGATAGTGAAAAACTATTAGACTATAACTATATTAAATAGTAGTTTGGAAATGGAGATTAAGATGGCAGAAGTCAGAGTTATTAAATTAAATGAAAGTGTGTATTCTAAGAATGATAATCAGGCGGATATGACACGCCGTATGTTAAATGATAAGAAGGTGTTTTTCGTTAATATTATGTCATCACCGGGAAGTGGTAAGACTACTATGCTGTCAAGACTTATCAATATGCTTAAAGATGATTACCGCATAGGTGAGATGGACGTTGATATTGAGTCTGATATAGATGCAAGAAGAGTAGCAGAGTCAACTGGTGTAAAGACAATGCAGATACATAACGGAGGTTTGTGTCATATAGATGCCAAGATGACGGCAGATGCAATAAGCGAGTATGGTGTAGATGACCTTGATATACTATTTCTTGAAAATATAGGTAATCTTGTGTGCCCTGCTGAGTTCGATACAGGGGCACACCGTAATGTTATGATACTGTCAGTTCCTGAGGGTGATGATAAGCCGCTTAAGTATCCGCTTATGTTCTCAGTATGTAATGTTGTACTTGTTAATAAGATAGATACTCTGAAAGCATTTGATTTTGATATGCAGAAGTTTACTAATCATATTAAAGAACTTAATCCAAATGCTATAATTATGCCAATAAGTGCAAAGACAGGTGAAGGTATGGAACAGTTTGTAATATGGCTTGCAGATGAACGTAAAAAGTTAACTGAGAAAATTTGATGGGGCTGATTATATCGAAAAACTGCCAACAGTTACAGCATTATGCAGCGCTGTAAAAAATGGACACGCAATTATATTTTATTTAGATATCGATAGTGACAGCGTTCAGGTGATTAAGTCATTTGATGAATATGTTAATATTTCAGAAGTGTATTTTGAATGTTTTGCAATTGTTCAAGATGTAGATGGATATTACGGAGTAATAAGAGATAAGAAACAAGATGGATTGAGGAAGAATAATATGATTAATAATTTAGGTGAGGGCAGTATACCTAAGCTTATGGCAAAGCTTGCAATTCCAGCGGTTGTAGCTCAGGTAGTGAATTTGCTCTATAATATAGTTGACAGGATATATATAGGACATATACCACAGATAGGTGCAGATGCACTTACAGGTGTTGGTTTATTTACGCCGGTTCTTATGCTTCTTAATGCATTTGCAATGCTTGCCGGTTCGGGTGGAGCACCAAGGGCTGCTATTTATATGGGTAAGAAAGATAATGCTACGGCAGAGAAAATTGTCGGGAACTGTTTTACATTTTTAGTGATATGTGCAGTCGTGCTTACAGCAGGATTTTATGGGACATTGCCAGTGCTTCTTAAATGGTTCGGTGCAAGCAGTGTTACAATGCCATATGCTCTTTCATATGCAAGGATATATGTGCTTGGAAGCATATTTGTGCTTATTGTGTTAGGAATGAATTTGTTTATTACAACGCAGGGTTTTGCCAAGATTAGTATGCTGACAACAGTTATCGGGGCAGTTATTAATATTATATTAGACCCGGTATTTATATTTGTATTCAATATGGGCGTTCAGGGAGCAGCACTTGCAACAGTGCTTAGTCAGGCAGTTGGTGCAGTATGGATACTGCATTTTCTTACAGGAGATAAGACCATTTTAAGACTTAGAAAATGTAATCTGAAGCTTAAAAGCACTATAATAATGCCCTGCCTTGCACTTGGAATATCAAGCTTTGTAATGCTTTCAACAGAGAGCATATTATCTGTAAGCTTTACATCAAGTCTGTCACGTTATGGCGGTGATCTGGCGGTTGGTGCTATGACAATTATAACAAGCACTAACCAGCTTGTTCTTATGCCATTGCAGGGAATATGTCAGGGTGGACAGCCTATTATGAGTTATAATTACGGTGCCAAGAACTATGACAGGGTTAAGAGGGCATTTTTTACACAGTTTAAGGTATGTGTTATATTTACAATTGCAAGCTGGGCAGTTATGATGCTTGTGCCTCAGGTATTTGCCGGAATGTTTACAAACAATGCAGAACTTAAGCAGTATACAGTGTGGACGTTAAGGGTATATATGGCAGGAATGTTTTCACTGGGCTTTCAGATATGCTGTCAGCAGAGTTTTATGGCACTGGGACAGGCAAAGGTCAGCCTTATTATGGCCTGCCTTAGAAAGCTTATATTGCTTATACCGCTTATATTCATACTTCCAGTATTTATGAGCAATAAAGTGTTAGCGGTATTTCTTGCTGAACCTGTAAGTGACATTATAGCAGCAGTGGTTACCACAAGTGTATTTATGGTTAAATTTAAGAAACTGCTGGTAGAGGATAATAGCTGACAGTATAAATAGAAAATATTATAAATATATCAGGAGATAACAACTAATGAAGTCACAGTATGAGCATATTATTCATCCATTTCCTCCGCTTTATGACAATAACTCTAAGATACTTATTCTTGGAAGTCTGCCATCAGTTAAATCGAGAGAGCAGATGTTTTTCTATGGACATCCGCAGAACAGGTTCTGGAAGGTTATAACGGCAGTCATTAATAACAGTGGAATGAATGATAAGAATATTGAAGTCCCAGTTACAATAGAGGAGAAGAAGATGATGCTTCATAATAATCATATAGCTTTATGGGATACTATATATAGCTGCGATATAATTGGTTCAAGTGACAGCAGTATTAAAAATGTCGTACCAACGGATTTAGGACAGATTATAAGCAATTCCCGGATTGAACGTGTATACTGTAATGGTGCAGCTTCAGGTAATTATTACAAAAAGTACCAGCAGAAGGTGTTGGGTATTGAAGCTGTTGTTCTTCCGTCCACAAGCCCTGCTAATGCGGCATATTCACTGGACAGGCTCATTGGAATATGGAGTGGAACAATAAATATATAAGTAATATGGAAAGTAAGGACAGATATTTGGATAATAATAATCATAAATATAAAAAAGATATAATATTAATTGCAGCATTTGTAATCATAGCAGTTATTGCATTTGTTGTGATTAATCATTTTGTTAAGAAAGATGGTGCATTTGTGCAGATAAAGGTTGACGGACAGGTGGTAAATACAATACCTGTCAATCAGAATGAAACACTGACTATAGAAGGATATCAGGGTGGAAGCAATATTGTCACAATAGAAAATGGTGGTGTGACAATGACAGATGCTGATTGCCCTGACAAGTTATGTGTTAAGACAGGAAGGATAAGCAAGACAGGTGAAACAATAGTCTGTCTTCCACACCGTGTGGTTGTAGAGATTATAGGAGCGGCGGCTGATGATAGCGGGGTCGATTCAATAGTAAGATAGTAATATAAGTAAGGCAGTTGGAAAAAAGTGCAATAGTGTGTTTGTAAATGCAGAATAGGATGAAAAGAAAATTATTATATAATAGTTGAAGGAGTAAATACATTAAAGAATATGACAAAAGAACATAAAAAGAACAACAGCACATATAACATTGCTATGTGCGGGGTGCTTACGGCACTGGCTATGATATTCAGCTATATTGAGAGTATTATACCAGTTCCAATACCAGTTCCTGGAATTAAGCTTGGAGTTGCCAATATAGCAGTTATCACAATTCTTTATACATTGGGAATTAAGGAAGCGGTTATAATTAATATTTTAAGAATATCACTGACTGCAATGCTTTTTGGTAATCTTAACAGCTTTTTGTTTAGTATTGCGGGGGCAGTGCTTAGTATGGTAACGATGATTGTTCTAAAAAAAATAGACAGTTTTTCGTATATCGGTGTGAGTGTAAGTGGAGCAATTATGCATAATGTCGGACAGATAATCGCGGCAATATTTATAATGGGAAGCAGTGCTATAATATATTATCTGCCAGTGCTTATAATAGCTGGTGTAATAACAGGTATTATTATAGGAATTGTGTCAGGAATAGTAGTTAAATATGTAAAAAAAGGGGCTGTCGCTTTAACGATTGAAAATCGTTAAGGTACCAGCCTCTTTTTCCTATAAAAATACGATTTTTAAGTTACTATTTTATTTATGTTTCTTGCAATTGCTAAAAGAGTACTTTCAGCGAGTACATTCGCAGTCCATTACCTTTTATGCAGTCACTCTTGCAAGGGCAGTCGCTGCAATTCTCACATGTATAGATAGTTTTTTCACTCACATATCCTGTTTTAGTTTTATTGTGTCTTATATGTGATACTGTAAGTTTCCTGTTATTCTTACATGTATAAAAATCGGATATTTTATCGTATTCCATGTTTTCTATCTTTCCAATATCATTCTTGTATTTCCTTGTTTTTGATATCTCATAATTAGCCGGCTTTATGAAT
>FONU01000040.1 GCA_900112995.1 [Lactobacillus] rogosae | reverse complement strand
AAACAAAATGGATGCCGCCCGTTAAATATCGGATAGCATCCATGTGTTGAGCCTGAGCAATAGTCAATGTGTCCAGGATTCTGGGTACATATCATTTCGCTACCTTAGTACTTGCTCTGTTTCTTGTATCAAATTTATTATATATATTTACAGGTTGGTGATTTACAATTATTATTACTTATTATATATATTTTTTCATTTAATCATTTTCACTATCAATAAATTTCCAACAATAACCTCCAGCGTGCTTTTGTTTACCAGATGCCGCAAATCTAATACTTTTTTCACCAACTCCAACTGCTTTTGAGGCTTCCTTTATTGACTTAAAAATCATAATAATATCTCCATTATCATTTGTTTGAACTACAGGTTTTGAAATATTCATGCCTTTTACTTTATTTTGTTCAATCTTTATTGGTGTTTTAGGATAGCCTACAACAACTCTCTTCCAATAATATCCTCCTGCTACACTCTGTAAACCATTTACAACTTTTCCCACTCCTTTGCTTTTTATACTATCACACGCTATTTTAATATTTTCAAATTCATTGACAAATTCACCATCTAAATTATACTGATATATAATTGTCTTCTCCTTTTTACTATTTTTCTTTTTACTTTTATTACTATATACATATGTATGTTCATACTTCTTCTTTGTTGGTAAATTTATTCCTATCTCCATAAAGTGTCTTTTTAAATTTTTGTCATTTATTAATAAATCAAATCTCCATTCAATCAATTTTACATTATTATCTAAACATTTTTTTCGTTTTTCCTTATCTAATCGCTTTCGTTTTTCTAAATCATCTCTTCCTCCAAAAATATCCACAACCTCATAATGTTGTTTTCCTTGATATTCAATAGCAACATTTATACATGGAATAAAAATATCCAATGATTGTTTCTCTAACCATTCTGACCTATATTGATATATAGCATCCTTGTAATACTCTTTAACTAAGACATATAACGAAAATTCACTTTTCCACCTTTTATTAATTAATCCCCTTTCTGACAATTCCAATATTCTTTTTTTATAAAGTTTTTCACACTCTTCACGATTAAAATAAGCTTTGATATATTTCCCATACTGATAAAACTCATAATTATCCATAAGATTATTATCTAATAATAATCTTGCTGGATACATTTTAGTAACACGTTCTAAAAAACGCAAAAAGCTATTTAAATCAGTTAAATTCAGTTTTCTCTTAATATCTCGTATTTCATCATCGTTACTCCAAAACTTTTGATTCGTAACATATATATAGAATTTGTTTATCGGTATATTATAAATTACTGGTATCTGTAATTTATCTATATAAAAAAGATATTTTATAAAACGTATCTCATCAATATTATTATCCTGAACAGAAAATTTATAATTTATAGAATTATCGTTTTTATATGGATTTTTAACCTTTTCACATTCATATAAATTATTTATCAACACTTCAGTTTCTACATCTTCAATATGTGTGTAGAAATATATTCTATTATCTCCAAATACATTATCATTTTTATATTTTTCTTCTTGAATCTTTCTATTAAGTTTATAAAACTTCTCATATTCCAATCTTCGTGTCAAACTGGATACGACATTATCCTTTTTTTCTAACTCAGCAAATCCTCTAAATATTTTTAAATACTTACAGTTGCTATCAATATAAACTTTTCCATTAGTTGCATGCTCTACCACTCTTTTTGTATATGGATAATCTGCATAGACTTCTACAGAACAGTCATTTTCAACATTAGAATCTAACTCTTCTAATACATTTTCATCATACGAAAAACTGTAAATTCCCTTTGGAATCTCTTTTTCAATTCGATACATGTGATTAGGAACAATTTTATCCTCTTCTTTATACTTGTATTTAACATTTTCTACTATCGTAAACTTTCCACCCTCAACAGTAATTACTCTTCCTTTTTTTAGATTTAAATAAAAATCTATTAATTCATCATCACTATTTATTTGAAACCCTCTTCTATCTATAGCCAAAACTTGCTCTCCCCAAAAATAATATTCACCTACAGGTATATCAACTCCAACTTTGTATGTTCCTTCAAAATAGACTTTTTCTATATCATATACATCAATAAATTCACTAATTTCATTTGCATTAATTGTATTTTCATCTAAATCATTTTTTACCCCACCACTCACTTCTCCTTCATTTGCAGCCTGAATAATACTGTCATTCTCTTCTTTCTCATATTTCAAATTAAATTCTGATTCTTCCTCTTCCAAATCTAATTTTTCACAATCATTACCTATATCATATTGTATATTTTCAATATTTTTATTTTTTTCTATATCATTATCTTCTCGATTAAAAATTGATTTTATAAAACCAAATATCCCCATTATAAGTCTCCATATTTTTAAATAAAATTGTTTACTTTTATATTATGTACTCCACCATTAACATTTTCTTTTATTTTATCATAACCACATATATTATTAAAACTAAAAAATCCATCCTGTCATTTCATAATTATATATCAGCATACTATTTCTATATTCAATCATTCCACTCCACACGTCATCGAGTGCCCAAAAAGTGCCCAACTTCACCACCAACAATTCTCCCAGTATTTATGCGGCTTCGCAGGCTTTTTATACTTTTTATATTAAAATCACACTTTTTCCATTCTAAGACTACGACACCCGTTTGCCCCCTAGTTCACTATGGCAAAAAAAGAAGGGAACGGTATTTCAACCATTCCCTTTGCAATGAGCCCACCGGGGTTCGAACCCGGGACACCTAGATTAAAAGTCTAGTGCTCTACCAACTGAGCTATGAGCCCTTATGCTATTAACTGATGATTGGGAGTTCTATCAACCAACCCAGCTGGGCTAGCTGGATTCGAACCAGCGTAATGCAGGGATCAAAACCCTGTGCCTTACCGCTTGGCGATAGCCCATTAATTAAAGGGTGGATACAGGGATTCGAACCCTGGACCTTCAGAGCCACAATCTGACGCGCTAACCAGCTGTGCTATACCCACCATAACATAAAATAAGAGTTCTCTTAGAACTCTCTTACAAGTTAATTAACAACTTGTATCACACTTTTTAAGTGCTTAACCAATATGATTAAAAAAAAGTGTGCCCGGGGGGATTCGAACCCTCGACCCACGGCTTAGAAGGCCGTTGCTCTATCCAGCTGAGCTACGGACACACAAAGCGGGTGATGGGAATCGAACCCACGTATCTAGCTTGGAAGGCTAGTGTTCTACCATTGAACTACACCCGCATAATATATTAAATTGTAAGTCGGGGTGACAGGATTCGAACCTGCGACCTCTTGATCCCAAATCAAGCGCTCTAGCCAAGCTGAGCCACACCCCGAAAGGTTTTATCTTGTTGTTGTTTCTTAAGTTCTTAACTCGTGTACCGCAACAACAAGATAGATTATATGCTATGATTCGCCATATGTCAACACTTTTTTGAAACTTTTTTTGAATTTTTTTAATTTTTTTGAAGCATATACTCCAAACGCCCTATTTTACTGGGTTTCCTATACATTTTTTAATTCAAAATTAAACTCATTATTGTCATTAATCTCTAAAATTATGTAAGTTGGTATACCATCAGCCTGTCTTGGATACGATATGCTGCCCGGATTAATAAGTGTTATATTATCCTCCACGATAATAACCGGCCTGTGTGTATGTCCAAACATAACTATATCCATTCCTCTGGCAACAGCTTCCTGCTCAATAACTTTCAAATCCAAAGATACATAATAATTATGTCCGTGTGTCAGCCATATTTTCTTACCGCCAAGTTCAATTTCTTTCTCGCGGTCAAGCGGTGAAAAGAAATCATTATTTCCAGCTATAAATATAGTTTCACAGCCGGCTATGCTTTTTATTACCTCTTCTTCGCCTTCAACATCACCAAGATGTATAAGCATATCCAGATGTCCCTCGTTATATATAGCCTCTGCCAGATTACCGTGTCGTCTGTGCGTATCACTTACTATCATTATCCTCTGCATATAATTCCTCCGATTTGTCTAACTCTTCTTTAATCAGAGCCAATGCCTTGCCCCTGTGGCTTATCTTATTCTTCTCCTCAGGTGCAAGTTCGCCAGACGTCTTGCCATATTCTGGAAGATATACAATCGGGTCATACCCAAAGCCATTATCTCCCTTTATCTCTTCGGCAATAAGCCCTTCCATTGTTCCTCTTTTAACTATTTCACGTCCATCTGGAAAACAGACTGCAATTGCACATACGAAGCGTCCGCTTCTGTCACTTTCCTTAACGCCCTCAAGCTTCTGTATAAGAGCTTTATTCTTTATATCATAAGAAGTATCGTGTCCCATAAATCGTGCAGAATACACGCCAGGAGCTTTATTAAGATAATCTATCTCAAGCCCTGAGTCATCTGCCATTGTTATTTGGCCTGTAAGCTTCATAATTGCTCTTGCTTTTATCAAAGCATTTTCTTCAAATGTCGTTCCGTTCTCTTCAATATCAACATCAATTCCAGCTTCTTTCATAGAAATAATGTCGTACCCCTTCAGGATTTCTTTAACTTCCTTAACTTTATCCTTGTTATTAGATGCCAAAATAATACTCTTCATAATTAACCTCTCTTTGGTGGCTTAGGACCCATAAATGAATAAAAATATGTCTTAAGCATTCCATTGTATATTTTACGGTTCTTATCTGCCTTACGTCCAAAATATTTAACTGCATCTTCATATGATGTAATCATATATGCTGACCACGAATCCAGCTTTGCAAACTGCTTTCCAAATGCTGAATATATAGCTGGAAGCGTCTCTTTGTCTTCAAGACGTTCACCATATGGCGGATTAGTTATTATGAAGCCATATTTTTTGTGATGACTTAATTCGCTGACACTTCTTGCCTGAAAATGTATCAAATCCTCAACACCTGCATTGGCAGCGTTGCTTCTTGCTATTTTAATTACATTTTCATCAATATCAAATCCCTGAATATCCGTGTCTATACTTAAATTAATTAAGTCTTCCGCTTCTTCTACTGCATTATCCCACAGTTCATTATTTATTATATTAGTCCAGCGTAAAGATGTAAAGCGTCTATTCATTCCTGGTGCAATATTGGCTGCTATCATTGCTGCCTCAATTGGAAATGTTCCGCTTCCGCAAAATGGATCTATAAGTATACGGTCTGATTTCCAAGGTGTAAGCATTATAAGTGCAGCCGCTAATGTCTCTGATATTGGTGCTTTTCCTGCCGCTGGTCTATAACCTCTTTTATGTAATGAATCCCCTGATGTATCAAGCGAAATAGTCACAACGTCCTTCATAAGGCTTACTCTTATAGGATAGCTGTTTCCGTCCTCCTCGAACCAATTAACGGCGTATTTGCCCTTTAAACGCTCTACAATTGCCTTTTTTACAATTGACTGTATATCTGATGAGCTAAAGAGCTTACTATTGATAGAATTAGCTTTAGTAACCCAGAACTTGCCATTCTTAGGAATGAATTCTTCCCATTCCAGTTCTTTAGTATTATCAAACAGTTCAGTAAATGTTGTTGCCTTGAATTCACCAACCTTAAGCAGCACACGCTCTGCTGTTCTTAAGAAAATGTTAGCTCTTGCAATCGCATCCGCATCTCCTATAAATGTAACCTTTCCATCTTCCACTTTGGATATATCATAGCCTAAATCGTATATTTCACGCTTTAACACTGACTCTAATCCAAAATGACACGGTGCAATCAATTCATACGTATTCTTCATATGCCTGCATTTCTCCATTCATACATTCTTTTATAGATTTTATAATAATTGTTCTATCTGGCAGTAATGCCTGACTAGCAATATTAAACCATTTTATTCTTAATATCGAACAATATATATCAATATTAAAATGCTTACCATAAATAATCAAGTAAAATAGTTAAATCACATTTTCTCTTCACTAAAATTTCATACCTTCAGATATTATGGCTTTAACTGTAAATATCTTCCGTTATATCCTCTTATTCCACCAGCCAATGATTTCACAATATACCCATATAATGCAAGCTTATTACATACAAGCAGACTATTTGTTCCAGTTTCGCAATATAATATATATATGGCACTTTTATCCCTGTATTGGCTTTTAAAGGCTCTAATGCCCTCATACGAGCTCAGATAGTCATATGGATAATTTTCTGCTCCTTTTATATGACCACTGTCATACATTTCTTTACTCCTTATGTCAATAATATAAGAATAAGGATTATTTATATAATATTCTAACTTTCTAGGTCCTATTAATTCACAATTCATATTACGCATTTCTTATATTTATTTTAATATATTTTATGCTCGATTTTCATAACTATAACCTAAATTCCTATGTATCAGGCTGTTTGCACAGCCTTTCATTGCAAACAACCATCTTTATAAGAAATGCTTTTTAATAGCAGTCTGAGCTGTCTGTAGACTTGTTATATGAATTCTTTGACGAATTCTTTGATGAGTTAGAAGAACCTTTTGATGAGTTCTTTGAAGAATTAGAAGTATTTTTTGATGAATTCTTTGATGAGCTCTTGTTATATGCGTTCTTTCCAGCTTCATTATAGCTGTTTGACTCATTATAACTATTTGATTCGTTATAGCTGTTAGATTCGTTTTTAGATGAATTATATGACATACCTGTGTCCTCCTTTAATTTAGTTCACTGTTTAGTATGTCTATTATTAATGGTTTTATTCACAGTTTTAAAGTTCTAATTTCCAAATAAGATTTCTTATTGCAAATAATGTTTCAGTTTTCAAAGCATACTGGCATTTGAAATTTGATTAATACTTTTATATTTAAAAATATGTAACAAACACTATTATAAAATAATAAACAAAAAGCCCTGCATCATCTGTATGCACAGATAATACAGGGTTGATAAGATGTACGTGACAAGATTCGAACTCGCGGCCTTCTGGTCCGTAGCCAGACGCTCTATCCAGCTGAGCTACACGTACTTATTGGATAAACCAAATGCCGGCAACGGGAATCGAACCCGTATGGGAGTATAAGTCCCGCAGGATTTTAAGTCCTGTGCGTCTGCCAGTTCCGCCACACCGGCCTGATAAATAAGCAGTTTATTCAATAAATGATGGGACCTACAGGGCTCGAACCTGTGACCCTCTGCTTGTAAGGCAGATGCTCTCCCAGCTGAGCTAAGATCCCATAT
>FONU01000020.1 GCA_900112995.1 [Lactobacillus] rogosae | reverse complement strand
TTATAATATACTCAGCAATCCTTTCAGTATTTGGGGCAGTATTTGGAATAATAATATCAATATTTACCTCAACTCCAGTAGGTTCGACAATCGTAACGATATATATTCTCATTTTCATAATTAACTGTATAATTGGAAGAATTCTGAGAATATGATATAATGAGCACAAAAGTGCTCATCTTAAAAGTTCCTTACGGAACTTTATATGTGCTTAAAAGCTGCACAAAAATTATGATATAATATGACTACTTCGTAGTCACTTAGAAGTTTCTTCGAAACTTCGGATGCGTGGAAAAGCAACGCAGGGCATATGATATAATGAGCACAAAAGAAAAAAATCAGCATACAATTAAATATAATACAGATATTAAACAGTGAGTAGCATTTTGCATAAATCCGACTGATGTCAGATTGGCTATCTCACTGCTTTTTTGTTTTTATTAGAATATTTTTATTGGAATTAATTCAGGAGGTGTTTATGAAAGATACTTATTCCAAAATAAAAGATAATTATAATTGCCCATTTAATCTTATAGATGACCTGATAGGTGGAAAGTGGAAGCTTAGGATAGTTGCACACATAATAAACGGCGACAACAGATTTTCTATATTACAGAAAAAAATTGATGATATAACACCAAAGGTATTGATGTCACAGTTAAAGGAGTTAGAGGCAAGCGGACTTATTAACAGAAATGTAATAAAGGAAATGCCACCTAGGATAGTAGTATATGAAATCAATAAGGAATATAGCGATATTGTTGATATAGTTGATAATTTAGAACAATTTGCTAAAGGTTATAGTAATAGAAATGATATAGCAACTGAGAATATAAGGTATGAAAAATAGAGCTCAAAGTTACAAAAAAGTAAGTTATAGACATACTAAATTAGTATGTAATATAATTTGCTGGTCGAAAGTTAGCAACAACTAACAAAAGTAAGGGAAGGAGGAGAAAAGGGTTGAAAAAGTACTGTACAGAAATTATTCTTGCAATAATTCTGCTTGCATTATCATTAATATCTATATTTGTTGGTGTTATTGATATAGATATCAAAGATTTATTAACAAATGATAATAATGCATTGATGATATTTGTTGTTTCAAGATTACCTAGATTGTTAGCAATTATATGTACAGGTATGGGAATGAGTGTTGCAGGACTTATAATGCAGCAGCTATGTATGAACAAGTTTGTATCGCCAACAACAGGAGCAACGATTTCATCAGCACAGCTTGGAATTCTTCTGGCATTATTATTTATTCCTAATTCAACATTATGGCAGAGAGCGGGTTTTGCTTTTGTAACGGCTATTCTTGGTACCTGGGTATTTGTCTGGTTTATTCAGAAAGTTCAATATAAAGATGTGGTAATGGTTCCTCTCGTTGGAATTATGTTTGGTAACGTTATAGGCGGTATAACTAATTTCCTTGCATATAAGTATGAAATGACACAGGCGTTATCCACTTGGCTTGTTGGACATTTTTCATTAGTACTTAAAGGAAGATATGAAATAGTCTATATGGTTGTGCCTCTTATTATATTAGCATTTGTATTTGCTAATCATTTTAATATAGTTGGTATGGGAAAAGATTTTTCTAAAAATCTTGGTGTTCCATATGATATTGTGTTGTTTGGAGGACTTACAATTGCCGCAATGATAACGGCTTCTGTTGTTGTTGTCGTTGGTTCAATTTCTTACATAGGCTTAATTGTTCCTAATATAGTGGCAATGTTTAAGGGTGACAAAATAAGAGGAACGCTTATTGATACCGCTTTATTTGGTGCAATATTTGTTCTGGTCTGCGATATGATTGGCAGAATTGTGATTAAACCATATGAATTACCAATTGAGCTGATTGTTGGAATATTAGGAAGCATTATATTTATAGGAATGCTTTTATACAGATTAAGATATGGAAGAAAAGCAATTGATATAAAGAAAATTTTATTTAAAGATACGAATGGAGCAGGTTATGAACAAAAGAGCTTATAGAAAAAATATTATAAAGCTTATTGTTATTGCATTAATAGCCATTATTATTGTTGCGGCATTTCTTTTTATAGGTGTTAAGTTTCATAATCATAAACTTCTAAGATATGCAATGAAATTAAGAATACCTAAAGTGATTGCGATGATAATAACAGCATTTGCAATAGGAGCGGCAACGATAATATTTCAGTCTGTTATTAATAATACAATTGTTACACCGTGTCTATTGGGAATGAATGCCTTATACACACTTATACATACATCAGTTGTCTTTGTGTTAGGTTCAGGAAGTATATTATTTACCAATGATAATCTTAGTTTTCTTGTAGACCTTGTACTTATGGGAATTATAGCGACTGTTGTATATAGCTGGCTTTTTAAGATGACAGGACATAATGTGCTGTATGTATTGCTTGTTGGAACAGTATTGACTTCATTTTTCTCAAGTATCCAGAGTACATTGACAAGGGTTATGGACCCTAATGAATATGACACGCTTCTGACTTCACTTGTAGCAAGCTTTAGTAATATTAATTCAGAGATAATTATATTTTCGGTGATTATACTTGCACTTATAGGTGTGATTTTTAGAAAAGAACTTGCACTGCTTGATGTAATAACTCTTGGAAAAGAACAGGCAATTAACCTGGGTGTTGATTATGACAGATGTATAAGAAGATTGTTACTGGCTGTAACTTTGTGTATAGCAGTTGCAACAGCTATGGTTGGCCCGATATCATTTCTGGGGCTGATTATTGCTAATATTTCAAGACAACTGTTAAAAACATACAGACATACACAGCTTATAGCTGGTGCGGCGTTAATGGGTGTAATAGCACTTATTGGAGGACAGTTTATAGTTGAAAGAGTGTTTGTGTATTCTATTCCAATAAGTGTATTTATAACAGTTGCAGGTGGTATATATTTTCTATATTTAATATTGAAAGGAAGCAGGCATAATTCATAAAATAATTTGAAGGGAATTACAGTTATGCAGATTAGCCATATTATAAAAAAATATGATGAAAAGACAGTTGTCAATGATGTGAGTTTTTCACTTCCAAAAGGGAAGGTCACATCGCTCATTGGACCCAATGGTGCAGGCAAGTCAACTGTTATGAGTATAATATCAAGACTTATTGCACCGGATAATGGTTCAGTTGTTATAGAAAAGAAAGATATAAACAAATGGAATAGCAAGGAATTATCAAAGCATCTGGCAATACTTACACAGACTAATAATATCCAGATGAAGCTTACTGTAGAAGAACTTGTTGCATTTGGAAGATTTCCTCATTCAGGAGGAAGACTTAATAGTAAAGATAAGGAAATGATTGACAAAGCTATTGACTATATGGAATTAGAAACTTTCAGGGAAAGATTTATAGACGAACTTTCAGGCGGACAAAGGCAGAGAGCATATATAGCTATGGTTATAGCACAGGACACAGAATATGTTCTTTTAGATGAGCCGACTAATAATCTCGATATCTATCACGCAAGTAATCTTATGAAGATAGTAAGAAGATTATGTGATGAACTTGGAAAAACAGTAATACTTGTATTGCACGAGATTAATTATGCGGCATTTTATTCTGATTATATATGTGCATTTAAAGACGGAAAGATTGCTTCATTTGGTACAGTTGAAGAAGTTATAACTAAGGAAAACTTATCTTCTATATATAATGTAGAATTTGAGATTATGCAGATTAAGGGCAAACCATTGTCTATATATTATTAAATTTATTAAATAATGGCAGGATGTCAAAAGTGGAATTTTCCATTCACTTTTATTACTGGTATTGGTTTAGTAATGTATACGGCTTGGGATATATTATAATTTAAAGAAAGGATGAAGTGGCAGTAAGCCACAAAGGTAAAATATGAAAAAACATTTTAAGAAATTATTATTAATGGCACTTATGGCAGTAATGGCAGTAGGACTTATAGCGTGTGGTACTGATAAGTCTGATAATGAAAGTACTAAAGAAGAAAAGACAAGCGTGACAATCACTTCGCTTGATGCTTCAAAGAATGAAATTGAATTAGAAGTTCCTTATAATCCTAAGAGAATAGCAATTCTTGACCTTGCATCTTTAGATATTATAGATGAACTTGGCGTAGGTGACAGAGTAGTAGGAATGGCATCAACAAGTATTGATTACCTTGAAAAATATTCAAATGATGCATCAATTAAAAATCTTGGAACAATAAAAGAGGCTGATTTAGAAGCAGTTATGGAGTGTGAACCAGATATTATATTTATTGGTGGACGTTTATCAAAGAGCTATGATGCTTTAAGTGAAATAGCACCAGTAGTATATCTTGCAACAGATACTAATGAGGGACTTGTAAATAGCGTGTCTAAAAATGCAAAGACAATAGCTTCAATATTCGGAATGGAAGATAAAGTTGATTCACTTATGTCTGATTTTGGAGCAAGAATAGATACAATAAAGAAGATATCATCAGGAAAGACAGCATTAGTAGGTATGACAACAAGCGGAAGTTTTAATCTTCTTGGAAATGATGGAAGATGCTCTTTAATAGGTGTAGAAGCAGGTTTTAACAATCTTACAGCCGCAGGCTCAACATCAACACACGGCAATGAATCTTCATTTGAAACAGTAGTACAGCAGAATCCTGATTATATATTTGTTATGGACAGAGATAGCGCAATATCAACAGCAGGTGCTAAGAATGCTAAAGAAATAGTGGAAAATGAACTTGTAAAGACAACAGATGCCTACAAAAACAACCATATAATATATCTTGAACATTCAAATGTATGGTACACAGCCGAAGGTGGAATACAGGCATTAGACATAATGCTTACAGACCTTGAAAAAGGCTTAAAATAAATAGCTGGAATAAATAAATTCAAGTATTGAAATGATAAAAAAATAATAAAGAAAACCTAAAAAGAGTTTGTGCTAGATTGCCACCCGTACCAGTAGACAGGTGACATATCAAACACAAACTCCTTTTTTAATTAAAAATCTATCCACATAAAAACTGATATGGTATACTTATGAACAGGAAACAATTATAAGGAGACCACGAAAATGATATCAATCACCTTATGTATGATAGTAAAAAATGAACAGTCAATATTAGAACGCTGTCTTATTTCATACGCAGGAACTTATGATGAATTAATAATAGTGGACACTGGTTCGACTGATTCAACCAAAGATATAGCACATAAATACACAGATAAAGTATATGATTATAAATGGTGTGACGATTTTGCCGCTGCCAGAAATTACGCATTTTCATTAGCTTCCTGCGATTATATATTCAGTGCAGATGCAGATGAGATATTAGATGAACGCAATAATCAGGCATTAAAAGACCTGAAATCAATGCTTCTTCCAGAGATAGATATAGTACAGATGTATTATGTTAATGATAATGACTATAACTCTGTGTACAATGTACACAGAGAATTAAGGCCAAAGCTTTTTAAGAGGTTAAGGCCTTTCGTATGGACATCACCAATTCATGAAACAGTAAGGCTTACACCTGTGGTATATGACAGTGATATAGAGATACTGCACAGACCAGTATCAGACCACAGCAGGAGGGATTTCTCTACATATATTAAAGCATTTGCCAGGGGAACACAGTTGGAGGACTATGTTATAACTATGTTATGCAAGGAGCTTTATATTTCTGGTTCAGATAAAGATTTTATGGATTTTAAAGATATATTTGCCGATATTCTTATTAATGAGAACAGAAGTGACGACATTCGACAGGAAGTGAACTGTGTACTTGTTAAAATATACCGCATAGCAGGTGATATGGGAGAATTCTTTAAGCTTGCTTTAAGGTGTGTTGCTGATAATCCAAGCTCAGAGATATGTTATGAACTTGGCAATTATTATTATGATATAAATGACTATGCAGAAGCGGCAATGTGGTATTATAATGCAATATATGAAACTTCAAGCGTATTAGATATTACAAGCGGAGGTAATAAGCCTTTGTATGCTCTTAGCAGATGTTATGACAAGCTTTCAGAAACATCAGAAGATATAGAACAGATAGTACAGTTCAGACAGATGGCGGAAGATTATAAGTATCAGGCAGAGCAATGGAAGCTTCCTGATGAGATAGTTTAAGAATGGAGATAAAGATGCACAACGAAAAGGATAATAATTCAAAAGGCACAGCAAATACAAGAACTAAGCTGTCCCCAATTGCAATTGTACTTATTGTAATAGCTGTAATTGCTCTTTTTTCAGTTATTATAGCAGGAGCTGTAAGTTCTAATAATAAGAAAAGTGGGGATAATACTGTTGGAATGACATTGACAGAGAAGAATTTGAAACCACAGAATAATTCATCTAACAACAGTGTAGCTGACAGGTCACTTACTAAGGTTGAGATATTAATGGATGATACAGCTGTTGTTGTCGGCACAACATTTAAAGCAGCTGCAGTTGTAGAGCCGGAGAATACTGATAAGGCACTTGTGTGGTCAAGCAGTAATGAGGATATTATGAAGGTTGATTCAGATGGTGTTGTAACTGTTAATAATGTAGGTGTTGCGGCACTTACAGCGACAGTAGGAGATGTGTCAGATGCCGTAGCTATTGAGGGAATAAAGAGTGTATCAGCAGGTTCAGCCAATGGATATGTTGTATACACAGGTAATGGAAGCATTACGGGTTCTAATTCATCTAACAGCAGCTCATCAGGGACTTCTAATAGTGGCACATCAGGCAGAACGGGCTACTCATATAACAGTGAGGCAGGAAGCTATGATGATGGTAACAGCAGTGGTACAGATAATGGTAGTTCTGACGGAGGCTATATTGCAGATGATTCATCTAATAATTCAGATGGGTCTTATAACAATAATTCAGGCAATACCTCTAACAATTCAGGCTCTAATTCATCGAATACCAATAGCACTAACACAGGAAGCAGCAGTTCATCAACTGGAAACAGTGACGGAATGAAGAGTACAGATCTGCCAGACATACTTGGTAATCAGGGATTTACAAGAGAATATTCTAATGTATACATATATACAGAAAATGATACTTATTATGGAGAAATAATAATACAGCCAGAAGTTTCTATTATATATATCAAGCAGAGAAGCGGTGGTTTTGACAGCAAGATTAATAGTGTATTAAGTGAGCTTCTCCCATCAGAATATAGTCAGGTATGGAGCAATTATCTTTCTGCTTCAAGTGACAGAACATTTACTGCTGAGGGAAGAAAAGTAAGAATTGTAACAGCAGCAGGCGGAGGACATTCGCAAATTGTAATATACAATTAATGTCAAATATGCTATATTTAATAAAATGCTGTTATATAACCAATAGCATATTTATGAAATGAATAATGAGGTGAAAGTTGTGCTTAATGAGAATAAAGTTAAGATGATGACTAAGATGGCTATATATGAAAAGAACGAGGGCAGGAAAATGCTTCGTACAGTGAAATATTTCAAAGGTGATTTCATTGCTTTCGGTATTTTAAAGACATTAATAACTACAACATTTGCATTTATGATAGTTGCAATTATGTATGTATTATGCAATGCAGAGGGACTTGTTGAGAATATTAATTCAATGGACTATCTTGCATTTGGCAGGAGAGTGGCAATATACTATATAGGAATGTTAGTTATATTTACAGTAATAGCAGCTGTTGTATATAATGTCCAGTATGAACGTTCAAGAAAAGGTCTTAAGAAATATTTTTCAAGACTTAATAAGCTTGAAAGATTTTATAACAGCCAGAAGAAAAGAAAGTAAATATGGAGGATATAATGGCGGTTTTATTAGAACTCAAAGAGAATTTTAAAAGATTTTACAACAAATATGATATATATATTGTACCGGTGGCTAAGTTTATAGCAGCATTGGTTTCATTTCTTATGCTTAATGCCTCTATCGGCTATATGGATAAGCTTAATAGTCCTATAATAGCAGTATTAGTATCGGTTATATGTGCATTTCTGCCTAATGGCTTTACAATAGTAATGCTTTCGATATTTATGATTGCACACTTGTATGCAATATCAGTAGAATTTGCACTTATTGCATTGTGCGTAGTGCTTCTTATGTATCTGTTATATTTCAGATTTACACCAAAGCTTGGATATCTGCTAATATTAACAGTAATTATGTGTGGTTTTAAGATACCTTATGTTATACCGGTTGCTGTAGGTTTATGCTCATCATTTCTTGCGGCAATACCTGTAAGCTTTGGTGTAATAATTTATTATATAATTAATACAGCCAGTGCTTACGAAGCAGCAGTTACTAACAAATCTTTAACAGAGAGTATGTTACAGGTTTCTTATTTAATAGAAAGTCTTGTTAAGGACAAGCAGATGATAGTGTTAATTGCAGCACTTGCAGTTACAGTAATTGTTGTATACATAATAAGAAGACTTAAGATTGACTATGCATGGGGTTACGCTATAGGAATAGGAAGTGTATTACAGTTCATAATTCTTGTTGTATGCGAGATTGTATTTAAGACTGAATTTAATATAGTTCTTATTGTAATCGGAGTTATATTAGGTGCACTTGCAGGTTATATCTGTAATGTTATGTTCTTTGCAGTTGATTTCAGAAGAACAGAGTATGTACAGTATGAAGATGACGAATACTATTATTATGTAAAGGCTGTGCCTAAGATTAATGTAGCAGGTGAGGATGTAAAGGTTAAGCAGATTAATGCAAGAAAGACCAGAAAAGCCTCAGATATAAGTGATGTAAGACAGGCTAAATCAACAACTGCTGCCACAGAAGAAGACGAAGATATGATATTTTTTGATAAATAATAGTATGTTTATCATATAGAAATTAAAAGGGTGGTGAGAATGTGACTACATCAGGTAATCTGTTGCAGAATTATTTTTCAAGATTATATATACCAAGGATTACATGGACAGATATTATAGAGATAATTATTATTGCGGTTGTTCTTTATAATATTCTGTTATGGATAATGAATACTAAAGCGTGGGCTTTGCTTAAAGGAATTATAGTAGTAGGTTTATTCGCGGTAGTTGCATATCTGCTTAACTTAAAGACTATATTGTGGATAGCAGGAAAGACGATAAGTGTTGGAATTATAGCACTTGTTATTATATTCCAGCCTGAATTAAGAAGGGCGTTAGAGCAGTTAGGAAGGAAGAAATTTGTTCTTAATTTCCTGAATTTTGGTGATAACAGCAATAAAGATGAGCGTTTTAGTGTTAAGACGGCTGACGAAATTGTTGATGCGTGCTACAGGATGGGAGCGGTAAGGACAGGTGCATTGATAGTTATAGAACAGGATATGCTTCTGGAAGAGTATATAAAGACAGGAATACCTGTAGATGGTATTGTCACAAGCCAGCTTCTTATTAATATATTTGAGCATAATACACCGCTTCACGATGGTGCAGTTATAGTTAGGGGTAACAGGGTTGTTGCAGCTACCTGTTATCTTCCACTTACAGATAATGTTAATCTTAGCAAGGCTTTAGGAACAAGACACCGTGCCGGAGTCGGAATAAGCGAAGCTACAGACAGTATGACAATTATTGTATCAGAGGAAACGGGTAAGGTTTCCGTAGCTTTTGGTGGTGAATTAATACACGATATTGATGCAGATTCTTTAAAGAATAAACTGGAATATATCCGTAGAAAGAATATAGATGTTAAGTCTTTCAGGATATGGAGAGGCAGGTTGAAGCATGAAAGAGAAGATATTTAAGAATTTCAGCCTGAAGTTATTATCCGCTGTATTTGCAGTTGTTCTATGGACAGTTATTGTTAATATATATGACCCTAACACGAGTTATACATTCAGTAATATAACTGTACAGCTTATTAATACACAGAGCCTTACAGACAAAGATTACAGTTATGAAGTTGTTGATGGCGGCAAGATTTCAGTTACAGTAAGCGGTCCAAAGAGTGTCGTAACAGACCTTAAGACAAGTGATATAAGTGCAACCGCAGATTTGAGTAAGGTTACTGCATTTACAGATTATGTAGATATACAGGTTCAGGTAATTAAAGATGGACAGGTTCTTAATAATGTAGAGGCTGTTCCAAGAACATCAGCACTTAAGCTAAGCATAGAGAACAGGGATACCAAGACTTTGTCATTAGATGTTAACACGACAGGTTCTACAGCTTCAGGATATACGGTTGCTTCGACAAGTTCATCACCAACATATATCAAAGTTACAGGTCCTACATCTTTACTTGAGAGTGTAGCAGCATTATCAGTAAATGTAGATGTATCAGGTGCTAAGGAAGATATAAGCACAAGTGCAGATGTTAAGATGTTAGATGAAGATGGTAATGAAATAGTAAATGATGCACTTGAACTGTCATGTACTAAAGCAGATATCAATGTTGATATAGCAAGAATGAAGACGGTGTCAATAACAGCAAAGACAGGTGGAACGCCGTCAGACGGATATATTATAACAGATACAATATTAAGCCAGGCATCTGCGGTTATAACAGGTTCAGATGATTTGCTGGGTAAAGTAGATACAATAACAATTCCATCGCAGAATATTAATGCTGATGGATTGAGTGCTGATAAGACATATACTTTCAGATTATCAGATTATGTTCCATCAGGAATTAAATTTGTATCTGACAGCAGTCTTACTGTTACAGTTAAGATAGCACAGAAGGCTACAAAGCAGATAAGTCTTTCAGCTTCAGAGATAACACTTAATAATATACAGACAGGGTTTAATGCACAGGTAATGCAGGGTATTACATTTACTGTAACAGGTAATGATAATGTGTTATCGGCTGTCAGTGCATCAGATGTAAAGGCAGGCATTGACCTTAAGAATCTTGGGGCAGGAACTCATAATGTCACAGTGGCGTTATCACTGCCTGATGGAATAACTGTAGTAGGTAATGTTACTGTTAATGTTACAATAACGGCAATACAGCAGGAAACAACTACAGAGAGTACCAAAGCGACAGAAAGCACTACATCGGCGACAAGGTAATTTGTTAAGAACTGCCATTTAAGGAGGGATTATAATGGTAAAGGAGAATATAATTGTCACAAGCCAGCTTGGAATACATCTTCGTCCAGCGGGTGCTATGTGTGATGCGGCAATTAAATTTGATTCTAATATATCATTTGAATATGCAGAGGGTAAGACAGCCAATGCAAAGAGTGTAATATCAATACTTGCATCAGGTGTTAAATGTGGAGATGAGATAACTTTAATAGCTGATGGAAGCGATGAAGAAGAAGCGTTAAAGACAGTATCAGAAAAGTTTAAAGAAGCTCTTAAAGATTGATTTAATCTACGGATTGAATTATAATTAAATAAAATGATGTAGCAATACGTGTACATCAGTCAGGGGAAAATACCATT
This sequence comes from [Lactobacillus] rogosae, assembly GCA_900112995.1. GTDB lineage: Bacteria > Bacillota > Clostridia > Lachnospirales > Lachnospiraceae > Lachnospira > Lachnospira rogosae. Next base: position 54,266 of record FONU01000020.1, on the reverse strand, counting down.
TTCCCCGACATTATTAAATAACAAGGAAAGAGGTACAGAGTATGGGTTATATGGAAGTTTATAAGTCTTGGTGTGACAATATGTATTTTGATGAAGCAACAAGAGATGAACTTAAGTCGATCGCTAATGATGAGAAGGAGATTGAAGACAGATTTTACAAAGATCTTGAATTCGGAACAGGTGGCTTAAGAGGTGTAATTGGCAATGGTACTAATAGAATGAACATTTACACTGTAAGAAAGGCAACACAGGGACTTGCTAACTTTATTATTAAGGAAGGTGCAGCAGACAGAGGTGTAGCTATTGCATTTGACTCAAGAAGAATGTCACCTGAATTTGCTGATGAAGCAGCACTTTGTCTTAATGCTAACGGAATTAAGGCATATATATTCCCTTCACTTCGTCCAACACCAGAATTATCATTTGCATTAAGAGACCTTAACTGCATAGCTGGTATTGTAGTAACAGCAAGCCACAACCCACCAGAATACAACGGATATAAGGTGTACTGGGAAGATGGTGCACAGATTACAGCACCTAAGGATTCACAGATTATATCAGAAGTTAAGGCTGTAACAGATTACAATACAGTTAAGACTATGGATAAAGATGAAGCTAAGGCTTGCGGTCTTTACAATGTGATCGGATACGATATGGATGACAGATATATGGCCGCATTAAAGAAGATGAGTATTAATGGAGATATCATTAAGAAAGTAGCGGATGATATTAAGATTGTATACACACCATTCCATGGTACAGGTAATATTCCAGTAAGAAGAGTTCTTAAGGAATTAGGCTTTAAGCACGTATATGTTGTTCCAGAACAGGAAAAGCCAGACCCAGATTTTACAACGCTTGAATATCCTAACCCAGAAGATCCTAAGGCATTCACATTAGCATTAAAGCTTGCTAAGGAAGTTGATGCAGATATCGTTCTTGCAACAGATCCGGATGCTGACAGACTTGGTGTATATTCTAAGGATACTAAGACAGGTGAATACCAGTCATTTACAGGTAATATGTCTGCTATGCTTATTGCAGAATATATCCTTTCACAAAGACAGGAAAAGGGACTTCTTCATAAGAACGGAGCATTTGTTAAGACAATAGTTTCAACTAATATGGCTGACAGCATTGCTAAGGAATATAACCTTAAGCTTATTGAAGTTCTTACAGGCTTTAAGTTCATCGGTGAGCAGATTAAGTTCTTTGAACAGCAGGGTACATATGAATATGAATTTGGTTTTGAGGAAAGCTATGGCTGTCTTGTAGGAACACACGCAAGAGATAAGGATGCTATCGTTGCAGTTATGGCACTTTGTGAAGCAGCAGCTTACTATAAGAATAAAGGTCTTACTTTATGGGATCAGATGATTAACATCTATGAGAAGTATGGCTACTATAAAGAAGGACAGGTTGCTATCACAATGAAGGGTGCTGAGGGTGCTGGAAAGATTGCTAAGATGATGGATGACCTTAGAAATAATACACCATCTAAGATTGGTAACTGGACAGTTCTTGAAGCAAGAGATTATAAGAAGGACGAATGTGTCAATATGGTTACAGGTGATAAGCATAGCACAGGACTTCCTGACTCTAATGTACTTTATTATGATTTATCAGACAACGCATGGTGCTGTGCAAGACCATCTGGTACAGAGCCTAAGATTAAGTTCTATATGGGCGTTAAGGGCAGCAGCATAGAAGATGCAGCAGCTAAAGAAGAAGCTTTAAAGAAAGCTGTTATGGAGCTTGTTGGGCAGTAATCAGTAAGTATTATTTGATGGATATGTTTTACATAGCATAATTATATAAGTTCAGATTTTCTTAACAAGTAATACACAATATGAACACATTTCGTGAATATACTAACAGTATCAACAACGAAATGTGTTCATTTTTTCGTTGAAATGACATAAGTAAGGAGTGTTTGGATATGTATAATAATGAAGATAACGATTATATGAACAATAATTCTGATAATAATTCTAGGAATTATGAGAATGTAGAGCCTGATAATAATCAGAGTACAGGAACAACTGGATATACAACATACAGCCATAACACAGGTTATAATCAGAACAGTGCAGGTGGTGCTGGTATGAATAATGGACAGAACCAGTATTCTAACGGAAGTAATAATTATGGCTATAATGGTTATGGATATAATCAGGGTGGTATGAATAATTCACAGTATGGTGCTAATACATCATACAATAGCACAGGAACTAATGCCGGATATAATAACACAGCATATAATAATGGTGCTAATACAGGCTTTCATAATGCATCAGATAACAGTAATTCAACCTATAGATATTCATATGTTAATAATAATATAGGCAGTGATCAGAATAATTCTTATAGGAATGCACAAAGAGCAGCTAAGCAGGCTAAGAAGGAAGCAAGAAAGAAGTCATTTAACAATTGGTTTTCTAAGAATTCCACGGCTAAGAAGTATATAAGTGGTGTGCTTGCAGCAGTGGTATTTGGTGTTGTAGCTGGTTCAGCAATGTATGGAACTTATCATATTGAGAAGAAATATTTAGGTGGTAATGATACTAAGAACTATACAATTTCAACTGTGACAAGCAATATTGATAAAGTTACAAGCGATGATATTAATGCTAATGGAGATACTAATCTTTCACAATATTCATCAATGAATGTAGAAAGTGTGGCACAGGCAGCACTTCCGGCTATGGTTGCCCTTAATGGTACAACTACAGTAAGCAGTTCATCTTCAATGTATGGCTGGGGACAGCAGCAGTACGAGGCTTCAACAAGTGGAACTGGTATTATTGTTGGTAAGAATGATACAGAGCTTCTTATTGTAACTAATGCACATGTTGTAGATAATGTATCCAACTTAAAATGTGTATTTGTGGATGACCAGTCAGTAAGTGCAACGGTAAAGGGTTCTAAGTCAGATCAGGATATAGCAGTAGTTGCTGTATCATTATCAGATATTCCGTCTGACACAATAAGTAAAATAGCTATTGCAGAACTTGCAGATTCTGATACAATTGCAGTAGGCCAGCAGGTAGTGGCAATTGGTAATGCACTTGGAGAAGGACAGTCAGTTACTAATGGTATTATAAGTGCCCTTGACAGATCAATAACAGTTAACAATGTTACATTTTCAGGACTTATAATGACTAACGCAGCTATTAACTCAGGTAATAGTGGTGGAGCACTTCTTAATGCAAGCGGCAAGGTAATTGCTATTAACTTTGCTAAGACATCATCAGATGGTGTTGAGGGTATGGCATATTCAATACCTGTATCTAATGTTAAGGAACTTATAAGCTCACTTATGAGCAAGCAGACAAGACAGAAGGTAGATTCAGATAATGCTGGATATCTTGGTATTGCTGCTATAGATATAACAAGCACATATGCTTCTATGTATGGTTACCCACAGGGTATAATGGTTCGTACAGTAGCATCTGGCTCAGCAGCAGAGAAGGCAGGACTTTCAGCTTACGATATAATTGTCGGTTTTGATGACCAGTCAATATCAACAATGTCAGGCTTACAGTCACTTCTGCAGTATTATTCAGCAGGAGAGACAGTAAAGGTTGACTACTATCATCTTGAAGGTAGTGAATATGTACTAAAGAGTGTGGAGGTTACATTAGGAAAGAAGAACTAATAAGCCTCGTAACACAGAATTGAGGATTAAATGAGTAACAACGATAATAATAATGAGAACAATACAACTGCTAACACAGATGAATACGAAAAGGTGTGTTATATATGCAGAAGGTCAGAGTCTAAGGCTGGTAAAATGATTAATATGCCAGGTGGTTTATGTGTATGTGCAGATTGTATGCAGAAGACCTTTGATACAATTAATAACAGTGATATCAATTATGATGACCTTATGAATAATATGCCTAATATGGGAATGTTCGGCGGCTTTAATATGATGGGTAATGACATTTCCAACAGGCAGAAAGTCAAGAAAAAGAAAGAAGATAATAACAAGCCTGCAGATAAGGAAAAGGACGATACACTTGATTTGGCTAATCTTCCAGCACCTCATCAGATAAAGGCAATGTTAGATGAATATGTAATAGGTCAGGACTATGCCAAGAAGGTTATGTCAGTTGCTGTATACAATCATTATAAGAGAGTTGCCACAGGAACTATGGACGATATTGAGATTGAAAAGTCTAATATGCTTATGATAGGACCTACAGGAAGCGGAAAGACTTATCTTGTAAAGACACTGGCAAGACTTTTAAAAGTACCTCTTGCAATTACAGATGCTACTTCACTTACCGAAGCTGGCTATATAGGTGATGATATAGAGAGCGTTGTATCAAAGCTTTTACAGGCAGCAGATAATGACGTGGAGAAGGCAGAAAGAGGCATTATATTTATTGATGAGATAGATAAGATTGCCAAGAAGAAAGAAACAAGAAGCCGTGATGTAAGCGGTGAATCTGTACAGCAGGGAATGTTAAAGCTTCTTGAGGGAAGTGATATAGAAGTTCCAGTAGGTGCTACAAGCAAAAATGCTATGGTTCCGCAGGTTACAGTTAACACACGCAACATATTATTTATATGCGGTGGTGCATTTCCAGACCTTGAGAATATAATAAAGGCAAGACTTAATAAGCAGTCATCAATAGGTTTTAACTCAGACCTTAAAGATAAATATGATAATGACAAGAATATATTATCAAAGGTTGAATTAGAGGATTTAAGGGAATTTGGTATGATTCCTGAATTCTTAGGACGACTTCCTATAGTATTCTCTTTAGAGGGTCTTACAGAGGATATGCTTGTTAAGATTATGAAAGAGCCTAAGAATGCAATACTTAAGCAGTATCAGAAGTTATTAGAACTTGATGAGGTTAAGCTTGAATTTGATGATGATGCTTTAAGACAGATTGCAAAGAAAGCTATGGAAAAAGATACAGGAGCAAGAGCATTAAGGTCTATAATAGAAGAATATATGCTTGATATAATGTATGAAATTCCTAAAGATGATAATATCGGAAGTGTCACAATAACAGCAGATTACATTGAGAAGAAGGGCACACCGCTTATTATGATGCGTGGACAGGAAAGACTTCCAATGAATAATGCAGAAGCTTAATGCTGTCAGTTTCACAAGCCATTATGCACAAGATATTCTGCTGATGTTATTTTGCAGAAGTTATTATGTATATGTCAGTATGTCAGTATATTAGTATTATTATAAAATATTAATCATATAATGTCCTTAAAGATTATCTTTAAGGACATTTTTTATGCCTTTATGCAGTGAAATGATAACAGATGAGGATATATATGATTATATAGTTGTCAATCTTCCGGGAATTAATAAGATGCTTCAAAGCAACCCTGATGTATGTATACAGAAGGTTGATGACCAATGGCTTGTTGCACATAGCAGGCTTCCGGATGACAGGGATTTTAATATAAGTGACTTGGGATATTATACAATTCCCAAGTTGTATGGGCTTATGGATACATCAAGCATTGATGCGGTAAATGCCACCAACATAACAAGCCAGCCTTTTTTAAATTCAAAAGGGCAGGGTGTTATCGTGGGGATAATAGACACAGGAATTGATTATCTTAGTGAGAACTTCTGTGATACGGCTGGTAATACGCGTATTATGGCTATATGGGATCAGACCCTTGAGTACAGGCAGAATTTATATGTTAATTATGGTCGTATATATGAACAGGCAGAGATTAATACAGCACTTGAAGCATACCGCAATGGACTAAATCCTTACGATTATGTGGGAACAACCGATATTACAGGGCACGGAACATTTATGGCTGGAGTAATTGCTTCAAGAAAAATTGATGATTACATAGGTGTTGCACCAGAGGCAAGCATAGTATGTGTAAAATTAAAAAATGCAAAGAAATATTTAAGGGATTACTTCTACATAAGGGATGATGCAGTGTGTTTTGAGGAAACGGATATTATGCTTGCCGCAAGATTTCTAAAGGATTATGCAGGGTTAAAGAAAATGCCTCTTGTCATATATATGGGACTGGGTAGTGGTCTGGGCTCAAGAACAGGCGGAAGTCCTTTATCAAATGTTCTTGATTCACTTACAATGCACGTTAATACATGTGTTGTTGTTCCTGCTGGCAATGAGGCAGTCAAAAGGACACATTTTAGCGGTTACGCTTCTGTTGTTCCTGAATATAAGGAAATGGAGATAAATGTTGAGAGGCGTGGAAAAGGCTTTGTGCTTGAAATATGGGCAAAAAGTCTTGATGTACTGTCGGTATCAATAATATCACCGACAGGCGAGATTATTCCAAGAATACCAGCAAGGATAGGCTCAAGTACACAATATTCATTTCTTTTGGAGAATTCAAGGATATATGTTGATTACCAGATTACAGAAACTGTTGCAGGGCAGGAAGTTATATTTATGAGATTTGAACGTCCGGCAGAGGGACTGTGGAAGATAGATGTATATAGTCTTACTAATCTTCCTGGATATTTTAATGCGTGGATAACTTTAAAAGAGCTTATGGACTGTGATGCCTATTTTCTTAATTCAGATGCTGATGTAACGCTTGTAGAGCCTGCCAGCGGTTTAAGGCTTATTACTGTTGGTGCATATAATCATAATACCAACGGAAGCGACGTGAACAGCAGCAGGGGTTATACGGCGGATAACAGGGTTAAGCCTGATATAGCAGCACCAGGAGTTAATGTGTATGGTGTTGGAGGCGTAAGAGGCTATACAGTTAGATCAGGAACAAGCATTGCTGCGGCACACGTTGCAGGGGCAGCGGCATTATTTTTTAGCTGGGGAGTTACTAACAATAACAGATCAGTTATAAGTAATAGCGAGATTAAGTCATATATAATAAGGGGAGCAGACCGACCGGGGGATATTGCTTATCCAAATGTTGAATATGGCTATGGCAGATTGAATATAGCAGGTGCATTTGACCAGATGAGGATAAGTTAATAAAAGCTTAAGGCTTAGCTTATTGTAATTATTAAGTACATATGATAAAGTGATTATGTATGCGGATATATTGTCAGGAATTGCAGGGTGATGTAATAGTGAAGCAATTAATTGGCATATGTAAGGGAAGTATCCCCGACACCTATATAAGAATTATAAAGGACAGGTATTTAACAATGAAATATAAAGCGATTGCACTCGATCTTGACGGAACACTCACAGACCATAATAAGAAGCTTCCGGAGGCTAATAAGGAGGCTGTATGGGCTGCAATTGATAAAGATGTTACAGTTATATTGGCTTCGGGACGTCCATTATTTGGGATAACACCGATAGCAGATGAGCTTGAGTTAGATAAGAGAGGCGGATATATATTAGCTTACAATGGTGGTGAGATAATTAACTGCCTGAATGGAGATGTAATTGTAAGCCACGAGCTTCCAAGGCAGTGTATAGACGATATATGTGATTATGCAAGAGCTAATGATGTGTATGCACTTACATATTCGGACGGAAAGATAGCAGCAGAGAGTGATGATGATGAGTATGTGTTAAAAGAAGCATTTTGCAATAATACAACAATAATTAAGACAGATGATTTAAAGAAATATGTAGATTATCCAGTTAATAAGTTCCTTGTTGTAGGAAGACACGATAAGCTTGTGCCAGTGCAGGAAGCTTTATTAGAGCATTATTCTGACGTGCTTGATGCATTTTATTCAGAAGATTATTTCCTTGAGGTAGTACCAAAGGGGGTTGCCAAAGATAAATCATTACAGCAGTTATTAGGTAAGCTGTCTATCAAAGAAGATGAGCTTATAGCCTGTGGAGATGGAATGAATGATATACCAATGTTAAAGATAGCAGGTGTTGCGGCTGTTATGGATAATGCGTATGAAGAAGTGAAAAAGTATGCAGACTATATCGCACCATCTAATGATGAATCGGGAGTTGCCGATATAATTAAAAGATTTATATTAAATGCTTAGAGTGATTAAGTGATAAATAATTATGGAGATTGACAATGGGAAGAGATAATGTTCAGAATGAAGAAATAGAAATTGATATTGGACATATTTTATCTATATTATGGGATAAGATAATGGTTATTATTGCAACAGGCATAATAGTGGGACTTGGTGCATTTCTTGTGGCAAAGTTTTTTATAACACCACAGTATGAGTCAGAAACCAAGCTGTATGTATTAAACAGAGCTAACGACAGTGCGACTACTTTATCAGATGTCCAGTTATCTACACAGCTTACGAAAGATTATAAGATACTTGTAACAAGTGCTCCGGTTATGAATGAAGTTATCAAGGAATTAAAGCTTGATATGAAAGCCTCACAGCTTGCTTCAAGCATATCTGTTGATACACCTTCGGATACACGTGTATTGCAGATAACAGTTGTTAGTGATGATCCTTATCAGGCTAAGAAGATAGCTGACTGCGTGGCTAAAGTATCATCACAGAAGATATGTGATATTATGAAGATTGAACAGGTAAATGTTATTGAGGAAGGCTCATTATCAGAGATACCAGCATTTGCTGTTGTCCAGAAATGGACAATTATAGGTGCTCTTGCAGGTATTGTGCTGTCAGCGGCGGTTATAGTAATAAAGTCAATGTTAGATGATACTGTAAAGACTACAGAAGATGTGGAGAAATATTTTGACCTCAGTACACTTGCAGTTATTCCAATTTCAGAAGAAATGGATGATGGCTTGCCAAAGAACAAGAAAAAGAGCAGGAAGAACAAAAAGAACAAGAATAAAAAGTAAAAGTCAGGTGAAAAGATAATATGCAGACTATCAATATAGAACGATTAAGAAAGCTTGATTACAGGGCTAATGAGGCATATAAGAATTTAAGAACGAATATCCAGCTTTGCGGTTCGGATATCAAGGTTATTATGCTCACAAGTACGACACCGGGAGAAGGTAAATCTACTGTATCATTTAATCTTGCGGTATCACTTGCAGAAGCAGGCAAGAAGGTTATATTTATTGATGCGGATTTAAGAAAGTCGGTGCTTGTAGGACGTTATAAGATTAATACGTCTGTTAAGGGACTTACACATTTCTTATCAGGAATTAATAAATTTGAAGAAGTTATGTATGCAACTAATGTTGAGAATTTTAATGTAGTATTTTCTGGTCCGGTGCCACCTAATCCTACAGAGCTTCTTGGCAATAAGGTGTTTAAGACACTTATAAAAGTATTAAGGGATTTGTATGATTATATAATAATTGATACACCACCTATAGGAAGTGTAATAGACAGTGCCATAGTGGCACAGGAGTGTGACGGAGTTGCCTATGTAATGGCGGCTAATGATGTAAGCTACAAATACGCCCAGAAGGGTCTGGAGCAGATTAAAAAGACAGACTGCAAGCTTCTTGGAGTGGTACTTAATAAGGTCGATATGGACGATAACAAATACTATGGTAAGTATTATGGCAAATACTATGGCAAGTATGGAGAACATGCCAATAAATAGGTGGCTGGTTATGTCGTAAATAACATATAATATTATAAACAGCTAATTGACATATTAACTTAATAACTATTTAAAAGGTCAAAAAGGCTTCGCATTACGATATACATAATGTGAAGCCTTTTTCTAATACTTGATAGTATTTTGTTAATAGTGTTTTATTAATAGTATTTTGAGCAATATTTTATAGTTAATTAGCTGCAGCCTGATTAGCATTGGAATTGCTATCTGCCTGGGCAGGGGCGGCAGCCGCCTGTGTAGGAGCTGTTGTAGCTTCTGTCTTATTGCCGTTACTGCCGGTATTATTGCTGTTATTATTATTATTACTGTTATTGTTATTACTGTTGTTGTTGTTACTGTTGTTGTTGTTATTGTTATTGCTATTGTTATCAGGAGCAGGGGTCTGTGTAGGAGCTGCTGTAGTTGTTGCTGCTTCTGTAGGTGCGGCAGTTGCTTTAGTTGTAGTCTGCTGCTGCTTAGTTGTTGATGAACTCTTAGTTGATGTGGCAGCAGAAGTTTCTTCTTTGTTAGTGCTTGATGATTTTGAAGTATTAGGTAAAGACATCAAACCAGTTGGGTTAGAAACCTTGCTGATCTCTTCGTCATAATATTCCTGTGCATCGAATATATCACCATTAATTATCTTCTTGGCAAGCTGTCTGGCAATATCAACATCAGCCTGATAAAGAAGTGATACAGAACGATAAGAACCGAAATGCTGGCATAGTCTGCTGTCAGGTTCTGCACCTGTGCTGTATGTCTGTATATTCCATGAACGGCTGTTGGCAAGCTGCCCTTTTACAAGTGATGTAATATCTGATACAGGCATATTAGTGTAGAGCATATCACCGACAGAATCAAGTAATGCACTGTACTTTGCAAGTATTGCAGGTGATGTAAGCTTATTGATAATAGCTGTAAGGGCTGCAAGCTGGTTACGGCCTCTCTGGTAATCACCATCTAAGAAAGCATTTCTTTCACGGCAGAAAGCTAAGGTCTGTTCACCATTACATTCATTATCACCTATTACATAGTGATATCTTGTTGGAGCTGCCTCAAGTCCATTGACAAAGTCAACAGATGAATTGATGGTTACACCACCAAGTGCATCTACAATTGTCTCGCAGCCGGTAAAGTTAATCTTAACATAGTAATCAATATTAAGGTCATACAGATTCTGAAGGTTTAGTATAGAACCCTCTATACCCCATTGTCCGGCGTGTGTAAGCTTATCATAGCCCTGAGCACCCGTACCAGGATTAGTAAGGTTGATATAGGCATCTCTTGGAGTAGTGATAAGAAGCACTTGTCTTGTTATTGGGTGGATGACACATAAAATGTTGACATCGCTTCGTCCTGTTGAAAGTATCTTGCCTTCTTCGTCATTACCTGATATATATATTACAAAAGGTTCTTCGTTGACCTTTTTGTCAGACTCGCTCAATTCAACAGTTCTCTTAAGCTCAATAGTTCCTACAATTCTTATTGAGTCGAGGAATTCTTCATATTCCTCATCAAATGATGATAATGTGTTGTCATTAATAAGCATAGCCTGAATATCAGTTCCAGCCTCTAATGCAGGAATGATATCTTCCCAGGTTGTATATTCCCTGGTTTTGATGTCAGCGTTGTTATTAAAGTTAATCTTCTGTATGGCATCCTGATTATCATCAGCATCTACAGTAGAATTATAACCAAATGTATAAGATAGAGTATCAGAAAGTGACTGTGCTTTATCTTTCTTTAATACAACTACATCAACTACATCTGTAATCTCCTGTATGTTATTACCATTACTGCTTATCTTATCAAGAGTTGTATCAACCTTTGATGTGAAAAGGAATGTATATAAAAGTACAGCGGATAAAAGTACAGATATTACTTTTCCTATAATATGTGTCTTAGTAAACTGTGATAGGAAGTCGTATATTGCCACAAGCACAAGAACGGCATCAATAGCTGCTATATACTTGAGTGGAAGAATATCAAGTTTGTAAAGCTTCAATAGTGTCAATACAGTGAATATAAGCTGAACAACAACGAGTGCGATACCAATAACTGTCGCCCATGCTCTTAGCTTGTGCTTCTTCTCACTCTGGGAAAGAGTGCTCCCCTTTTTGAAGATATATTGCATATCTTCTCTGGTCTTGTCAAAGAATCCTGACATAATGTTATCTCCTGTTAATATTCATAGAATAAATGTATAAGTCAAGCTAAAAAATGTGAAATATATTCAATTAAAAGCTTAACATAACAAAAATACTATAACATATTACTAAAAAAAAATAAATAAATAGAGTATTAAATATAGAAAAATGTAAAAATATGCCTGTATGCAGTATACAAACATATTGGTATTGTATGTTTTACTTAATAATATAAAGAAAATAAAGCGGAAAATTAAAGATAAACCTAATTAAACTTAATAATATTCATTTTTGTTCAATTTAATTATGTGAAACACATAAAAAACTTGCATAAATTAAGTGAAATTAATATAATATCACTTGGGTAACGTACTAAAGCGTACGAATATTAAATCAAAGGAGTTAAACGATTATGGGATATGTTGATGAAGTATTAGAATTAGTTTCTAAGAAAAATGCAGATCAGCCAGAATTCTTACAGGCTGTAACAGAGGTTCTTAATTCATTAAGACCAGTTGTTGATGCTAACGAGGAGCTTTACAGAAGCAATGCAATTCTTGAAAGAATTACAGAGCCAGACAGAGTATTAATGTTCCGTGTACCTTGGGTAGACGATAAGGGCCAGGTACAGGTTAACAGAGGTTTCAGAGTACAGTTCAATAACGCTATCGGACCTTACAAGGGTGGTTTAAGATTACATCCATCAGTTAACTTAGGTATTATCAAGTTCTTAGGTTTTGAACAGATTTTAAAGAACTCACTTACAAGCCTTCCAATCGGTGGTGGTAAAGGTGGTTCAGACTTCGATCCTAAGGGCAAGTCAGATAGAGAAATCATGGCATTCTGCCAGAGCTTCATGACAGAACTTTGCAAGTATATCGGTGCTGATGTCGATGTTCCAGCTGGTGATATCGGAACAGGCGCAAGAGAAATCGGTTATATGTTCGGTCAGTACAAGAGAATCAGAGGTATGTTTGAAGGCGTTCTTACAGGTAAGGGTCTTACATATGGTGGTTCACTTGCAAGAACAGAAGCTACAGGATATGGTCTTCTTTACATCACAGAAGAACTTATGAAGTGTCATGGTGATTCACTTGAAGGCAAGACAATCGCTGTTTCAGGTGCTGGTAATGTTGCTATATATGCTATCCAGAAGGCACAGCAGCTTGGTGCTAAGGTTGTTACATGCTCTGACTCAACAGGTTGGATATATGATCCAGAAGGAATTGATGTAGAACTTCTTAGAGAAGTTAAGGAAGTTAAGAGAGCAAGACTTACAGAATATGCTGCTGCAAGAAAGTCAGCTGAATACTATGAGAAGAAGAATGGTGAGCATGGTGTATGGTCAGTTAAGTGTGATATCGCTCTTCCTTGTGCTACTCAGAACGAACTTGACCTTGAGGATGCTAAGCAGTTAGTAGCTAACGGTGTTAAGGCTGTTTGTGAAGGTGCTAATATGCCTACAACTCTTGATGCAACAGAGTACTTCCAGAACAATGGTGTAATGTTCATCTGTGGTAAGGCTGCCAATGCTGGTGGTGTTGCTACTTCAGCTCTTGAAATGAGCCAGAATAGTGAAAGACTTAGCTGGACATTCGAAGAGGTTGATGCTAAGCTTAAGAACATCATGGTTAATATCTACCACAACATTGATGATGCTGCTAAGAGATATGGTATGGAAGGCAACTATGTGGCTGGTGCTAATATCGCTGGTTTCGAGAAGGTTGTTAATGCAATGCTTGCTCAGGGTGTATGCTAATTATCCCATAATTATAACGAATTAATATATGAGGGCTGCTGCTTAAGTGCAATGTTATTAAGTTAACATTGGGCTTATGCGGCGGCTCTTTTTGTGTAATAGATAATTCATGTATAAGGGCAGTTTTTTAATAAATAGCACATTGTATTTTGTCTGCATAACTTATATAATTAAACATTAAGATGTAGGTGCCAGATAGTATTCTGCCCATTAATGATCTATCAGGGAGAAAATGGTATTTTTCTAAAAAAATATGACAAAACACTTGGAGAGGAGTATTAATGTCAGATTTATACAGTATTCTTAATAATTTAACAGATGATGATATAAGGCTGCAGCTTGCATTTTTTGATAGTGTGACAATAGGAAATGCAGCGAAGGAGACAGGTTCACGTATCATATCCGGACTTGCAGATATGGCGAATTCATTTGCAGAGATATTCAGCAGTAAGTTAAAAGTCGAATATGATTATAAGAAAGTGTCAGATATGGTGGAAGCCAAATATATGCAGCTTAAGACAGCGGACAGGACACATTTAATGTCAATGTTAGAACTTAAACTGCTTGAGATAGCAGGAGCACAGGGCAGCATAGATGTCAGCACAGTGGCAGGAAGGGATAAGCTTTTAATGCTTGCTGTTAATGCGGCAGGAGCAGGATATTCCATTAACCAGTACATAGCACCAGCCCATAAAATGCAGATTATAAGTGACAAATATAACGAGGCATTTATGGATAATCTGTACCAGAGCATTAAGAATGTAACACCTGACCAGTTCAGGGAGTGGTCAGCCATTATGGATAAAGCAATTGCCAGTGCAGATATTGAGATAAAGAGGGTAGTACATAAAGAACTTATGCCGGACGCATTTAATGGAATGGGTGTGTTAAAGAGCTTAAGAAAGCAGAAGACACAGGAGAAGCTAAGACTTGTTATAGAGTGTTTTGGAGTTGAAGCATTTGATTATAAGACAGTAGAGATAAAGACTATGTATCAGGCAATTAGAACCTTCAATAAGGTATCTTCGCTACAGCTTGCAAGAATGATTAATATAGCTGTAAGAAGGTACAATAAGCCGTTATATGCTAAAGATGAACTTATGCCTTCCTATGTGGCAGAAGATGATAAGGCAAAGCTTGAGCAGGATATGGAATATGCAGCACTTATCAATCAGGTAAAAGAGATAGATGGTGAAACAGACAAGCTTATAAAAGAACTTGAAGGAATAGAAAAAAGGCAGACAGATGCAGAGGAAAAACTTGAAAAAGCCAAAGAACATTTAGATGAGGTGGACAAAGAATTCTCAGAGCTTGAAGCTAAGAAGAATGAATATATGAGTGGCTCGCATACCGAGCAGGAAACTAAAAGCTACTATGCAAGGGTTAATGAGGTTAAAAGACAGTTAGACAGGGCATCAGAAGAAGCTGGTGTAAGGGAGAGAAAAAATCAGGAACTTCTTAACCAGATATATCTTACTAAAGAGAAAATTGAGATGACAAAGAGCCAGACCGAGACTTATCATAATAAGCTTGATGAGCAGACGAATGAAAGAAAGCAGAATTTACAGCGTCTCTGGAGTGCTTATTATTATAAGTTCAGATTTAGTGATGATATATTTACAGAGCTTGTAAAGAACTACGACAGAAAGCATATCGTAGTTATCGAGGAAATGCTTAAGGAAATGCACGACAGCAGTGATTACAGCATATATCTTGATGGTGATAAGCTTAATGTGTATACAGGCGGCAGGAAACCGATAGTGTTCATATATGAGAATGGAGTGTTTAATGGAATATTCAGAGATAAAAGTGTTTCTTAATGATACGCCGCAGTATGGTGAAACTACAGGAGTAGAAAGGGCTGGGAAGCTTTTAGAGCTTCTTGGAAATCCTGATAAGAATTTAAAGATAATACATATATCAGGAACTAACGGCAAGGGTTCAGTGTGTTCTTATATAGATGATATTTTAAAAAAGTCAGGATATAAGACAGGTCTGTTTACATCACCCCATCTTGTGACAATAAGGGAACGCATACAGGTTGACGGTGAACTTATATCAAGAGAAGATTTTACACAGTACTTTAATAAGGTGTATGAAACAGCCAGGGCGAATAATCTTAAGCTTGCATATTTTGACTTTTTTTTCGGTGCGGCTATGTTATATTTTGATAAATGCAAGGTCGATTATGTAGTGTTAGAAACAGGGCTTGGCGGAAGCCTTGATGCGACTAATGCAGTACATAATCCACTGTGCTGTGTAATTACGACAATAAGCCTTGAACATACAGCAATACTGGGAGATACGATTAAGAAAATAGCAGAGCAGAAAGCAGGAATAATAAAGCAGGGCGTGCCTGTTGTATATGCAGATGACAATGAGGCTTCTGGTGTGATAGAGGATATTGCACACAGCAAGAACAGCTATTGTTACGGAGTATCACCACAGCAATATCAAATAATTAAAAACTTTAATGGCTGTATTGATTTTTCACTGCATAATGAGTATTATATTAATAATTGCTTAAGATTGGCTACTCCTGCAATATATCAGGTGGAAAATGTGTCAATAGCAATTACAGTATGCAGGCTTTTAAAGCATTTGTATCATATTGATATTAAAGACAGTGCCATAGTAGATTCGGCAGGGAGCCACATATGGCAGGGCAGAATGGAGAAGCTTACGGATAACATATATGTTGACGGTGCACATAATCCTCAGGGAATACAGAGTTTTGTTAATTCGGTTAACGGAATGTATGCTGACAGCACTGATAAAGCGGCATTATTATTCTCAGTTGTAAGTGATAAGAATTTTGAACAGATGATAAGCATACTGTGCGGCTGTAAGGTATTTGCACGAATAGCGATTACTGTGACAGGCGGCATAAGGCACTTGGATAAGGAATACATAAGTGCGGCATTTAAAAGACATACAGATATTGAAGTGGAAGTGTATGATAGTGCGAAAGAGGCGGTTCTTGCATTAAAGAATGAGCCGATGGTGTTTGGTACAGGTTCACTTTATCTTGTAGCAGATATAAGGAAAGTTTTGGAATAATATAAAGATTGGAGAATAGATATGTTAGATTTTGATGAGGAAATCCAGAAGTTCCAGCCAAGTCTGGAAGTTGAGGATGCAGAAGATGCAATATACAAGAATGATGTACCAGATATAACAGATTTAATTAACAAGATTATCGAAGGAAAGAGTGAGAAGTAATTATGAGATGTTACAAATGTGGCTGTGTCCTTTCAGCAAATGACACATGTGCCAAGTGTGGTACAGATGTCTCTATATACAAAAAGACTGCCAGGGTTTCAGATATATATTACAACAAAGGTCTTGAGAAAGCCCGTGTGAGGGATTTATCAGGAGCAATAGAAACTTTAAAAGTAAGTCTTATGATTAACAAATATAATATTAATGCAAGAAATCTTCTCGGACTTATATATTGTGAGATGGGAGAAGTGGTTGAGGCATTATCACAGTGGGTAATGAGCAAGAACCTTGCCCCGGACGATAATGTTGCAGAGAGTTATATAAAGAAAATCCAGTCTAATCAGAATAAGTTTGAATCAGTTACTAATGATATTAAGAAATATAACGTATCGCTTCAGTATGCCAAGGATAAGAATACAGATATGGCAGTAATACAGTTAAAGAAGATTGTTATATCTAATCCGCATTTTATAAAGGCACATCTGTTGCTTGCGCTTATATATATTAAAGATAATGAATATCAAAGAGCAAGAAAGCTCCTGAATTCAGTGCTTAAGATAGACAGGAATAATACTCTTGCAAGTAAGTACCTTGAACAGATAAACCAGAGCCAGAATATTAAAGATAATGATATATCTGGAAGCTTCTTACCTAAGAAGAAGGTAAAGGAAGAAGAAAGCAAGCCTCTTAATGGTAATGATGTAATACTTCCAAGGTCATCATACAAAGAACCAAGCAATGGTGCTATTACAATAGTCAATGTTCTTGTAGGTGTTGTGATTGGTGCGGCACTTATATGGTTCTTAGTAATGCCATCAAGATACAAGGGTATAACAGAAGATTATAACAGAAGTCTGGCAGAATACAGTGAACAGCTTTCATCAGGCAATGTAGAGCTTAACAGTATGGAAAGTGAATTAAAGACTGTAAAGGCAGAGAAAGAATCACTTGAACAGCAGTTAAGTGAACTTAATGGAACTGGCGGTGGCAATAAGCTTTTAATATCAGTTATTGAGTCTGCTAATGCTTATATAGCCAATAAAAGGACAGAAGCTGCTGAGAAGCTTATTGACGTTGATGTAAGTGCACTTCCATCAGACTCAGCCAAGACTTTATATAATACAATTTCGACTGCTGTTATGGCACAGGCAGCTAATGAGTTCTACAGCAAGGCTCAGACTTCATACTATAAGTCAGATTATGCTACAGCAGTTGATGATTATGTTAAGGCATTTAAGTGCGACGCCACTAAGGTAGATGCAGCTTATTATGCGGCTAAATGTTATGTCGCACTTTCACAGACAGACAATGCCAAGAAGTACTATCAGTACATTGTAAATGACTTTAAGACAAGTGGATATTATAAAGAAGCTAATGATTATGTGACATCACATTAATTACCACACGATAAATCCCTGACGGAAATTAGTCCGTCAGGGATATTTTTGTGTAACAGGAAATTCTGATATAATTATATGTTACGCTTAGCACAAGGGTGCCGATACCCTGAATAGAGGATAGGAGGATAGTTATGAGAGATGATACACAGCTTCTTAATAATGGATTAGACAGTGAATTAGACAGCTATGATACAGCAGAGGATATTAAAAGAACCGATTACATATATATGGTCAGCGGGAATAATCTTGTTATAAGCCTTAATGCAGAACTTGACCATCATCTGGCAGATGAGATGAGAGAGGTAATAGACGATATAATCGATAAAAGGGGAGTGGACAGGGTTATTATAGACTTTTCCAAGGTTGATTTTATGGATAGTGCTGGAATAGGGCTTATAATGGGAAGATATAAGAAGATACGCGATATAGGTGATATATGTGTTGTCGGAATTAATGAGAGCATTAAAAGAATACTGCTTATATCAGGACTTCATAAAATAGTAGATATATATGATAATCTGTGCGATGCCGTCAGAAAGCAGAATAAGAGGGGGATGTAAAATGCAGGAGAATAATGTGGATGTAATATTTGATGCAATATCAGAGAATGAGAGTTTTGCAAGAGTGGTTGCTGCAGCTTTTGTGACAAGATTAGACCCGACCTTAGAGGAAATATCAGATATAAAAACAGCAGTATCAGAGGCAGTTACCAACAGTATTGTGCACGGCTATGAGGGAAAAGGCGGCAAGGTATATATGACACTTTCTTTAGAGGATAGGGAGATTATTATAAAGATAAAAGATGAGGGCGTAGGAATAGAAAATGTCCATAAAGCAATGGAGCCTTTGTATACAACAAAGCCAGAGCTTGAAAGGTCAGGAATGGGCTTTTCATTTATGGAAGCATTTATGGACGAGCTTAATGTGTATTCAAGAAAAAATGTGGGTACAACTGTAATTATGAAGAAAAGAATAGGAGAAAGTAACAGGTAGAATGGATGTGTATGCTTGCGATCATACTAAAGAATTGATCATTAAAGCACACAACAATGATAAATCAGCAAGGGAGAAGCTTGTTATTGATAACAGCGGACTTGTGTGGAGCATAGTTAAAAGATTTACAGGGCGGGGTGCAGAGATGGAGGATTTGTACCAGATAGGCTGTATTGGGCTTATAAAGGCAATAGACAATTTTAATATGGACTATGATGTGAAGTTCTCAACTTATGCAGTTCCGATGATTACGGGTGAGATTAAAAGATTTCTTAGAGATGATGGCATAATAAAGATAAGCCGTAGTATTAAGGAAAATGGATACAAATGTTTTACGGCTTCCCAGAAGTTAAAGGGTATTCTTAACCGCGAGCCGACTATTGAGGAGCTGTCCAGGGAAACAGGAATAGCGACAGAGGATATAATCGTTACAATGGAGGCTGGCGACTGCGTGGAGTCAATCTATAAGACAATATACCAGAAGGATGGCAATGAGGTATGTCTTATAGATAAGTTAGAGGGCAAGGATGGCGGAAGCGACAGCATTATTGATAATATAATGATTAATGAGCTTGTGGACAGCCTGTGCGAGAGGGACAGGAAGCTTATAAGAATGAGATATTATGAGGATATGACACAGACACAGGCCGCCAGGGTATTAGGAATATCACAGGTTCAGGTATCACGTCTCGAAAAGAAAATATTAAACCGTATGCGAAGCCAGATAGATATAGAATAATATGGGCAATATTGGCAATACTTCTAACAGCATTATTTAATCAGCATAAAATGCTGTGAAATGGAGGTTACTATGTCAAAAACAGTATATTTAAAGATAAGACAGCTTACTAAAACAGACAAGCAGGATGTGTATCTGTCTGATGTGGCAGAAGTGTATGCTGAAAAAAAGCTGCTTCCTAAGATAAAAAGCATAAAGCTGGCAACATTTTACAGGACTAAAAAGGACAGGATATGTATAAGCTCAATGCAGGTTATATCAGCGATACAGCAGCTTGATGATACACTTGACGTTAATAATATAGGCGAGAGTGATTTTATAATCGATTACAGAAAGAACCAGCAGCCGGTGTGGTTATCTGTTATTCTTAAGATTATCGTGTGCATAATAATATTTATAGGAAGTGCTTATGCGATAATGGCGTATAATAATGATGTCAGCACAATAGAGATATTTGAAAAAGTATACCGGATGTCAGGTGTGGACTGGCTTATGGAATACAATGTGTGTGAGATAGCTTATGCAATAGGGTTGTTTGCCGGGATAGCAGTATTTTATGACCATTTTGCTGGAAAGAAGATGAGTAAAGCACCAACCCCTATAGAGGTGTCTATGAACCAGTATGTCAAAGATGAAAATCAGGCTATGATTGACTCTGTAGAGTGTATGCCAAGATGCGTAAGAAACAATTATCCGGGGGCAACAAAATGCTGATTAAAATATTATTTATCATACTTATCGGGTTAAGTGCCGGAGGTGTTACGGCTACAGGACTGTTCGCCCTAATATCAAGCATAGGTCTTATTAACAGATACGCAGATGTGACCAACACAACAGAATCAATAATGCTTTATGAGGAAATGATTATATTTGGTGCAGGTATTGGGAATATATGGTATATATTTGAACTGCCGATTAAGCTTGGCGTGGCAGGTGTTATATTGTATGGTGCGGTATCTGGAATATTTATAGGTACATTTTTAATATGCCTTGCAGAAACAGTCAAAGCACTTCCTATATTAGCACACAGGGTAAAGCTTAAAAAATGTCTTGGCTTTGTAGTTTTGTTTATTGCTATTGGAAAGATGGTGGGACATTTGGTATACTATTTAGTACCTTAAATACTAAACAGACAGGAAGAAAAAATATGATTACGAGAAAAGAGCTTGCAAAAGCAGCTAAGAGAACATTAAAAAAGCATTTCTGGATATTGGTTGTTGTGTGTCTTATAGCAGCGTTTGTTGGAAGTGAATTTACGGAAACTTTCAGTTTCTTTAAAATGCAGATGACAGACATTAATAATACAGATACGAACGAATCACAGGGCGTTACGCTTGTTACATCAGATATTGATAACAGGACGAAAAGTGCAATGCTTGATGCAATTGTATCAGTTATTATGAACAATGAGGAACAGGGCAAAGAGCAGTCGCAGACACTTATCGACAAAGCAAAGGATAATGCAGGGGACATACTGGGGAGAACTTCGGGAATATTATCATCAGTTGTTAATAACGTATCATCAGGTGCGGTTGTATTTACTATAGTTGATGTTGTATACGGAATTACGGGTTCAAGACATCTTGTTGTTATCCTGCTTTTATGTCTGGCACTTATATTTTATTTTGGAATAAGATATGTCGTGAAAATGTCTTATGTTGTTATATCAAGAAGAATATTTCTTGAAAGCCGGACATATAAAAGTGTAGGGGTCGGCAAATTTATGTTTCTTATGAGAGTAAAAAGGTGGATGCGTGTAGCCTTTACAATGTTAGTTAAAGACTTGTATACCATATTATGGTCGCTTACAATAGCAGGGGCTTTTATTAAGCCGCTGTCATATATGCTTGTGCCATATATAATAGCCGAAAATCCAGACATAAAGGCTAATGATGCAATAACCTTATCAAGAAGAATGATGAACGGCTATAAGTGGAAATGTTTCTGCTACCAGTTATCATTTATTGGCTGGAATATATTAAGCTTTATATCTATGGGTCTTGTGGGGGTATTATATTCCAATCCATATAAGACAGCATTTTTTACAGAATTGTATGTTCTTATAAGAGAAAATGCTATTAAGAATAATATAGAAGGCATGGAAATGCTAAGCGATGTATATCTGTATGAGCGGGCAGGAAAAGAAGAATTGCAGGCAGCTTACGCAGACATATATCCATATATGAATGAGGACTCTCCAGAGGAAAGATTTGATGATGATATTATGAAATCTGACATCAGGTATTTCAGGAGATTAAGAAAGTTTCTTGCTGACTGGTTCGGCGTAATTCTTTTTAATACGAGTGAGGAAAAGAAGTTCGAGGATGCCAAGGCGGAACAGATAAAAGCTGACAGATGTAAACAGGAGATACTTGGTAATATGTATCCTTCAAGGCTGTTTACATTAAAGGAGCATAGAGCTAATTTTGAAAGTACGGTATATATGCGTAATTACTCAATTCCATCGCTTATACTTATATTCTTTGTAATGTCATTTATAGGGTGGTTCTGGGAAGTTTCATCACACTTAATGCTGTATCATTCATTTGCTAACAGAGGCGTGCTCCACGGTCCCTGGCTTCCAATATACGGAGTTGGCGGTCTTTTGATACTTCTGCTTCTTAAAAAGTTCAGGGAAAAGCCGGCTCTTGAGTTCGTGCTGGCGATTATTCTGTGTGGAGTTGTTGAGTATTTTACAGGACTTGTGCTGGAACTTACACATAACGGACAGAAGTGGTGGGATTACACAGGATTTTTCCTTAATATTCACGGGCGTATATGTGCGGAAGGCCTGTTAGCCTTTGGTATTGGTGGAATGGCTATAGTGTATTTTGTAGCACCATTGCTTGATAATTATTTCAGAAAGATAAAGCTTCAGATTATTATACCATTATGTGTGGCACTTATGATGATATTTGTTGCAGACCAGTTGTACACAAAGAAGCACCCTAATGTGGGCGAGGGAATAACATGCCTTAACATATATGATATGTATTATTATTTATGAATAATTCTTAAGTTTATGGTAATGCTAATAGAAACATATGTTAATAGTAATATAATGCAATAAGACAGGCGGAATATATGATTATTAATATCAACATATGTCACTAATAAAGCATATGTAGGAATGAGGATTATTATGGTTCAGGATGTTGAAAAAAGAAATAAAAGCTATAACCAGTATGTTGAAAATGTCACGAAAAAGGCGGGGTGTGTATACAACTGCTTTAAGGCATTTATAACAGGTGGAATTATATGTACAATAGGCCAGCTTATTATGAATTTTATGAAGATGACAGGAATGACAGCAGATGATGCAGCAAGTTATACAACGCTTAT
This sequence comes from [Lactobacillus] rogosae, assembly GCA_900112995.1. GTDB lineage: Bacteria > Bacillota > Clostridia > Lachnospirales > Lachnospiraceae > Lachnospira > Lachnospira rogosae. The sequence goes on along the minus strand of FONU01000020.1, from coordinate 31,197 downwards.
ACTTGTTGCTTTAAGTGTTATATTTACAGGCTTTGGAATATATCCGCTTATCACGTCTTTTGGAGGAGCTGGTGCACTTGTTCCGATTACAGGATTTGCGAATAGTATAGCTTCTCCTGCGATTGAATATAAGAAAGAGGGACAGGTATTTGGTATTGGCTGTAAAATATTTACGATAGCAGGACCGGTTATATTGTATGGAATATTTTTCAGCTGGATTATAGGTCTGATATACTGGATAATAAGTCTTATGTGATTAACTATTTGGAGGTACTAAGGAAATGGCAATGACCGAATTAGAACAGCATTATAATAAATTCAATGAGGAGAAACGTCTGGATTCACGTCACGGAAGGGTTGAATTTATAACATCTATGAAATATATCCATAACTGCCTTGATGATATTAAGGCGGCTATGGATATTGCCAGTGATATAAAGATACTTGATATAGGTGCAGGAACAGGAAGATACAGCGTTCCATTATCTGAGGAAGGGTACGATGTCACTGCGGTGGAACTAGTAAAACATAATCTTGGACTTCTAAAGGCTAAGAATTCAAATGTCAAGGCATATCAGGGCAATGCACTTAAGCTTAAGCGTTTTGAAGATAATACATTTGATATGGCACTGCTTTTTGGACCTATGTACCATTTGTTTACATTTGAGGATAAGCTTAAGGCACTTAATGAAGCAAAGAGAGTTGTCAAGCCGGGTGGAATTATACTTGTGGCATATCTTATGAATGAATATAGTGTTATTACATATGCGTTTAAGGAAGGACATATTAAGGAATGTCTTAATGGGAACAGACTGACAGGGGATTATCACACTGTATCAAGTGAGGAGAACCTCTATGATTATATGAGAATAGAAGATATTAACAGTCTTAATGAGGCGGCAGGGCTTGAGAGAATTAAAATATTATCACCAGATGGACCGGCTAACTATATAAGACCATATCTTAATAAGCTTACAGAAGAAGAATTCGCAGAATTCGTGAAGTATCATCTTGCAACATGCGAAAGACAGGATTTAATCGGAGCGGCAGCGCATACACTTGATATATTAAGAGTTAAGTAATTTTAACTGGATACATCAGTGAGTGGCAGAATTTACTTTTGACACTCATATGATAATATTAATATAGAATAATTAACGGATAATGCTGGGGAAATAATACAGTAATGAATAAATTACCTGATAAAGCAGATACTACCTATTGATGATTGATTATGAATAAATATTAAGAGGTAGCGTATGATTGCAGGTAAACAGAGTATTAAATTTGATAATAATGTATACATCAAAGCAGGAGCTACAGTGGCGGGAACTAAGGAAAAGAAAGGACCGCTGGGCTGCTGCTTTGATGTCGTTTCGCAAGATGATTTATTCGGTGGTGAAAGCTGGGAGGAGGCAGAGAGCAGGATACAGAGCCTTGCATTTGAGAAGCTGTTAGAAAAGACAGGAATGATGCCAGAGGACATAAGATATATATATGCAGGTGACTTATTAGGTCAGCTTATAGCGACATCTTTTGGCTTAAAGACGTATGATGTGCCGCTTTTTGGACTTTATGGTGCGTGTTCAACTATGGGCGAGTCATTATCGCTTGCGGCTATGTGTGTTAATGCTGGTTTCGCGGATAATGTGGCGGCGATAGCTTCAAGCCATTTTGCAAGTGCTGAGAAGCAGTTCAGATTTCCATTATTATATGGTAACCAGAGGCCAATGAGTTCAACGTGGACGGTTACAGGTGCAGGAGCGTATCTTGTATCTAATTCCCCAGTGATAACAAAATGTGATGGAGATGTGTGCCAGATTGTGGATAATGGATATGCAAATGTAATTATATCGGGCATAACTACAGGAAAGATAGTAGATTACGGCGTTAAGGACTCTATGAATATGGGAGCCTGTATGGCACCTGCGGCGGCAGACCTAATAGAAGCCAACTATAAGGATTTTGAAGTGACTAAAGGGTATTACGATATGATTATAACCGGTGACTTGGGGTATACAGGTAAAGAGATACTTCTTACACTTCTTAAAGAGAAAGGAATAGACATAAGTGATATATACACGGACTGCGGAATAGAAGTATTTGATAAAAATGAGCAGGATACCCAGTCAGGTGGAAGTGGTTGTGGGTGCAGTGCGATAGTTCTTGATACTCTTGTATTGGACAAGTTAAGAAAACGTGAATTAAAAAGGGTATTATTTGTTCCAACAGGGGCATTGTTATCGCAGGTAAGCTTTAATGAAGGTAAGTCAATACCCGGAATAGCACACGGCGTTGTGCTTGAGGCTGTATAAGGTGCATAACACAGCATTGCGGCAGATATAAGTTGAAAGTTCATAACAGGATTGTTATATGTCAGTAAAAGAAAGGAGCTGGGCGTTAAAATGGATTATTTGAAAGCATTTGTTGTAGGCGGAATTATATGCGTCCTGACACAGATTTTAATGGAAAAGACCAGGCTTATGCCAGGAAGAATAATGGTTATACTTGTAACCACAGGTGCGGTTCTTGGTGCGGTAGGATTATATGAACCACTTGTGCAGTTCGCAGGAGCGGGAGCGAGCGTTCCATTGACAGGCTTTGGAAATGTGCTATGGAAGGGAATGAAAATGGCTGTTGATAACTCGGGCTTCTTGGGATTGTTCAAAGGTGGCTTTACAGCCTGTGCGGTGGGAGTGTCAGCGGCACTTGTATTCGGCTATATTGCCTCGTGGATATTCGAGCCTAAGATGAAAAAGAAATAAAATTTACAGCGATATATAAAAAGCCCCTGCTTATTAATTTATAGGGTTTGCTTATAGCACTTGCATAAAAGCTATAGGGCATTTAGGAAGGACCTTATAAATATAGTAAGCAGGGGCTTTTTTATATTGCATATCGTTATGAATATTAACGAACTAATTAACGCAATAACTAATTAAATAACTAAATAATCAGCTGGCTGACAGTTACAAGCTATTGTTACCGACAGATTAATTACTGCTTCCTGTAGTAGAAGCGGTTGTGTTCTGCTTTGCAGTTGTTGACTGCGAATTAGAAGCGTTCTGTGTGGTGGTTGTAGCTGTTGTGTTCTGCGGGGTCGTGTTCTGCTTTGTAGTTGTTGACTGGCTGTTGTTACTGTTATTGTTACTGTTATTGTTAGTAGTTGTTGATGGTGTTACAGGTGCGGCTGTTGAGTGAAGCGTACAAAGCCTGCTTAGCTTCTCATCAGTTATCGCATATTGTGCATCAGCAGTTGTATAACCAGAAGTATCCTCACCACCTAAAGTGTTAGTTGATGACTTCTTAACATAAATGTTAGTTGAAACATTAGTACAGCCTGCGTTAGCAACAAGACCTGAGTCATTACATATATTAACCTTAACGTGAGTATCACAGGTTTCTGTAGGCTGGTTGTCAGCCGCAAAATATTCAGTGATTATACAGCTTCCTCTAGGGTCAGCATCACATAAACCTTCAACAGGGAGCTTGCCTGACTTAGAGCATACAGCAACCTGTACAATATCATCTGGCTGTGTGAAGCTTCCAGTAGGAAGATTTTCGTGGATTTCCTGCATAATAGCTTTCCATATACCGGTATGGTTGACTGAGTCAACACGCTTAGAGTTATCATCATAACCTACCCATATAGAAGCAGTGTAGTAAGGTGTAAATCCACAGAACCATATATCAGTATCAAACTGTGTAGTACCAGTCTTACCAGCAACCGGCTGGTTAGATAACTTGGCTCTTGTAGCGGTACCTGAATTAACAACAGATTCCATACCGCTTGTAAGAAGCCATGCAGATGACTCTTTTAAGACTCTGTGTGTTTCTGGTATTGAGTTGTCAATAATTACATTACCTTCTCTGTCTAATACCTTAGTGTAATATATTGGCTTAGTATATGTTCCTTTGTTGGCGATTGCCGCATAGGCGGCTGTCATATCTATATTACATACACCCTTTGTCATACCACCAAGTGCAAGTGACTGCACAACATCGTGGTTTCCGTTAATTGCATTCTTGGTAGATACCAAAGTTGAAAGTCCGAACTTTTCAAGGTAGCTGAAACCAACGCTTGGTGTTATCTGTGTAAGAACCTTTACAGCAGGTACGTTCTGTGAACGTGTGAGTGCTTCACGCACTGTCATATATCCAAGATACTGTCCTTCTGTGTAGTTCTTTACAAGTCGTGCATCTGTTCCTGAATAATAGTAAGGTGCATCATCGATAGCAGAAGCAAGAGTGATAGCACCAGTATCAAGTCCTGGTCCATAAGCAACAAGCGGCTTGATAGAAGAACCCGGCTGTCTTGTTACATCATCAGTAGCTCTGTTTAAGCCTCTGTCAGTAGCCTTATCTCCACGTCCGCCGACAAGAACTTTAACATAGCCTGTTGACTGTTCTATTATAGAGAAAGAAATCTGAGGCTGTATAACAAAATAGGACTTCTCATAAGTAACAGTTCCGCCATTAGCTGTCATAGCTTCCCTGTACTGGTCAATATAGCCCTGAGCAGTAGTTTCATTTCTTAATGTAAGGCTGAAAGAAGAATCAACATTTTCTTTAAACCATTTCTCCATATTATTCTGTGAATAATATGAAAATGTTCCATCTGTCTCTTTTACTGTGAGATTATAATTAATAGTAAAATCTGTATTGGATGGATAGTAGTCTGGGTCATTAAGTATTGAATCTGCAATGTTCTGCATAGACATATCCTGAGTAGTGTATACAGATAAACCGCCAGAATATATCATACTTGTAGCCTGCTGTTTAGAATAACCCTTCTGCTGCATAAGGTCATCTATAAGCTGGTTGATAACTTCATCTACAAAATAAGAATAATTAGATGAAGAAGCAGCAGCTGATACATCAATACCTTCAAGTCTTGCATATACATCATCTGCAACAGCCTCGCTGTATTCATTAGTAGAGATGTATTCCTGCTTTAACATATTATTAAGCACGGCAAGCTGTCTTTCCTTATTATCATCAGGATTCTTCAAAGGGTTAAGTCTTGAAGGGTTCTTGGTAATAGAAGCAAGTACGGCACATTCGCTTAAAGTAAGCTCGGATACATCTTTATTAAAGTATCCGTTAGCAGCCGCCTGTACACCATAATAACCATTGCCTAGGTTAATTGTATTAAGATAGTTCTCTAAAATGCTGTCTTTGTCCATAACAGTTTCTAGCTTGATAGCAAGATATTGTTCCTGAACCTTTCTTTTAATCTTCTCCATAGTAGATTCATTGTAAGCATTAAATACATTATTCTTAAGTAACTGCTGTGTGATTGTACTGGCACCCTGTGACATCTCGCCATCGGATACAGTAATCATGGCAGCTCTCATAATACCCTGAAGGTCAATTCCGTTATGCTTGTAGAATCTTTCATCTTCAATAGCAACAAATGCGTGCTGAAGATATACTGGAATCTGGTCAAGGGAAGCGTATATTCTGTTAGCTCCGGTTGTTGCAAGCGTCTGTATTTCTTCACCATTGTTATCGTATATCTTAGTTGCGTAACCTTCGGGTGAAACATTGATTGACGATATATCAGGTGCACTCTCAATTATGCCCTGTGCAGCACCGAATATAAGGCATGAGCCGCTTATTACAACTGCAATTGCACCAACAAGAAGTAGTTTGATAAAGAAAATGTTAAACTTAGTCCTAAACTTCGTTGCTGATGAATTAAGGAGCTTTTTCTTTCGTCTTATGCCGTTTCCACCATAATTCATAATTGTAAATCCTCCATATTGTTATAAATGGTAAAACTATGATATTATTTACCAAATGCAAGGTACAAAATCCAATAAGGATTTAAAGTGATAATCCGTAACACGGATACCTTATTGTACCATAGAAATGAATGACAGGCAATCGGAGGAGTTATGAATATAATTTTAAAGAACGGCAGTGGAGAAATAGAGGAGAAGAAGTCGCGTTTCATCTGCCACATTTTTAAAATAAAAAGCGAAGAAGAAGCAGAGGAGTATATCACTGCAGTAAAGAAGAAATACTGGGATGCAAGACATAACTGCTATGCTTATGTAACAGGCGATAAGGGGCAGATACAGAGATTTAGTGATGATGGAGAACCGCAGGGGACAGCAGGAAAGCCGATGCTTGATATACTTAATTCATATGGGCTTACAGACTGCCTCTTAGTTGTAACAAGATATTTTGGCGGCGTGCTTCTTGGAACAGGTGGACTTATAAGAGCATATCAGGCTGCTGCTAAAGAAGGGATTAAGAATTCGGACATAGCACAGGTGTGTGACGGAATAACTGCTGTCATAACGACTGATTATAACGCATATGGCAAATTGCAGTATATATGTAATGATAATAATGTGGATATCATTGATACTGACTTTGGTGCAAATGTCACAATTAAACTTGCGGCAGAAATGTCAGTTTGTGACACATTTGAAAAGAAGCTGATGGACACGTTTGCGGGTAATGTAGTTCTTAATGATAAAGAAAATGTTAAATTTTGCAGAAATATGGCTGGAAATATAATATTTTTATAACATATCGTACAATTATATGATTGTAACAAATGGACGAATTGTGAACAAATAATTAACACTGGTAAATAAGCACAATTTAAGTATGGTTTTTAGATAAAAATTACATTTGATTGTTAAAGTGATGTAAAAAAATGCTAAAATTATCTTAATAATAGTGCAAAATTTACATAAAACATCTATTTTTAATAGATGTAAAATTATACAGAATGAATACATAAAGGGCGCTTTGTTAATAAATTGTTCAAAAATATAGTGCTGGGAAGCCGCATAAATACTGGGGTTCATAAAAAAATTAAAAAAAATACAAGAATTGTTAAAAATAGTCTTGTTAAAATAGTACAAAAATGGTAATATATCAATGTCAAAAAACATATTAAGTGGGGTTGCCCCACAAGAACCAATTAAGGGAGGTTTACAAGTTTATGAGAAAGACAATTAAAAAGCTTACTGCTGTAGGTTTAACTCTTACATCAGTAATGGGTCTTGTAGCATGTGGCAATAACAATGCTTCAAACAACACAAAAGAAACTGTAGATTGGGCAAGCGTAGAAAAGCCAGGACATTTCACAATTATGGTTGATGGTACAGTTCCTACATTAGAAGAATGGGGCGAGAAGTTTGATGAACAGCTTATGTCATTAACAGGCCTTGATTTTGAAATCACACGTCCTGACCACAACTCATACTATGATGCAGTTGCTAACTCAATGCTTGATGCAAGTGCAATGCCAGATGTTATCATTCTTTCATCTGATTATTTAGCACTTTATGCAAGCCAGGGTCTTCTTTGGGATATGACAGATGCTTGGAATAATTCAGCAACAAAGTCTTCTGGAAGACTTATCTCAGATGCAGAGAAGATTATGCAGGCTAACTATGTAAGAGGCGTTGATGGTGAGAAGGCTCTCTACGGATTCGTACCTGCTCGTGGTAACGGATGTGTTACATATGTAAAGGAAGCTTGGGCTACTCAGGCTGGTTATTCTAAGGCAGATTTAACAAGCAAGCAGCTTTCATATGATGAGTTCTACACAATGCTTAAGAAGATGAAGGAAGCTAGAGGAGTTGATTATGTAATTTCTGCTCCAGGTTTCTATTCAAAGGAAGCACCTTATACTAACTACCTTCCAGAATTCTATCAGAATGCTCAGTTTACTTTCTACTATGACCAGGCAAAGGGTGAATATGTAGATGGTTTCTCTCAGAAGGAGATGAAGGATGCTCTTCAGAGAATTCAGAACGCTGTTAACGATGGTCTTATCAATAAGGAAACAAGCACAAAGACAACTCAGACAGCACGTAACGACTTTAAGTCATCAGATCCTAAGACAGAATCAGGTGTATTTACATACTGGGCTGGACAGTGGGCTGATACATTAAGAGGATACTTAAAGACAGCTGGTCTTGATGATTCAATTATTCCAATACTTCCAATTAAGGAACTTGGTTCATACGCAGAAAGACTTGCACCATCATGGTGTATTACATCTCACGCTGCTGAGACAGGTAAGGCTGAAGGAATCTTCAAGTACTTCATCGATACAATGTTAGATGGTGGAGATATCCAGACACTTTGGGAATATGGTCCTAAGGGTTACTACTATGAAGAGCAGGCTGATGGTTCATTCAAGTTCCTTGGTAAGAAGACTAACCCTAAGACACTTTATGCTAAGGCTCATCTTGACTGCAACTTAGTTCTTGCTAACTTCACAAACGGTAAGGATCCAGGAAAGGCTGAACAGCCAGAAAATGTTACATCTTGCTCAGATATGTTCTTTGAACATTCTACACTTGTAGATTCACCTGCTATGACAGAAGAAGTTGGTAAGCTTGTTGGTGATATCAATACAGAAAGATACACAGTAATTGATAACGTTGCAAGAGGTGAATGGACAGTTGATCAGGGTATGCAGGAATACACAAAGACTGTTGGTTCTAAGGTAGATGCGGCTCTTAAGTCATTAAATACACAGTTCGCTGGAAAGAATTAATGCTACTTAATATGTGTTAAAAGATGTTTTAAACATCACTTTATATTTCGTGCCAGTAGACCTGGTCTTCTGGCACGAATTTTGCTTGATATAAGCAATTGTTACTATAATATTAGGAAAGAAGGGTATAAAGATGCAGTGTAAGTCTTGTGGAACAGAGCTTCCTAAGAAGGCAAAGATTTGCCCTAAGTGTGGAGCACTTAATGGTAAGCCAGCTGGTAATACTAGATATTTAGCTATTATCGGTATGGTTATTATGTTAATAGGCGGATTACTTCCATTTGCAAAGTCTAACGAAACTCTTATGGATGGTTATACACCTAAGGCATATTCATTCGGCTTTATGAATATCAGCGTCATTGCAATGTGGTACATATTTATGTTAATACTTGTTGCTGGTATTTTATTAGTTGTTGCTAAGAAAGAAAAGTTATCTATTATTACATCTGTGGCAGCTACAGCTGTTGCATTTATTTCAATGTTTGCATTCCAGTTTACTAGTGCTGATGGAAAGACTAAGACTGGTGCGTTAAAGTATGTATACCATAACATTTCAGATTTATTATCTAATGGTTATAATGGTAATTCTTATTCAGTAGGTTCAGGTGTATATGTTATAATCATCGGCCTTATAGTTGCTATTGTTGGTGTGTTCTGGGATGTCGTTAAGATATTCAAGAAAGACCTCGGTGTTGATACAAAGTATTTATCTAACACATTAAATCAGAATATTGGGCAGAAGATGTTCTACTACAGAGGATTTTATCTTATGTTCCTGCCAGTATTAGTAATGGTATTATTATTCTTCTACTGGCCAATGTTAGGATGTCGTTACGCCTTTACTTCATATGTATTAGCTAACCCTTATTATATTGGTGTATTCCACTTCCAGACAATGTTAAAATTTGATACATTCTTCTGGGCAGCATTCAGAAATACACTTGTATTATCAATTGTTAAGTTAATACTTAATACAGGTGCCGCAGTTATTATCTCACTTCTTCTTAACGAGATTACTAATATGGCATTTAAGAAGACAGTACAGACAATTGTATACTTACCTCACTTTATGTCATGGGTAGTTGTTGCTGCTGTATTCAAAGTAATTCTTTCTGTTAACAGCACAGGTGTTGTTAATGGTGCTTTAATTAATATGGGACTTATCAATTCTCCAATTGATTTCCTTGGTAGCTCTAAGTATTGGACAGGTACATTCTTCGTAATGAATATCTGGAAGGATACAGGATGGGGAACTATTCTTTTCCTTGCTACATTATCAGGTATCAGCCCAGATCTTTATGAGGCTGCTCAGATTGATGGTGCTAACAGATTTAAGAGACTTATATATATAACTCTTCCTGCTTTAGCTAACACAATCATCACAGTATTTATTCTTAACCTTGCTAAGGTTATGAACCTTTTTGAATCAGTATTCGTTACACAGAGTGCTGGTACATATGATGTTTCTCAGGTATTACAGACATACATTTACAATAAGACATTCTCGGCTTCATTCTCTGATTATGGTTATACAACAGCCGTAGGTTTATTCAAGTCATTTGTAGGTATGATCCTCGTACTTGGTTGTAACTACGCAAGTAAAAAAGTCCGTGGACGTGGAATTGTATAGGAGGTTAGACGATGAGTGAAGAACAGTTAGTTTATAAAAAGAAAAAGAAAAAATTTAAGATCTTCCCAATAGTCAATGTAATCTTCTTTATATTGGTTTCATTGTTAATTCTTTTCCCTATGTGGAAGGTTATTGTAGATTCATTTGATGCTCATTCAGCAACAAGTTTTAGATGGTGGCCAAGTACATTCTCATTAGGTGGATATGGTGCGATTATTTCAAGAGCTTCTCTTTATCGTCCATTCCTTGTATCAGTTATCACAACATTAGCTGGTACATTTATGGGATTATTACTTGCTACACTCGGTGGTTATGTACTCATTCAGTGGGAAATGCCAGGAAGAAACTTCTTCGCATATATGTTATTATTCACAATGATTTTCGATGGTGGTATGGTTCCTAAGTACTTAGTTATGCAGAACTTACACTTACTTGATACATTGTGGGCAGTAATTTTACCAATGTCTATCAACGTATATAACCTTGTACTTATGAGAAACTTCTTTGAAGGTATTCCAGAATCATTGTTTGAGGCTGCTCAGATTGATGGTTGTTCACCAATGGGTATATTCTTTAAGATTGTGTTACCACTTTCTAAGGCTGCCCTTGCTTCAATCGGTCTTATGTTTGCCGTAACATTCTGGAATGATTATACTAACTTCAAGATTTATATCAGAACAGATAAGTTATACAACTTCCAGATTAAACTTCGTAACATGGTTATGGATAGTAATATTCCTAACGACGATTCAGTAGACCCTAACACAATCTCTAATGCGGCTACAATCGTTGCTATATTACCTTTCATGATTATCTACCCATTCTGCCAGCAGTACTTTGTACAGGGTGTTAATGTAGGTGCCGTTAAGGAGTAATATCAGGAATATAAGAATAGTTATTAATCAACTATTATCTGATTGTTGAGATTAATTATTATAATTATTAAAAAAGACGGAAATGCTAATATCATTTCCGTCTTTTTTTGTTGTATTGGCATTTTTTATGTAGAAATACATATATCTATATGTTAAAATTAGGACATACTTAGGAATTGTCTATATAAAACACGTTAAGGTGGTGGAGAATTGAGAAAGTTAGCAGATTCGATATATCTTGAAAATATTGCAGAAGTTAAGACTATACTTGAGAATGAGCCTAATCTTATAGATGAGAAGGATGAACATGGAGTACTTATGGCATTACTTGCCGCTAAGACGGGTAACCTTGAGCTTGTGAAGTATATAGTTGAATATTCAAGGGCAAGTATGAATATTCACGATGATAATAATAAGAATATGCTTCATTATGCGGCTATGTCAGGAAGCGTACCTACTTGCAGGTATCTGGTTGAGAGAGTTGGAATGTCACCTTTGTCTGGAGATATTAATTTACAGACACCTTTTGAGGTTGCTCATCAGAATCATTTTATAGAGTTAGAAGAATATTTTGAGAGTGTTGTTGGTCATAAGTTAAGTGAGATGTATCACAATCCAATAAGGACAGGTATGTATCCTGACCCATCAATTGTCAGGGTTGAAGATGATTATTATATGGTTAATTCTTCATTTATATTCTATCCTTGTATACCAGTATCGCATTCTAAAGACCTTATTCACTGGAAGATAATAGGTTATGCTATTACAGAACCAGAGTGGGCGGCTCTTGATGACCTTGAAGGAGGACGAGGTTACTGGGCTCCCGATATATCTTATTATAAGGGAAGATTTTATATAACAGCTACATACAGACTTAATGATACAGGTAATGTATACAGAAAGCAGATAGTTGTAAGTTCAGATAAGCCGGAAGGACCATACAGCAAGCCTGCCATTATAGATGAAGATGGTATTGACCCATCTATATTTAATGATGATGATGGAAGAAGATATATGCTCCTTAACAGGGGAGCAAGAATATTTGAGCTTAATGAGGATGCTACTAAACAGATATCCAAAGCAGAGCTTTTGTTCTATGGAGATAATAAGAGAGCACCGGAAGGACCTCATCTTTTAAAGAAGGATGGATATTATTATCTGTTTGAAGCAGAGGGTGGAACAGGACCGGGACACAGAATAACGGTATCCAGAAGCAGGGAGCTTAAAGGAATATATGAACCCTGCCCATACAATCCTATTATGAGACAGAACAACCCTGATGAGATAATACAGAGGTGTGGTCACGGAAAGCCGGTACAGACACAGAATGGTGACTGGTATATGGTGTATCTGTGTGGAAGAAAGATTGGCGATGGATACAGCATTTTAGGAAGAGAAACTGCTCTTGACCCTATAAGCTGGACTATGGACGGCTGGCCGATAGTCAATAACCTTAAAGGTCCTAGTGCATTACAGGTAAAGCCTGATCTGCCAGAGATGATATGGGAAGATGAGTCAGATGATGATTTTAATAATTCATATCTGAGTAATGAATGGTGGTTCCCAAGAGTGCCGGAGATGGACGGCATTAAGTTAAAAGACTCTCATATTCATATCAAGGGAAGCAGATATAACCTTGATACTATGAAAGCTAAGAATATACTTTTAAGAAGACAGAAACATTTCAGATTTAGTGCTGTATGCAAGCTTTGTATGCCAGAATTATATCCGGGTCAGAACTGCGGCATGACTTGCTATTATGATGAGAACACCTATATAAAATTCGGTGTATTTGCTACGTTAGAGGAAACACCAAGACTTATGCTTAATGTAGTGGAGAAGATTGGTGATGAGGTCATTACACACGAGGGTGTATGCGTTGATAACAGTAATAAAGACATATACCTTAAGATAGATACGAATAATCTAAGAAGGACATTTTCATATAGTTATAATGATAAAGACTATAATAAAGTTGTTACTCTGGATAATGTCTATTATCTGTGTGATGAAGGAATTCATAAGGGTAAGCGTTTTACAGGTGCAATGATTGGAATGTATGCTTACGCTGGAGATTATGGAAGCCAGTATACTGATAGCGAGGGAAGACACGGAACAGATGATTATTATGCGGCATTTGATTATTTCAGATATAAAGCATAAAATAATGAGCACCAAGGTGCTCATCTTAAAAGTTTCTTGCGAAACTTTATAAGTGTTGAAAAGTATCGTGAATTACGAAATAATGAGCACCAAGGTGCTCATCTTAAAAGTTTCTTGCGAAACTTTGTAAGCGTTGAAAGACATCGTGAATTACGAAATAATGAGCACCAAGGTGCTCATCTTAATATATAGTAAGGAGATTGCAATGATAATTAACAGAAATTCAGAATTGGAAAAGAATATGTATGCAAAGTTATCACAGGTTGATGAATTAATCAGCAGTAACGATGTGTACGCTCTTGGATTAAGACTTAACGCACTTTCTTCATTATGTAAGGCATTAAGAGAAGATAGTGCAGTTAAAGCATTAACAGAAGCACTTGATAAGGTTATAGAGAGTGGTATTATAGACAGCATCGATAAGAATAGCCTTAAGCATTTTATGATTGGTAATGCGTTCTATACAGCATCAGATTTTACAGGTGATGATAAATATAAGAATGAAGCTGTAAAGCTTGCGGCTGGTTTTAAGAATTTTGCAAGAAATGAAGCAGGTTATTTTAAAGATGCAGATGATAAGAAATGCTTATGTAAGGCATATTCATATGAACCATTTTATATGGCATATGAAACTAAGGACGGTGGAAAAGAGCAGTATAATGACGTTATCGGACAGTATAACGCTATGAATGATGAGCTTTTTGCAGACACTAAGTATTCATCAGATACAACAGCCAAGGTTAAGGTATTATCTGTATATGCAGCTTCACTTGTTGATACAATGGAAGTTATGGACCAGATGATATATGAAATCTACAGAAAGATGCAGGACTATTTCAAGGCATCAGTTAAGGCTGTTCTTGAAACAGGGAGAGATTATGATGACTTTGATGATTTTGATGAAGAGTCAGAGCTTATGTTTGCCTACGCTGTATTAAAGGGATGTAGAATGAAGGCACTTCACACAGAGAAATACGAAGGCATTGTGTTAGGCGTGTGTGATAAGGTAATGTCAGGTGAGATATTCACTGATGACGATACCGATAAGAATGTAGTAAGCAAGGCGGCATTAGTATACAGCGAGACAGTACGCAACAGAGAATATCAGGATTATGGCCGTGGCAAGGGAGGAGCATTATGGAGTTAGTATTAGTAACTAATACAAGCAGAAATGCAGTTGTAGAATTAACAGAAGCAGGAAAGTATTATTCCAAGAAAGAATATGACATATATGTTAATGGAGAATTGTTCACACATACAGACAAGCAGGTTACATCTTTATATGGCTTCAAGCCAGATACAGATTATGAGATAACAGCGGTATATGACGGTAAAGAATATGGTCCTGTCGAGCTTCATACAGATTATGAATTTGTAACACTTAATGTAAGGGATTTCGGTGCATATGGTGATGGTGTGCACGATGATACCAATGCAATCCAGTGTGCAATTATGGCTTCTAAGAAGAATTGCAGAGTATATGTTCCAGAAGGAACTTACAGAATATCAAGCATTTTCTTAAAAGATGACCTTACACTTGAGCTTGCCAAGGGTGCTACATTACTTGCATTCACAGACAGAGATAAGTTCCCTATATTACCAGGTCTTATTGAGTCATATGATGAGAAGTCAGAATACAATCTGGCTTCATGGGAAGGTAATCCGGTAGACTCTTTCTCGGCAATAATATGTGGTCTTAATGTTAAAAATATTGTTATAACAGGTGAGGGTACTATTGATGGTGGTACAACACACGATAACTGGTGGAAGAACTGCAAAGTGCGTAATATAGCGTGGAGACCTAACCTTTTCTTTATAAATCATTGTGAAAATGTTACTATGCAGGGCATAACAGTACAGAATTCACCTTGCTGGACTATTCACCCATATTTTAGTAACCACCTTAAATTTATAGATGTAAAGATTAAAGCACCAGCAGACTCACACAACACAGATGGTCTTGATCCAGAAAGCTGTGAGGACGTACTCGTACTTGGTACATATATTTCAGTTGGAGATGATTGTATTGCTATTAAATCAGGCAAAATCTATATGGCACAGAAATACAATGTTCCAACAACCAATATGATAGTAAGACAGTGCTGTATGAGAGATGGACACGGAGCTGTAACAGTAGGAAGCGAGATTGCCGCAGGTGTTATGGACGTGCATATCAAAGACTGCCTGTTTATGAACACAGACAGAGGCTTAAGAGTTAAGACAAGACGAGGAAGAGGAAAGCTTTCAGTTCTTGATGACATTTCTTTCGAGAATATAGATATGGATAATGTTATGACACCATTTGTAGTCAACAGCTTCTATTTCTGTGACCCGGATGGTAAGACAGAGTATGTTGGTTCTAAGAAGCCGCTTCCTGTAGATGATAGAACACCTTCAATTAAGAAGTTCACATTTAAGAATATCAATGCTAAGAACTGCCACGTTGCAGGTACTTATATATGCGGACTTCCAGAAAGCAAAATAGAAGAACTTACATTTGAGAATATTAATATTACATACGCAGATAATGCCAAGTCAGGTGTTGCAGCTATGATGTTAGGCTGTGATGAAGCAAGCAGACAAGGTATGATTGTAAGTAATATCAACACACTTATTCTTGATAATGTTAAGGTTACAGGCTGTGACGGTGAAGAAATTGTCGCAGAAAATGTAGATAATATAATTAAGAAATAATAAGATGTCAGAGTCAAAAGTTCAGAAAGTCGTTAATACCTGCGTAATAGGATTTGGAACTTATGACTTTATCATCATATGATTACAACTATAAATAGGGGAATGTGCCGCGGCACATTCCTTTTTATAACGATGAAAGCGGGGTGAGTATATTGAATTTAAGAGCACCAAAGGGAATAGATGTCGAGAGCTGGTTTATAGAATGTTATAAAAAGCATAAAGGTCACCCTATGCAGATATTGTTAGGTCTTTATAAAGGCAACTATCATAAGTTCTTTCTTGCTGTTATATTCTTCTTTATAAAGCATGCACCTGTATGGGTACTGCCTATTGTCACAGCGAATATTATTAATGATATAACGAGTGGTTCGCCAGAAACTTATCAGAACATAATTATACAGGCGATGATTATGATTGTTCTTGTAGCACTTAATATTCCTATGAATTATATGTATACAAGATACAAATCATTAGCAACAAGATATGCAGAGACAGGCTTAAGAAGGGCACTTGTAAGAAAGCTGCAGCAGTTATCTATATCTTATCATAAGGAAACGCAGTCAGGACGTCTGCAATCCAAGATTATGCGAGATGTCGAAGCGGTGGAAACACTGTCAACGCAGATGTTTCTTAGCATACTTAATATAGCACTTAATATAGCTATAGCACTTATAGTAACCATTAATAAGAGCCTTGTAGTATTCATATTCTTTCTGCTCACAACACCAATTGCCGCTGCGACAATGGTATTTTTCAGGAATGTAATGAAGAAGCGTAATAATGAATTCAGAAAAGAGATGGAAGAAACTTCTGCAAGGGTAATGGAGATGGTTGAGCTTATTCCTGTCACGAGGGCACATGCACTTGAGGAGGAAGAAGTTCAGAAAATGAGTGGACAATTATTTGCTGTTGCAGAAAAAGGCTACAGACTTGATGTAATACAATCATTATTTGGTTCAGTAGGCTGGGCGATATTCCAGATATTTCAGGTAGTATGTCTTGGATTCACAGGCTTTCTTGCAATTAAAGGAACTGTAATGCCGGGAGATATAACACTTTACCAGAGCTATTTTGCTACAATCGTAAGTCAGGTATCATCACTTATGTCTCTTATTCCTACAATAGCCAAAGGTATTGAATCGGTTAATTCAATAGGTGAAGTATTATTAGAAGATGACATAGAACAGAATGAAGGTAAGGAAATAATTAAGGACATATATGGTGAGTTCGATTTTAAAGATGTAACATTCAGATATAATAATATCGACAGGCCAGTTCTGCATAACCTTAATCTTCATGTGGATAAAGGCGAAACAATTGCACTGGTTGGTGAATCCGGAGCTGGTAAATCGACAATTCTTAACCTAGTAATAGGTTTTAATCAGGTTAACAGAGGAGAAGTGCTTATAGACGGACACAATATGAAGGATATTGACCTTCGCTCATATAGAAAGCATCTTGCGGTTGTTCCACAGACATCAATATTATTTTCAGGGACAATAAGGGATAATATTACATATGGTGTTGATAACGTTGATGAGGCAACGCTTGATGAAATAGTTAAAGCCGCTAATCTTACAGATTTAATCAATTCACTTCCAGACGGACTTGATACGATGGTAGGAGAGCACGGTGGAAAGCTTTCAGGAGGTCAGCGGCAGCGTATATCAATAGCAAGAGCACTTATACGAAATCCTAAGGTTATAGTGTTAGATGAGGCCACATCAGCCTTAGACAGTATATCAGAAAAACTTATACAGGAGGCTCTCAATAACCTTACCAAAGATAGAACAACCTTTATAGTAGCCCACCGTCTTTCAACAATAAAAGACGCTGACAAAATAGCCGTAATAGCTGATGGCCACTGTGTAGAATATGGAACATACGATGAATTAATGAACCTCAAGGGTGAGTTCTATCAGATGAAGAAGATACAGTCATAATGTCTGTCCAACCCGAAAGCACAGAGGGGGTCTGCCTGCATTTTTAACGAAGTCACAGCATAAATTATCAGCCAATATGTAAAAAGAAACCTGATGCCATTTATTAGCACCAGGTTTCTTTTATATGTGATATTCAAAGTCCTTAACTTGACGAAGAACATATATTATATCAACTTATCTTATTAGTTATTAATCCAGATTCTTAATGTTGAGATTAACTTTTCCTTAGTCTCAGAATCTAATTTAGATACTAACTGCATAATTTCATTATCAAGAGCTGTGCTCTGGTAGTTCTTATCAACACTTCCTGCAAGGTAGTCAAGAGAAACGCCTGTAAGCTCTGCATAGTATGAAAGCATTCTTAATGTCATAAGATTACGTCCATTTTCTACATTACTGATATAACCTGGAGTTACATCAAGTGCCTTAGCAACGTCTTCCTGTGTTAAACCCTGTGAAATTCTTAATTTTTTAACTTTTGCTCCTAAATCGCTATCCATAGTAGACCTCCATTGATAATTATAAATTGTTAATTGGTTGTTATATATTAATAAGAAGAATTATGATTAAATGTAATTACTTCTTATTAGCTCTGTATCTTGCTGTAGAATCAAGAATCTTTTTACGGATTCTAAGATGAGTTGGTGTTACTTCAAGAAGCTCATCTGTGTCAATATAATCAAGAGCCTGTTCAAGACTTAATATCTTAGGTGGTACAAGTCTTAAAGCTTCATCAGCACTTGAAGAACGAGTGTTAGTAAGGTGCTTTGTCTTGCAGACATTAACTTCAATATCCTCAGTTCTTGGGTTCTCACCGATAATCATACCAGCATATACCTTTTCGCCAGGTCCGATGAAAAGAGTACCTCTGTCCTGTGCATTGAAAAGACCATAAGTAACAGCTTCACCATCTTCGTAAGCTATAAGTGAGCCAGTCTTTCTGTAAGATATATCACCCTTGTATTCTTCATAACCTTCAAATGAAGTGTTAATAATACCATTACCCTTAGTGTCAGTAAGGAATTCACCTCTGTAGCCGATAAGACCACGGGATGGAATAGAGAACTGTAATCTTGTGTAACCACCATTAATAGGTGTCATTCCAAGGAGTTCTCCCTTTCTCTGGCTGAGCTTCTGGATTACAGAACCAGAGAATTCTTCTGGAACATCAATATATGCAAGCTCCATAGGTTCAAGCTTCTTGCCACGTTCATCAGTGTGGTAGAGAACTTCAGCCTTACTTACAGCAAATTCATAGCCTTCACGTCTCATATTCTCAATAAGAACAGATAAATGAAGTTCACCACGTCCTGATACCTTAAATGAGTTCTCAGAACCAGGATTTTCTTCTACTCTTAAACTTACATCAGTATTAAGTTCCTTGAAAAGTCTGTCGCGGATATGTCTTGAAGTTACGAACTTACCCTCTTTACCAGCGAGTGGGCTGTCATTAACCATAAAGTCCATAGAAAGAGTAGGCTCTGAAATCTTCTGGAATGGGATAGCAACAGGGTTCTCTACAGAACAGAGTGTATCACCAATCTTAAGGTCGGCAATACCAGATACGGCAACGATATCACCGAAGCCTGCCTCATTAACTTCTACCTTATTAAGTCCGTTGAATGTGTAAAGCTTAGTTACACGTACTCTCTTTCTTAAAGATGGGTCGTGGTGGTTAACAATAGCTACTTCCTGATTAACCTTAATCTTACCATTCTCGATCTTACCTACACCGATACGTCCAACGAATTCATTATAATCAATAGTAGATATAAGCATCTGTGTATCAGCATCAGGATCACCCTCTGGTGCTGGTATATTATTAACTATGCAGTCAAATAAAGGCTGCATATCCTTTCTTTCGTCATCAAGGTCAGCCATAGCATAACCAGACTTAGCTGATGCGAATATGAATGGACAATCAAGCTGTTCATCGCTTGCATCAAGGTCGATGAATAATTCAAGAATTTCATCGATAACTTCATTAGGTCTGGCTTCTGGACGATCAATCTTATTAATACATACGATAACTGCAAGATTAAGATCAAGTGCCTTCTGAAGAACGAACTTAGTCTGAGGCATAACGCCTTCAAAAGCATCAACGACAAGAACAACACCATTAACCATCTTTAAAACTCGCTCAACTTCTCCACCGAAATCAGCATGTCCTGGAGTATCAATAATATTAATCTTAGTATCTTTATAGTGAATGGCAGTATTCTTTGAAAGTATAGTAATACCTCTTTCACGTTCTATATCGTTAGAATCCATTACACGTTCAGCAACTTCCTGATTAGCACGGAAAGTACCACTCTGTTTCAAAAGTTCATCTACAAGAGTTGTCTTACCATGGTCAACGTGGGCGATAATAGCGATATTACGAATATCTTCGCGTTTAGTTTTCATTATGTTTTCCTTTCATATATAAGTCAAAATGTTCAATCACTGTTACATATTTACCAGCAATATATATTATACATTGAATGGTTATGGTTAGCAACTTTTATATTCTATCACAAAGCTATCAAAATACAATAGTATATATGGTAAAAATATTAAAAAATATCAAATATATTTTATAGCAGATTGCACATATATATACATATTAATATTTAATAATTGCGATTATGCTAGTAAGACTATAACATATATTTTAATAGAAGTATACCGGTATACCACTATGTTCGTAAAAAAATACAATTTGTGTAAATACAGTAAAACAGAGTATTTTTATAATGTTTTCAAAAATATTATAATTTGTACACAACTTTTTCAAAATATTTTTGTAATATTACAGCAAGTTAGAACATATACATATTGAGAACAATAAATAAAGCACAGGACCGAGGCATAATAATATCGGTCAAAGAAGGGAGAAATACTTATGCTTGATAAGGTAATTGAAAACAACAGGGTGTGTATCATCGGAGAAGTGGTATCAGAATTTACATTTAGCCACGAGGTATTTGGAGAGGGCTTTTATATTGCAAATGTATCTGTCAACCGTCTCAGTGATATGGTGGATATAATTCCACTTATGATAAGTGAAAGACTTATTGATGTAACTAAAGACTACAGGGGAATGAAGATAGAGGTATCTGGACAGTTCCGTTCTTATAACAGACACGAAGGTGTTAAGAATAAGCTCGTTCTTTCAATATTTGTAAGAGAATTACGCTTTATAGAAGATGAAGATATTCCAGAGGAGCAGTCAAAGTCTAATCAGATATTCCTTGATGGCTATGTATGTAAGCCACCTATATATAGAAAGACTCCATTAGGAAGAGAGATAGCTGATATTCTTGTAGCTGTCAACAGACCATATGGCAAGTCTGATTACATACCATGTATTGCGTGGGGAAGAAATGCAAGATTTGCAGGCGGACTTGAAGTAGGAAGCCACCTTCAGATATGTGGAAGAGTACAGTCAAGAGAATACACCAAAAAGGTTGATGAGGAGTCAGTTGAGAAGAGAGTAGCCTATGAGGTTTCTGTCAGCAAGATTGATTTAGTTGAAGAAGAATAAAATATTGCGTAGTCACGAATAGTTTATGGCTATTTACACCTGACATCATATAAATAAGAATGTGTTGATATTGACAATGAACTACGCAAGTGATATAGTCAAATTAACTTTTAATTCTACAAAGTAGAGGTCGCACGATTCAAGAGTAACTGTACGGATGTCCCCAAGCATATGATGTGCAGCGAAAGGGGAAAGTGCCGAAGCATATAATTCAGGGAAGTTATATGCTGGGCATAAGGTTAATAATCTTATGACTGTCATTATGGGCATTGATGCCTTATGATGGAGGGCTACGCGAAGATTTATATAATGATATTTGTATAATGAATTCTTACTTAGGCCGGTCTGTCATTAGATCGGTCTGTTTTATTGTAAAAGAGTTATTTAAACGTTGTACTCTATTAGACAATACAGGAATAGAATTGAAATAATTAATATTAATACAACGGATAAGCGTTGGAATGGAGGAGTTATGTCAATATTTACAGGTGCAGGTGTCGCTATTGTCACACCAATGAAAGCCAATGGAGAAATCAACTATGATAAGCTTGCAGAGCTTCTTGATTATCAGATTAATAATTCAACAGATGCGATTGTTATCTGTGGAACAACTGGTGAGTCTGCAACTATGACAGAAAAAGAGCATATTGAAGCTATAAGATTTACTGCTGATTATGTTAAAAAGAGAGTTCCTGTTGTTGCAGGAACAGGTTCTAACTGTACTAAGACAGCTGTTGAACTTTCAAAGGAAGCACAGGCGGCAGGCGTTGACGGATGTCTTGTTGTAACACCTTACTATAATAAGGCTACACAGAAGGGACTTATAGAGCATTACACAGCAGTTGCCAGATCAATTGACCTTCCAATTATTATGTATAATGTACCAAGCAGAACAGGCTGCAACATTCAGCCAGAGACAGCAGTAAAGCTTGCCAGGGAAGTAGATAATATCGTAGCCATTAAGGCTGCAACAGGCAATCTTTCACAGGAATCTAAGACAATGATGTTAGCAGAAGGCTGTCTTGATATGTATTCAGGTGAAGACGGACTTATCGTACCGCTTATGTCTATTGGTGCTAAGGGTGTTATATCTGTATTATCAAATGTTGCACCAAAGCAGACACACGACATATGTGCTGAGTTCTTTGCCGGTAATATTGAAAAGAGCCGTCAGTTACAGTTTGAGGCACTTGAGCTTGTAGATGCTTTATTCAGTGAGGTTAATCCTATTCCAGTTAAGACAGCTCTTAATCTTATGGGTATGGAAGTAGGACCACTCAGAATGCCTCTTTGCGAAATGGAAGAAGCTAACCTTAATAAGTTAAAGACAGCACTTAAGAATTACGGACTTATAAAGTAGTGTAAGAATCTATAATTTGACAGATAAAAGAAGTGTGCGAACATAAACATTGAAATAATAAAGAAAATAATGTATGGAGGCTATGATAATGACAAGAATTATTATGCATGGCTGTAATGGACATATGGGAAGAGTTATTACAGACCTTGTAAGCAAAGATGATGAATGTAAGATAGTAGCAGGAATTGATCCATTTGACGATGGACATAATGATTATCCTGTATTTGCATCAGTTAATGACTGTGATGTAGAAGCAGATGTTATAATAGACTTTGCAGCAGCAAAGGCAGAGGATGCACTTCTTGATTATTGTGAAAAGAAGCAGATTCCGGTTGTAGTATGTACAACAGGACTTACAGATGAGCAGATTGAACACGTAAGAAAGACAGCCTGCAAAGTTGCAGTGCTTAAGTCTGCTAATATGTCACTTGGCATTAATATGCTTATGAAGCTTTTACAGGATGCAACTAAGATTCTTGCACCAGCAGGCTTCGATGTTGAGATAGTAGAAAGACATCATAACAAGAAGGTAGATGCTCCAAGTGGAACAGCACTTGCATTAGCAGATTCAATCAAGGAAGTTCTTGGTGATGATTATTACTATAAATATGACAGAAGTCAGGAAAGAGTAAAGAGAGATCCTAAAGAAATCGGTATCAGCGCAGTGCGTGGTGGAACAATAGTAGGAGTACATGATGTAATATTCGCTGGTGAAGATGAAGTTATTGAATTCACACACACAGCATATTCTAAGTCAGTATTTGCAAAGGGTGCTATAGAAGCAGCTAAGTTCCTTGCAGGTAAGAGTGCAGGAATGTATGATATGTCTGATGTTATAGCAGCAAGATAATAAATGGGATAGCACGAAGAGAACAGATTAAATTATTAAAGGTGTGGATAATGTAACAACCGCAGTATTCAGGGTTAAAGCCTGAATTGTTAGTTACATTATCCACACCTTTTGCTTGTAGGACTTATTTTACGTTATAATACTTTAGTTCTTCCCTTACAACAAATCCGCTTGACTTATAAAGCCTGACAGCGGGCATATTACTGCCTGAAACGTGAAGTATAAGAGGAATTATAGTATTATCGTGGCTGTTGTTTAAGCTGTCATTTTTCCAATCCTGAATAAGCTCTGTTAATAATAATCTGGCATAGCCACATCTGCGCATATCAGGGTCAGTCCATACATCGTGTATACATATATGTGTGTTAAAATGTTCAAATGATATTGATGATATAAGCTCATCAGAGGCACTTGATAAAAGCTGATATTCATCATCATATTTTAATAACTCAATAGTGTCCGGAAGGACAGTGGAAAAGTTATTAGTTATATGTTTAATTGAAAGTTCCATAAGATATTCGCTGCAGGCATATGCTATATTGATATTGCCGGAAATATTACAAGCAGGATTATGCTTGTGGCTGATAATGCTGTTCGCGGTTTTATCGTCAATGGCGGTGATGTATTTTATGTTGCTGTCTGATATTAAAGCATTAACGGTGCACATAAGTGCATAAAACATTGCTGTGAAAATGTGCTGCTGCCTGTAGTCAGGGGCAGTCATAGCGGTAAATTCAATTACCATATCATCATATATACTCGGTTTAATAGTATCTGAATTATTGTGAGTGTCTATGTCATCGGAGTCATCAGTGTTGCAGTTAATAATAGGGTTTAAACACGAAATAAACCCGACAAGGCAGTGGGTATCCTTTGTAAAAGCCGCAAGTTGTATTAAGTCTTCAGCCTCAGGTTCATCACAGAATGGTTCATAATTGCATAATTCGGAAAGCTTTAAAACATCATCATAAGAGAAGACATTTTCTATAATAATATCTGTATTGGCGAATGAAGTAGTATTGGCGAATGAAGTAGTATTGGCGTGTGCGTTCATATATTAAATCCCCCTGATTTAAGTAAAATTGGTAATCTGTTGCAAATTTTATGTAAAAATCATTGTAGCAAACTAAAAGATAATGTACAATAAGAGTTGATAATCATTTTTATACTACGGGTAGATAGAGAGTAATTGCTATATATATTAGTGATGATTGGTAGCAATTACAGTAAATAATAGGAAGGTCATATTATGAGTAAAGTAGCAATATTAACAGACAGCAATAGCGGTATTACACAGGCACAGTCTAAGGATATGGGTGTTACAGTTATACCTATGCCTTTTTTTATTGATGGAGTGGAATACCTTGAAGATATTAATCTTACACAGGAAGAATTCTATGAAAAGCTTAAAAATGATGCAGATATATCTACATCACAGCCATCAATAGGAACATTACAGGACTATTTTGATGAATTGTTAAAGGACAATGATGAGGTTGTATTTATACCTATGTCAAGCGGTCTTAGTGGTACCTGCCAGACAGCAACTATGGTTGCAGGTGATTATGATGGAAAGGTGCAGGTTGTTAATAACCAGCGTATATCAGTTACTATGCGCCAGTCAGTTATGGATGCAAAGGCTCTGGCAGATAAGGGTAAGAATGCCGAGGAGATTAAGGATATACTTGAAGCTCACAAAATGGACTCAAGCATATATATAACTCTTGAAACACTTAAGTATCTTAAGAAGGGTGGAAGAATAACACCTGCGGCGGCAGCTATTGGAACTATGTTAAAGCTCAATCCTGTATTACAGATACAGGGTGAGAAGCTTGATGCATTTGCCAAGGCAAGAGGAAAGTCATCAGCCAAGAAGATTATGCTTAAGGCTATGAAGGATGACTGTGATAACAGATTTAAAGATTATGCACAACAAGGAAAGCTTCATATGGAAGTTGCATATACTGGTAATGAAGAAGAAGCCAGGGAATGGGCTGAGGCTGTAAAAGAAGCATTTCCTCAGTATGATTTCCATATGGATCCATTGTCACTCAGTGTTGCGTGCCATATAGGATATGGTTCATTGGCAATAGCAGTGTCAGCTTATGTACCGGAGGCAGAATAATGGCAGCACCTTTAAGAAGTGAGATTGATAATGAGTTCAAATGGGCAGTTAATGACATCTACTCATCAGATAATGCGTGGGAAGAAGATTACCAGAAGCTTATTAAACAGGCAGGCGAGCCTTGTGAATATCAGTTTGTTTTAACTGAGTCGGCTGATAATCTTTATAATGTATTAAAGGAATTGAATGATACTGATTATCTTGTTGAGAGATTATATGTATACGCATATATGAGATATTATGAGGATACAGCTAATTCGGTGTATCAGGATATGTCAGGCAGGGCACAGACGGCAGCAGCTAAATGTGCTGAGAAGTACGCATTTGTTGAGCCTGCAATATTAAGTATGGATGAAAATGTTCTCTATGAATATTTAAAAGATGACAGGCTTAAGTTGTATAAGCATATGATTGACGATATGTTAAGCCAGAAAGAACATTCGCTGTCTGAGAAGGAAGAAGTTCTTCTTGCAAAAGCATCGCAGGTAATGTCTGTTCCTAATGAGATATTTTCTAAGTTTAACAATGCAGATGTCCATTTTGGCAGTATAATTGATGAATCTGGGAATAAGGTTGAGCTGACTAATGGAACATATGTAAAATATATGCAGAGCCAGCAAAGAAGTGTAAGAAAAGAAGCCTTTGAGTGTCTTTATAAGGAATATAAGCAGTACATCAATACGCTTGCAGCCTGCTTTTATGGCAACGTAAAACAGGCAGTATTTAAGGCTGAAGCAAGAAAATATGAATCAACATTACATATGTATCTGTCTGATTCATTTATTCCTGTAGATGTATACAAGAATCTCATTAATACTGTAGATGACAATCTTAATCTTATGCACAGGTATGTTGATATAAGAAAGAAAGCTTTAGGGGTTGATGAGCTTCATTTTTATGATATATATGCTCCGATGGTAGCGGACTATGAGTGGAAGGTTACCTATGATGAAGCCAGACAGATGGTTCTTGAAGCTTTAGCACCTATGGGCGAAGAGTATGTTGCTAAGGTTAAAGAAGGCTTTGAAACAGGCTGGGTTGATGTATATGAGAATAAAGGAAAGAGAACGGGAGCATTCTCATGGGGAGCATATGGAACTCACCCTTATGTATTCCTTAATTTCTCAGGAACATTAGATGATGTGTTTACAATTATTCACGAGATGGGTCACGCAATGCACACATATTATTCTAATTCCAACCAGCCATATATATATGCCGGTTACAAGATATTCGTTGCAGAAGTTGCCTCAACCTGTAACGAAGCACTTCTTATGAATTATCTGTTGGAAAGCTGTAAGAATGATAAAGATAATAAGAGAAGAAAGTATCTTCTTAACCATTATTTTGAGCAGTTTAAGGGTACATTGTTCAGACAGACGATGTTTGCTGAATTCGAGATGACAGCCCATAAAATGGTCGAAGAAGGCAATGTCCTTACTGCTGATAACCTGTGTGATGTATACAGAAAGCTTAATGAAAAGTATTTTGGAAGTGAGTGTGTTATTGATGATGAGATAGCATACGAGTGGGCGAGAATACCACATTTTTATACTCCATTTTATGTATACCAGTATGCAACAGGATATTCTGCTGCTATTGCGATAGCGGCTGGAATATTAAAGGGAGATAAAGCTGTTAAAGAGGGCTATAAAAAGTTCCTTTCAGGCGGCAGCAGTCTTCACCCTATTGACCTGCTTAAGCTATGCCGAATAGATATGGAAAAACGTGAAGTTGTACAGTCTGCATTAAATGTATTTAATGGACTGCTTGATGAGTGGGATTAAGCTGTTAATGCGTTTTGTCATATAACCTATGTTTTGTTATATAACACTAAAATAGTAAATAGTAAAAGAACCCTGCCGGTATAGCGGGGTTCTTTTTTAGAGGTGTAAAATATGATAAACAATAATTTAAGTAGTTGTCTGTTAAATAAGGCTCTTGTAAAGCTCTGTTATCTCTTCAACACTTGTTTCTCTTGGATTACCAGGTCTGCATGCATCATCATAAGCTGACTGTGCAAGGAATGGAATATCTTCTTCCTTGACAATATCCTTTAAGTTAGCTGGGATACCTACGTCCTGTGATAACTTTCTTACAGCATCTACAGCAGCTTTTCTGTATTCTTCCTGTGTCATATCATCTGTGCCTTTGACACCCATAGCTTTGGCAATGTCACGATATTTCTCACCGGTTGCTGGAGCATTGTATTCCATAACTGTTGGAAGGATAATAGCGTTAGCAACACCGTGTGGTGTATCATAGAGGGCACCAAGTGGGTGAGCCATGGAATGGACAATACCAAGACCTACATTAGAGAAGCCCATACCTGCTATATACTGTCCAAGTGCCATACCTTCACGTCCCTCAGGTGTGTTCTCAACAGCACCTCTAAGGCTCTTAGAAATGATTTCAATAGCTTTAAGATGGAACATATCAGATAATTCCCAGGCACCAGCAGTTATGTAACCTTCAATAGCGTGTGTTAAAGCATCCATACCAGTTGCGGCTGTAAGCCCCTTAGGCATACTAGACATCATATCAGGGTCAACAACAGCTACGACAGGGATATCGTGTGGGTCAACGCATACCATTTTACGGTTCTTGCTTGTATCTGTGATAACGTAGTTGATAGTAACTTCTGCGGCTGTACCAGCAGTAGTTGGAACTGCAATAATAGGAACGGCAGGTTTCTTAGTAGGAGCAACACCTTCAAGGCTTATAACATCACTGAATTCAGGGTTGTTAATAATAATACCAATAGCCTTGGCTGTATCCATTGAAGAACCACCGCCGATTGCGATAAGATAATCTGTACCAGCATCTTTAAATGCCTGTACACCTGTCTTAACATTCTCTACTGTTGGATTAGGCTTGATGTCTGAATAAACCTCATAAGCCAGTCCGTTCTCGTCTAATACATCAAGAACTTTCTTAGTTACACCAAATTTGATAAGGTCAGGGTCAGAGCATACAAATGCTTTCTTAAATCCCCTTGAAATAGCCTCTGTAGCTATCTCCTTGATAGCTCCCTTTCCGTGGTAAGATGTACCGTTAAGAATAAATCTCTGTGCCATAATAATATTTACCTCCATTCACGTTGAATTTATGTTTATATTTTAACACTTTGTGAATAATATACAAGTAAAAAACTAAAAAATATTAAAATTAATGCAAAATGACGCAACAAATGTGTGAATATGTATACAAATGAGGGCACATAAACAGGGGATATATTAATAATATGTGTGTGAAAAGATATGTAAAATGGTATATTTTATTATTGAAATTATATTATTGAAATTATATTATTGAAAATACATTATCAGAACACTATAAAATATAGAAATGAAATTTGAAACAAAATTGAAAAGTAAATTTAAAAATAAAATTGAGGTATAGATATTATTAAATGAAAGGTATATCATATACACATTAAATACATAGGAATGGAGTAAAATGAGAAACAATAATTTAAAGAATATAATAAAAGTGATAAATACAGCGTTATTAGTAAGTACATTGACATTGAGCCTGACAGCGTGCGGAAGGACAGACGGTAAGTCTGATAATTCTAATAATGAAGCAGATACGGCAGTTGTTGCGGTAAATAATAGTGATACAGATAGTATGCAGAATGTAAATGCAGATGATCTGTCTGTTAATTCAGATGAGAACCAGAACACCAGCGAAGCCGATAACACATCTGCTGTAACGGATAACGAAAATAATGCAGATATTGAAGATGAAAATAACAGCGGTGATGAAAGTATAAGTAATGATAATTCGGATTATGATACGGATAATTATACAGAAAATGGTAACAATGTAGATGATAACAGCCAGCAGCCTGTATATAATGACACATTTTCTTATGTATCAGGTGGAGCAGAAGATGATGATACACAGGAAAATATTCAGGAAGCACAGCACAAGACAACTATATGTATAGATGCAGGACACGGTGGAAGTAATGAGGGAACGAAAGAAACATATGATGGTGTACTCATTAAAGAGAAAGATATTAATCTTGTAATAGCAAAAAAGCTTCAGTGGTATCTTGAACAGAATGATAATCTTAATGTCATTATGACACGTACTTCTGATACAGATGTGAGCATAGGGGGAAGAATAGACTATGCTAAAGGCAATAACGCCGATTATGTTATATCGGTTCATATTAACAGCAAAAGCCAGGATAATACTAATCCAAGAGGCTGTATGGTATTAATGAGCTGTAGCCGATATCAGCCATCTGATTCAAGATTTGCAAGCATATATGATAAAGAAAATATGCTTGCCAATGCAATTATCCGCAATCTTAACAATATAGGAATTCCAATAGCAGATGACTGGAACACAGAATACACTAATGGCATATTACAGCGTACCAACACAGTAAATGAACTCTACCCAGACGGTTCACCAGCAGATTATTATGGACTTATATACAACGGCACATATGCCGGAATACCAACAATTATAATAGAACACTCATTCCTAAGCAACGAGAACGACTACAGAACTCATTTCAGCACCGACTCCCAGCTAGATGCCCTGGCCCGTGCCGATGCACAAGGAATATTAGAGGTAGTGAACTAACTTTTGTTTTAGGACTTATTGATAATCCCTCCCGTACGTCACGTGAGACGGGTGTTAAGAGGTCCGGTGGACCTCTGCTCTGACACGACCGAAGAGTGCTTTAGCACTCTGAGAAATCGAACCCAAACTTCGAAGCAGTTGGGTTTCGAGAAGTGCCTCGCACTTCTCGGATAACAAAAAGGGGCTGTCGCTTTAACGATTGAAAATCGTTAAAGTACCAGCCTCTTTTTCCTATAAAAATACGATTTTTAAGTTACTATTTATTAAAATGAATGGGATGTGCCCCAAATTGGCGTACTTTAATAAACCTATACAGGTTTTAAAAATTTTTATTTTGATATTTCTAAATTCAGGCACTTTTTAAAGGAAATAAATATGTTCCTGTCTTCCCGTTCTGAATCTTATTATGAAGTTTATTTATGTTTCTTGCAATTGCTAAAAGAGTACTTTCAGCGAGTACATTCGCAGTCCCTTTGCTTAGGTATCTTCTGAACTGAATGTCCTGTTTTATGTCTCCAAATGAGTCTTCAGCCTGAATGCTCCGGTTCATCCGATACAATACCCCTTCATCAGATATGATTCGTTCCAAATCCTCTTTTCTGTGTTTTATAAATGTTTTTGCAACTTGTAATACCTTGGTTCTTTCTCCTAATGGCGTTTTGCAGTTATTATCTTTTATGCAGTCACTCTTGTAAGGGCAGTCGCTGCAATTCTCACATGTGTAGATAGTTTTTTCACTCACATATCCTGTTTTAGTTTTATTGTGTCTTATATGTGATACTGTAAGTTTCCTGTTATTCTTACATGTATAAAAATCGGATATTTTATCGTATTCCATGTTTTCTATCTTTCCAATATCATTCTTGTATTTCCTTGTTTTTGATATCTCATAATTA
>FONU01000036.1 GCA_900112995.1 [Lactobacillus] rogosae | reverse complement strand
AAGAAATTTACATTCCACTATGTATCTATTAAAACACGTGGTCTTAAATGACATTATTTTGATATCTTAATTTATACCTTTTTGTCGACTCCTATTATTTATATATATTATTATCCTAAAGATTTTATCCAACAATTACAAATATCTGATAAAACCTACATTGTCGACCTTATGGTTATTTTACATCATTATCATTCGACAGACAAGATTGTGCAATACATATATAACTTTATATTATAAAATCTGTTACATTATCCTGTCTACCCCACAACTCTTTATCAACCCACTTCTGCTGTCTACTTTTAAATAAAATAACAGAATCCAGTTCGTTATTAATATATGGAGCTAATTCTTTTTGCATTTTAATTAATTGTACTTTTGATAATTCTCCTTCAAAAACCGAATTCTGTATATGTGTCATATATTTTTTACATATTTTAAATATATGACACCATCTTTTTCTTCCATTTTCATCCTTGCTTACATCATATACTAAAACAATATACATACACTAACCTCATATTTTATTTATATATGTTAAATGTCGTTAATTTCATACATGATACCAGAGTCAAGAGGTCTAAGCCCACATGAGCTTGCTCATAAGTTGGTGAAGAACCTTGGAACCCGATATCCATATATAATATTACCACCATATCCTAAAACCTTCATATTCCTTTTCACCTATTAGATGTTTGATAAGTTTATATGCCTCTAACCTTATCAAATACTGATATGATACCTGTCGTCCAAGCTCTTTATGCATTATTGTCTGTTTCATCTTTTTTTCAAATTCCGAAACAATAAGTTTAGAAGCATCCTTTTTTAAATGTAAATAATTCAATTCTTTTGTGAAACTTTTTTCTGTTATTTGTTTTCTATTAAGTAATGAAAATATCAATCTATCACCAATCAATGGTTTGAATACTTCTGATATATCAAGGCATAACGAATATCTTCTAATACCAGGTTCATGTAAATAACTTATTGTTGGATTCAACTGCGTATGATATATTTCGCTTAATGTTCTTGTATATACTAGTGAATTAACAAATGAAATTAATGAATTAATCATATTATCTGGAGGATGCATTACTCTTTTATCAAATTCTATTTCCTGATTAATAATTACACTCCATGCAGCATAATATTTTTTTCGTATATTTCCCTCAATCCCCATAAGTTCTTGTATAGATTTTACACCTACCAATCCTGTACGCAAAGAATCTATATCCTTCATATAATCTGATACATTTTTATCTCGTCCATTATAATATCGTAAGTTTCTATATATATTATCTGCTGCCGCCTGAATAAACTTTTTAGCTATTAAAAGTCTTTTATCATATTCTGTATAATGCTGCACCTGATTTACTAATAACTGACCTGCAAGATTACTTTCTTTAGGATAAAAACTTCCTGTATAGAAATTATAATAATTAAAAAAATGTATCGGTATTCCATACTGGGATATGTAACTTAAAAATGTCGTATTAAAAGACATTTCTGACATAACATATATATCTGATATACGCTCTATAGGTATATCTCTTTTTTCACCATCATATGATGTAAATCTTAATGTATTATCTTTTCTTTTTAAATCTCCATTATTGTATACATAAAAGCTCTGCTGCATTTTATTCCTCCACTTACTACATAATACTATATAAAACACATATCAAAATAAGCGCATTTTTTACATATCTTGGTTTCATTCAATTCTGGTGGCAGTTTATACTCCTTTATTTTATTAATATCATCAATAATTTTATCAAGTTCCCTGCAATCCTCATCTGTTAGCTCTATCTCTATATTTCTTTTAGCCAAAGGATAGTCAATCTTTCCAGTAAGCCCTTCTACGCCTCTCTTTTTCAAATAATATAGATAGTACTTTAACTGCCATATTCCAGCTTCCTCTATCGCCTTACTCTTTTTCACCTCATGTAATTCTTTCTTCTCACGTATGAAATCAATATTAATAGCATCATCAATATTAATATGCTTGTCATCCCTTGCATAACTATTCTCATCCAGCAATTTACCAAGTTGTACATTTTCATTGCCATCTTCCATTGTAATCTGATGACAAAAATACCACAGTTTTCTTTTACATATAAAATAATAATATATCATTACACCTGTTATTTTATCTTCCATAACTGTAAACCTCATAAATACTACATACTCTTGATATTATTAACAACTATTACATAAATATAGAAGCCTGCGTCTGTTTTTTTATTAATCCACTTCCCGTACATTTATCTATATCAAATTCATAATCCATACTTGCTCTATGTATATTCAATTCTGCTTGCCTTGCTTTGTTTTTCCCATCCCCATTGCCACTTTCCCAAATAACACATTCGTCAACTAATTCTGGCAATTTGTACTTATTATATGTTGGCAACGACAAAGTCATATCCGATATTTTAGATGTAAATATACTTCTAATGTCCTTTTTAATATATTTATCATTAATTATCTTTAAGCAATTGTCTATAAAATCAATATTTTGGTTATATATGTTATCAGGTATTATCGTAACACTATTTATATTGCGGAATTGTCTATCAGCTTCTTGTTTACTATACTCTGCCTCCTTAATTATTTGGAAATTATCTAGAGCCTTCTTTATATTTTGGTAATAAGCAGTATCTACTAATTCCTCTGTACAATACACCCGGTTTATGTATTCATTCTTTTCTCTTTCTGCTAAAGGTCTTCCTGTATAATCTTTCAGTATATTTACTGAGCGATTATATATATCTTTATCATATATATAACTAATGCTTTTTTTCTTATTACTTTTTACATCATCACCATTAAGTATTTCTACCGAATTTCCTTTGCTATTAATTTCTTCTGCAATATATATATGAACATTAGCCTCTATAGGTACATAACGCATATGTCTGTTACACCTTCCTAGACGTTGTAATAAACTATCAACCGTGCTCATTTCTGTATACAATACATCAAAGTCAATATCTAGACTTGCTTCTACAATCTGCGTTGTTATCCATATACCAGTAGACGAATTATCCCTTGAAAATGACATTATATTTTCTTCTAATATTCTTCTATGTTGTTTTATAAAATTTGAATGTAAAAGATGTATTTCTGTTTTCTCTTCATTCATCCAGAAATCGTATATATCACATATTTTTTGGTACAACACCTGAGCACTGCTGATAGTATTACATATTACTAACACTTTTTTATCTCTGGCATCTTCAATAACTTTATCTACATTAATATCTCCATACTCTGCATCAAGCCAATGTCTTACATTTTCTGCCACTGTTGAAAAATCTTTATATTCATAATCTACTGCTTCTATAAGACCATATTCCTCCATTAAACTTCTTAACACTGGTGGAAATGTTGCCGTTATAATTGCAAAATGTCCTCCCATATCTGATACAATTTTCAGACCATATATAATTGCTGCTATAATTTCCGAATCATATGATTGTATTTCATCTATTATAACTTTAGAATATTTAAGTGTTGCTGCAAATATTTCTGTTCCCAATGCTTTGTATACAAACTTAAATATCTGATCAACAGTACACACAGTCAATGGAAAAGAAAGCAGCTTTGCCTTTTGATACATATTATAAGCACTTTCCTCTCCCTTTCTGCTTTCATCTATAAAATGCTGCATACTTCCTGAATGTAATAATGTAACATCACCATAATTATATGTTTTCTTTATTCTGTCATATATAGCATTAGATGAAACCATATATGGCAATGTATAAAAACATTTTTCACCATCAGCCCACAATAAAGCTGCTTCTGTTTTTCCCATTCCTGTTGGTGCTACTACTACTAGATTCTTATTAATATTCTCTTTCATATATAGCTGCATAGAATTAAATTGCATATTATGTGACTTAAAGTAAGAATAAATATTGTTAACTAATATTTTGTTATCAATATCCGAAACCTGTTCTGCTTTATCATAGCCTGAACTAACAGTATAATCGAACTTGTTTAACAGACCTTTGACTAGCGCATATTTTTCCCATACATTATTATCAAGCCTCTTATTAACTGATGTTTCATTATTTCTAAATAAAATTTTATTAACATTGGCTGCTCTTATCTTTTTTTCTTCTCTTTTATAAAAATCAGCCAGATTATCAATATAGTATTTCTTACAGAATTCCTTTATTTGAGCACTTTCCCACTTATCTTCCCTGTCATGATGATGGTAAACAGCAGTTATAAATATCTTAAAATCTTCTACTGTACAATCTGGAACCATATTGCTTAATTCATCCTGAGATATACTTACTGCACTTAAATATCCATGAGGAATTTCATAATCGAAGGTTTCATCTAAATGTAAATCTCTATTACCTATTTTAGTCTGAAATACTATGTTAGCTTTACCAATATCATGTATTCGACATGCTTCAACAACAAGCTTTTTCTCTTTATCCGTAAAATATCCACCATATATTTTAAAAAAATTCTCTGCACATATTACTATATCTTCAAGATGCTGTTTTAACGTAACCTGTCCTTTTTCCGTTATATTTATAAACTCATCAATGGAATTATCAATAGCTGTTTTTTCACTTTGTGTGAGATTATCTTCTACTATTTCTATTGCAGATTTAATCTTTTTAACAATTTCACTTTTCTCATCATCAGATAAACTTTTTGTTGCTGACTTTGCATAATACTCCATATGTTCTCCTTCTACTCTGTCAAACTCTTATGTAATTATTGATAAATAAATCTAATTCCAATATGTATCTATTAATTTTAATTACGCAAATACTACTACATCTTCTGATTGTGAATCATCTACTAAAATATTTTCTATCTCTATTCCACTAGGATAATAAAAAACTTTAACCCGTCCGCCTTCTTTCTCTGACTTCCATCTACGCAGCCCCTGTTTAGTTATCTCATACTCCTTATTAAGGGTATAAACAGTAGAATTACTGTTTTCATAACCTCTTTCCATAATATATGATACTGGAATATATATATTATGCTTTGTATCTGCTTCGTCCTCTTCTCTTATATTTACTATATCAACACTTTTTATATCTATTAAATCCTCATATCTTCCAAGCGACAGATACATAGGTGGATTTTTAAGTGCCTCATATATAATCTGCATATCCTCATCTTCTTCTGGTAAAATATGAATAATTATCTCATTTTCACAGACTAATTCTACATTAGCCACTCCTTTGAATACTCCATATTTTTCACCATCTTCAATGCATATATTATGTCGTCCTTCTTCATATTTTGCCCCAGATGAAAAAGAATATCTTGTATACAGTTCAGAAATCATTCCCTGATTGGTTCCCTGTATACTCAATTTCATCCTATGATATCTCTTAAACCCACATGCTGCATGTATCATTCCTATGATTGTTGAATATGGTGGAAGTGGATACGTTTCTTTTATGATAAAGCTGCTTGGCTTTTTATAATTAGCAAGATTTTGAAAACAGTGTAGTCTAATTGCTTTCATCATAATATTCGCTCACTTTCTCTTTCAACTGGCTAAATGCTTTTGCTACTGTCACTGCGTGTAACTTTTCCTTAAGCTCTGTATCATTGTCAAATATATCCGATACAACTCCAACAACCGTATTATCATTTATACTGTCATCCCCCTGCATTAAATCTACAAATGCACCTGTCCTTATACTATTATTCTTAATACGAACACAATTCTCAAAGAAAGGATTTTTCCTAGCATAATTACCGCCAATAACAAATAGTGGTGAAAGATTTTCTCTTCTTCCTTTAATATCTCTATATAAATACTGTACGGCATCTAATAGTGCATTTACTCTTTCTGTCTTTTGTTCTGGTGATATACTTATATCTACATCCTCTCCTACTCTGTCTAGATCAATCGATAATGTATATGTGTAATACGCCCTGTGTATCTCACTCTGTGCAATAGCATTACCAAGATTTTGTCGTTTTGCAAGTCCCATATTGGTGAGGAACTCTAATTCACCCTGATAAGGCTCAAGAGATATCGCATTACTCAGTCTTGCCACAGCGCTTCTTGTTGTTGCTCCACCCTTAAGATTATCATCTTTAGATGTCGTCTTCATATAACCAAATAAATCTATCTCTGGATACTCTTTTATTGTAGCGGACGGTGCAAACTGAACAACCCCACTCTTTCCATCCACAGGTGTATCATCCCAATTAAGCTGCTGAACTAAATTATACCTTATAGCCTGCCTTGATATATATGAGTACTGTTGATAATCTCCCCTTGTCATCTTTTTCAAAGTTGTTATATTTCCTACGCCCTCACCATAATTGGCACTCTCTGCCAAGAATACCATTGTTAATGTTAATCCATCCTTTTTCATCTATATGCCCTCCTTAATCATTCTTATTATCTTGTTTTTTAGAATTTGAATTGCATCCT
This sequence comes from [Lactobacillus] rogosae, assembly GCA_900112995.1. Classification (GTDB taxonomy): domain Bacteria; phylum Bacillota; class Clostridia; order Lachnospirales; family Lachnospiraceae; genus Lachnospira; species Lachnospira rogosae. The sequence goes on along the minus strand of FONU01000036.1, from coordinate 11,345 downwards.
TTTAATCCGAGTAAAAATGCATATCCGTACTCTTCAAATAATGCTGGATTATTAAACATATTTACAAACGCACTAGGAACTACCAGCTTACCTGCCTGCTCCTCATTCGCAGGTATCTTGCAGGAACTATATAATCTCATCACTATTTCAAGATACTTTCCTGTATTCTTTGTCGAAAGTGCATTCATAAGCTGATACAACGTACCTCTGATACATTCATCATCTTTAGCTCCCTTTGATGCTAATAATGCTGTACGAAGTGAATAACCACTATTCATGACTGCTAATCTGTTCATAGCTATCTTACCTCCATTCTCTTTGCCACTTTTAACTATATTGCTCCACAAAAGTACATTATAAATCCAGTAAGCAGAGGCATTATAAGCTGGTGACTCTATTGATGCCCTTAACACTCTGTTAAGAAGCAGCTCCTGACCTTTAAAGTTCAGTATATTAAGAACAACCTGCTCATGAATATTAATATACTCTCCTTCTATCATAATATATGGATACATCTGCATATATTGTAAAGCATTCTGGACCTTTTTCTCTTTAATAATTTTCAATGCATCATTACTTACAACTGCAAAAACATACTTATCATCCTGCTTCGTACCTCTGATTATTACCTGGACACTGGATAATTCTTTAAGTTTATATTCCATCAGCCTGTTCAACATTCTTGCAAACCACTGTGAATAACTTTCTTTTTCACGCTTTACAGCATTATCCGGATATATATCATTTTCTTTTATATAAGCATAATCATTCTTTTTATTAGCCTCTATCATCCCTCTAATGGAAATATTTGTATTAAGAAATGCAAATCGGCTTCCTAAAAGATTAAATCCCAACGGACATAAAGCATAAATAAATGCACACTCAGGACACAAAAAAGCATCCACTTTACAATTCCAAAAAGCTGATTTTTTTCTTGAAAGATCATCCGCCATATCCTTCATAAATGCTATTGAAACCTTGTCCCTACTACCCAGCAATTTTCCACAGTCAATGCATATATCTTTATCCTTACTATGCAATTTCTTAACATATTCTTTGAATGGTTCTACAAAATCCTGTTCAAATAATATTCGCATATTTTTCTTTGCATTAGCTCTTAATAAAAAACATTTTCCATCCCAAAAACGGTTAATATAATTATATATAACACTTTTCATAACAAATGTTTCTTCACATAAAGGCTGCTTTAAAAATATATTTAATTCTTCTAAACGCCTTTTAAGTTCACACGCATCTAACTTGAAGCTCAGCTTTTCTTTCTGCAGATTCTCATATATATATGCATTCTCTATATCATTCTTTATATTATCAAAGCCTGACTTGTAACTATTGGATAAAAGCTTATCACTGATAAACTTAAGCATATCTTTATTAGCAGAATTTTCCTGCCATACATCATTATCTATTTTGTCTATAATAACATTAATATTATCTAAAACTCTTGCATACACCGTACTATCTCTGTAATATTTAACACAGGCTTTAAAAAATATATCTGTCCAATCAGCATTTTCTATAAAATCTTCATCCAGCCATAATCCACTTTCATATGGTTCAAAACCATATTCAGTACTTCCCTGCTCTTTTATGCCATATTCCCTGCCTTCAAGAATATCTATATTATATTCCTTAAGCATATAATATAACCCGACAATACCAGCATTTTTAAGAAAATCCCCCGGTATTATAAGATGCTTACTCATTTCTTACCTCCTCTCAATTTAATCAAATTATTTGTATACACTTTCAACTCCAATGCATACTTATATACCATACATATTGTTACGTTACATCAGCACTTCCCACTTACCATGCCCTACACTACGCCTACTGCCAAGTCCTGACTGATAAAGTATATTAAGCAGCTCTTGATTTCCTGTTATTTTATAAATGCCTATATTGGCATCTATCTTTCTTCCAAAGCAATTAACTACAACTTTCTTGCCCTTCACTGGCAACAGTGAAAAATCTTCCATGGATATATCCAGATTAACCTTCTGCAAGAATATTGAAACATTATCTCTTACCTTATCAGCAAATTCAGCACTGTCATATGTATAATATTCATCTTTATTAGTATCTGCATTATGTTGTCTTACAATAAGTGGACTTTGCATTTTAATAACAAGTTCATTATCAACAATCTCTTTTCTATTTTGTGATTTTATTGAAATAAGTTTCATTGCATTGTTATTAAGCGGATATTTCTTCATTCTCATTAATTGAAATGAATTAAACCACTCTATGGTCTGTCCCATATCTGCATCAGTGAAAAATATTTTAAATCTCGTTTCTTTAAGTTTTATCACATCTTTGTCAAAAACAGCTCCTGGCAGATATACACTATATGTAAATGTTTTTATTATTGACTTACTTTTATCATATAATCTTTCAAACATTTCCTGTGAATAATTATTACTTGCTGCCTTTAAAAAGCTCACAATTGTTCTTTCATATTCTACTGGCAGTTCTGGCTTTTCTAGCTGAAATTCTAATACTAACTGAATCATCAATTTCACCTCCTTTATTATCTTCTTATGCTATAGATATATCACTTATTATTATATATGTCAATATAAAAGTTATCTATTAGGTGCTAATTTATTTCAATGTCTTTATATATTGATTTTTTTAATTTTTTACTGTAGAATTCTAAGTTATAAACATTTACCATACTGGAATGTAAATAATAGATAACTATTATATATTTTATTTTAATATCAACATATTGGAATTACTATTTGATAATATTCTACCACCATCTAAAAAAGGAATTGCCGCAAATTTACAACAATTCCTTTTTTCTTTTTATTATATTTTAAATTTTATCTAAAACACATTATATATCTTTTTAGTATACACAAAATACACTTCCACTGTTAAATCTATTTATAAGAATCTTTATTTTTATCAAGAAGAGCTATCATTTTTTCCTTTACATCTTCTGGTTCTAACTCTTCCACGTTGCCAAGTCCTATAAGCCATCCTAATAATACATTTGATTTGACCGCACAGAATGTCACAAGTAATTTCTTTTCATCAGTTTTTCATTATGTTCATCTTATACATTAATGCCCCTATATTCTACTTAATATCCATAATAAATTTCTCAAGTTTATCATGATTATTCTTTGCCATTTCGCTATTACGGTCTGCTAATGCAACCTCATTTTTTATATTTTTAAGTGTCTTTGACAACTGCGCCATGCATCTGTCATTATCTCCGCCGCCACTAAATGTAAATACTGCATCTATTTTATCAGCTATTCCATATTTTTTTATAAATGTATATACTGGTGCGGCTGGCATTCCTGCCCATATAGGTGTGCCTAATATAATTTCATCATAGTAATCTATATTATCTGGAACACCTTTTATCTGTGGTTTTCTGCCAAATGTTGACTGCATTCCATCAACAATCATCTGCCTTACTGTATTTTGAGGCAATGGCTTAAGTAGCTCTATGTGCTTGCGCAATTGCACAAGCCTCTTCTTTCGTGTTAGTTTGAAGTCCTGTTAAAGTTCCATCTGAAAATACAGTACCTATTTTATATCCTGTTAATGGGTCAATACCTTCATAGATAGAGTAAGCTTTTCCTGTATAAGAATTTATACCTTCACTAATTTTAGTCCATTTTCCAGTTGCAACTAATCTTTCTTCATCTGTTAATGTTGTAGCTGTTGGTGCCTGAGGAGTTACTACTGGCTCTGGTGCTGGACTTGGTTCTGCCGGAGCGGCTGGCTGCTCTACTGGTGCTGCATCTTCCCAGCCTGAATTAATATTTTCTTCTGGCTGTTCTGCCGGTGTTGTATCTGTCCAGGTTGCATTTATATCTTCTGCTGGCTGTTCTTCAAGAACTGTATTATTAACTTCTTCTACACTATCACCATTTCCCTGATTTTCATCTATTACTGCTTCAGCTACTAAAACTTCTTCATTAGAAGCCTCTGTATTTTCTACGGAAGCTTCTGTTACTTCCTGCTTGTCCGTTGCATTTTCTGTGCTTGTTGAATTAACCTGTTTTACTGCAACTGTTGTTGTCTGAGCTTCTGTTGCTGTAGAAGCCTGGTTCTTGCCACCACAAGCTGTCGCTGTTACCAATGCCGCCATTATTGCAGCTGTGATTATTATTTTTGTCTTTTTCATTTTTATAATCCGCCTTTCTACGAAAGGCACCAATGCGCCATGAAACATCTTGGCTGACTTTTGCTTTTCTAATTTATATTTCTTCTGATATTATTTACCTATAATCTAAAGCAATCTCTTTTCTCATATCATTATCCAGTAGAACAACTATCTCCCTTCCTTTATGTTTTGTAACGTGTAATTCCATGTATCTGATACCTCCAATACAATTATTATATGTCTAATAAGTAAAATATCTTTTATTTACTATATATTTTACCGTATAAAGAACATACGTTCAACAGTTATACTACTGTTTAATAATCTTTTAATATTCAATTTTTAAGGTACACTTACTTTACAGTAATATACCTCAACAAACCCTTATACTTACTACGGTTTATTAGGGTATATCTATTCTTTTACTTTCTATACATTAACTACTAAAGATAACATATTTTTCCTTTCAACATATTTAAAATTAGGTAATAACAGCTTGTGTATACACACTTATATTGCATACATAAGCTATCAACACCTGACTAATACTAATATATGGGGATGCCACATTCGTGACAACCCCATCCTAAGCATTAATAATTAATCTTCATCATCACTTGCAGCTTCTGCAAATCCCTGACGTTTTCTTGCCATCTCATCGCTCTCAAGATACTCATCGTAAGTTGTAATCTTATCAATAAGCTGCCCTGATGGAACGATTTCCATAATTCTGTTAGCTGTAGTCTGAATGAACTGATGATCGTGTGATGTGAAAAGTGCCACACCTGGGAACTTAATCAGTCCATTATTAAGTGCTGTAATAGACTCCATATCAAGGTGATTAGTAGGGTCATCAAATATAAGTACATTAGAACCCATAATCATCATCTTGGATATAAGACATCTAACCTTCTCTCCACCGGAAAGTACCTTAACCTTCTTAACACCATCATCTCCAGCAAATAACATACGTCCAAGGAAACCTCTTACATATGTAGGATCTGGATCTGGTGAATACTGTGTAAGCCATTCAACAATTGTATCCTCTCTGTTGAACTCTGCCGCACTATCCTTAGGGAAATATGCCTGTGAAGTTGTTACACCCCATTTGTATGAACCCTCATCTGGCTCCATATTACCTGTAAGAATATTAAATAAAGTTGTAGTTGCTAATTCATTAGAACCAACAAATGCAATCTTGTCATCTTTATTAACAATAAATGATATATTATCAAGCACCTTAACACCATCAATTGTCTTAGAAATACCTTCAACCTGAAGTACTTCATTACCAATCTCTCTTGCTGGTCTGAAATCTATATAAGGATACTTTCTGCTTGATGGTCTGATTTCATCAAGTTCAATCTTCTCTAATGCTCTCTTTCTTGAAGTAGCCTGCTTAGACTTAGACGCATTAGCTGAGAATCTCTGAATAAAATCCTGAAGTTCCTTAATCTTTTCTTCCTTCTTCTTATTAGCTTCCTTCATCTGCTTAATAATAAGCTGGCTTGATTCATACCAGAAATCATAGTTACCAGCATAAAGCTGAATTTTGGCATAATCAATATCTGCAATCTGTGTACATACCTTATTAAGGAAATATCTGTCGTGTGATACAACGATAACAGTATTATCAAAATTAATAAGGAATTCTTCAAGCCACGCAATAGCATCAAGATCAAGGTGGTTAGTAGGCTCATCTAATAAAAGAATATCAGGATTACCAAATAAAGCCTTAGCAAGAAGAACCTTAACCTTCTCACTACCATTAAGTTCTGACATAAGCTTATAATGAAGATCTGTAGTAATTCCAAGCCCGTTAAGAAGCTGTGCAGCATCTGATTCTGCTTCCCAGCCATTCATATCAGCGAACTCTGCTTCAAGCTCACTTGCCTTATTACCATCTTCCTCTGTGAAATCTTCTTTAGCATATATTGCTTCTTTTTCTTTCATTATTTCATAAAGGCGTGTGTTACCCATAATAACAGTATCTAATACAGTGTACTCATCATACTTGAAGTGGTCCTGTTCAAGGAATGATAATCTCTGACCTGGTGTAATAGATACATCTCCCTTACTTGGTTCAATCTGACCAGTAAGTATTTTTAAAAATGTTGACTTACCTGCACCATTAGCACCGATAAGACCATAGCAGTTACCTTCTGTAAACTTAATATTTACATCTTCAAAAAGGGCCTTTTTACCTATACGAAGTGTTACATTGTTTGCACTAATCATTAATCATAACCTCCAGTAATGTTAAACATTACAATTATAGATGGAATTGGGATTAATTGCAAGTATTCTGATTGAATATATCATTGACAACATTACACACAATATCATCAGCAAGCTGATACATCTTACAATTCATCTCATAATTGTCCTCGCACTCCTCACAATCACATATAACACTTTCAAGCCAGCCACCTCTTTTGGGCAAATTCTTAATCTTAATATGGTTGTTGACTACATATAATTTAATCTTCCCCTGTTCTGATAATTTCTTAACAAGCTCCAGATAATATACTCCTTTAATGTCATTAAGCATTTCATATGATATAAATAACACAACATACCTGTGCTTAATAAACAGTTCATTATTCTTTCTTGTATTCATCTGCCACAGCAGATTATTAACCCTCCCTTCCTCAAATACATTCAATACATTAATACCCTTAAATTCTAAATGTTCCATCAGACTATCCATATCTGAATTCTTCTTTTGCATCCCCATTAAAAGCAAAACAACACCTCCTGATAATTATTATAACCATATTCTACCACATAATTATATATATTATCGAGAGATGTTGTAATTCATCAAATATATGTTGTAATTGAACCACTTATTGTTGTGCAGGTTCCATTATATGTCACCCAGTTAAGCTGTTATTGTAGTTCCTGCCTTTCCGTCTAAGCCTTCTTTAGCCTGCTCAAGATTAGCAATAACTGCCTTTCTGTCTGAATCAGCTGCAACAAATCTAATTGATGCATCTACCTTAGGGAATGTTGTCTTAGCTGGGAAATGTCCAGCTTTAATATACTGGTGAAGATCTGCTGCTGATACATTGTCAAATACCTTCTCGTCAGCTGTTCCCTTGCCAATTGTTAGCTTATCATAAGCTGTAAGGAATAATAATGTATCTGCTCCGACAAGTTCTGCAAGCTTAGCTGCTGTGTAATCCTTCTCTATAATAGCTGATGCACCCTTAAGGTGTGAACCTTGCTGTAATACTGGAATTCCACCGCCACCGGCAGCAATAACAATCTGATCTGCCGAAAGAAGTGCCTTAACAGCATCAATCTCATATATATCAATAGGCATTGGAGCTGCAATTATTCTTCTGAACCTGCCTGGTTCTTCTTCAACTACATAGTTACCCTTTTCTTCCTCTGCTTCGGCTTCTTCCTTAGTCATATATCTTCCGATTATCTTAGAAGGCTCAGAAAATGCTATATCAAAAGGATCAACTCTTACCTGAGTTATAATTGTTGAAACTGTCTTATAGATACCTCTGTTAAGAAGCTCCTCCCTGATTGCATTCTGTAAATCATAACCTATATAGCCTTCACTCATAGCACCACATACTGACATAGGAGCAACAGTCCTGTCTTCTGGCTCAAGTCTTGCAAATTCTGTCATAGCTGTCTGAATCATACCAACCTGAGGACCATTGCTGTGTGTAATTACTATCTGATACTTAGCTTCTACTAAATCTGCAATAGCCTTAGCTGCTTTCTTAACATTTGCCTGCTGTTCTGGGAATGTTTCTCCGAAAGCATTTCTTCCTAATGCAACAACAATTCTTTTCTTGTCCATAACGCAACCTCTCACTTTTCACGAATATTATACATATTATCAATGCCTTTAATCTTACATAAAAACTTTCTACTCGAAAATCTCAGATAAAAGCAATTCCAATTACTTAAATGTATTATGTATTTGAATATTATATAAGATTTTAATACAAAAAGCAAATATAAGACATCAATAATCAACGCACCAATCACAATTATTATGAATAAAATATTTATATAGAGCATAACTGAGGATAGATATGAATAATAATATAGGTGTTGCTGTACTTGATACAGGCATATATAAGCATATAGATTTTGGAAACCGGATAATCGCATTTAAAGATTTTATTAATAATAGAGCATTTCCATATGATGACAGCGGTCACGGCACGCACGTTTCAGGCATAATCGCAGGCGATGGCTATGCAAGTCACGGCCGATTCAAAGGAATAGCCCCTATGAGCCAGATTATATCTGTTAAGGTGCTTGACTCCAACGGCAATGGCAATATAGAAAATGTTATTAAAGGCACTAAATGGATAATCAATAATAAAGATATTTACAATATAAAAATAGTAAATATTTCCTTTGGCACTACCCACAACCCCTCCAATACTTCTGAACTAATAAAAAATGTGGAAAATATGTGGAATGAAGGCATTATTGTTGTCGCCGCTGCCGGTAATAGCGGTCCAAAGTCCCACAGCATAACCGCACCCGGCACAAGCCGCCTTGTCATTACCGTTGGCTCTATTGATGATAAGACATTTAATTCCGGCCGCGGTCCTACTCTTGATGGCATTCTTAAGCCCGAACTTGTTGTCACTGGCTCTAATATCACAGCGTGCAATAATAAAAAAAATGGATATTCCACCAAAAGCGGAACATCCATGTCTGCACCAATTGTAAGCGGTGCAATCGCCCGTGTTCTTAATAATCACGATTATACTCCTGACGAAATCCGCCAACGGCTTAAAAAATGCTGTCACAAAGTCAATCTTGCCACCAATCAGCAGGGCTGGGGACATCTTGATATAATACAATTTATTAAAGGCCCTTGACCTTATAAAGCCAGAATGAATAAGCAACACTTCCTATGCCTGTCACAAGAAATACAGCCATAAATATAATAATTGTCACTTCATCACTCAATACATTATTAAGCAATGCAATTATTATTGAAATAACACCTGCCACAACATATACCTTACCTGCCATTCTATGTGTCATATTCCAATTCTCTTCGCTATTTAATGTCCACGGAACTTTAATTCCTATTGTATAATTCTGTTTCAACTTTGGCATATAATTACCAAGCCCTATAAACATAACACCAATGATAAAAAATACTGCCATTGTCATACTTACTTTACCACCAAGTGCTATTATATATATAAGTACATTAATTAAAATGGTAATCAATGGAACAATCCATATTGATACAAGTACAGGTTTATGATGAATCTGCTCTTTTCTTGGATCAATATATAATTTAATAAGTACACCAATCTGGATAATTGCACACAGACAAGGCATTATAAATATTCCCTCAGCCTTAGTCGCCAATCTGTCTACATTGCCTTTAATTCCCCAATGAACAGGCAATTCATCGGGAAGCTTATTCCACAACGCCAATCCTATAATAATTGGTAGCAATGTAGCGATAACCGATATTACTGCCATTGAAAGGCTTATATTAGAATTATTACGGCTATTATCATTTTGATAATCAGTATTATTATCTTTCATAGATACTCTTCCTCCTAATTTTCTTTATTCTTTAAATCAGATAACCACATCATCAGTTCCTCTAGTACTGTGAGATTTAATTCATAGTAAATAAAATTCTTTTTTCTATTTTCTCTTATTAAATCTGCCTTTTTTAATACTTTCAAATGATATGATACTGTGGCTTGTGTCATATCGAACTGTTTAGCAATCTCTCCCGCCGAAAGAGGCTTATTCTTTAACATCTCTAAAATATCCCTCCTTGCCGGGTCAGATAATGCCTTAAAAGTATCTGCAAATGCCAAACATATCACTTCCTAACTTTGTCTAATTATTGTTCCATTCCGTGCTGTATTATAATTATAATTTATACTATTTAGAAAAATATCTAATTAGAAATCTATCTAAATAGTAATACATATTATTTATAAAGTCAATATGTATTATCTATTTTCTTACATTTGTTAATTATCTCTTTTATTTGAAATTGAATATAAGTTTTTTATCAATATATTTTAACCACCATCAAAGTTATTTCAAAAAAGATTAAACCGCCCTCAGCCATTGAAATAAAATCAAATAAAGAAGGTCTTAAAAATCAAAAACTGCATAATTCTCCTCCATTCCAGGTGGGAATTTGCGTATTTTGACTTTTAAGACCTTCTTTATTATGACATTCTAAGCTTTGAATATTTTAAACATTTAGAATTTTAAATTTTTCTATTTTAAAATTCTAAATGTTCTTTAAAGCAAATTATTGATTATAGGATATATATTAATAAATCCCTCTTTCTGCTGTTCTGCCATCTGTCTTGTATATTGAAGTACATCTAACATAAAATACTGAATTGCAATCATTGCAAGTGCTAATACTATAATTACAACAAGTGGTATCCACTTATGCTGCTTTAACCTGTCCATTAATTTGCCGTTATTCTTACCGCCCGCTCTATTACCATTGTTCTTATTATTCTTAAAATAGCTGCTGTCTACCATATACGCTCCTGAATATATTATTAATTATGCTATAATAATTGATTATATACATATCTTCTTAATGATAACATTATATTATTTCTGACGCAATATTTATAATTATGATTTACATAAGTTTAATAAATAGCTTTATCTTTTAGTCATATCGCATAAGTTGCTTTGACAATAAGCTGATAAACTTTATTTCATAAGATACTAAATTAAAATAAAAAAAGCTTTTACATTATCTCCTAATGCAAAAACTATCTTCTAACTTATATAAAATTATAACAGGGGTGGAGAGAATCGAACTCCCACCAAAGGTTTTGGAGACCCCTATGATACCACTTCACCACACCCCTATCTAAAGGAATAGATTGCTCCTTCAAAACTGCACATTAAATATATCTTATACATCCGTATCCTGTCAAGTACTTTCGTACTTTCCTTAAGAATAACTCTCTTTGTTCTATCCAAACCTTAACCTCTTTCGGTTAAGCCCTCGACCTATTAGTACAGATCAGCTCCATATGTCACCACACTTCCACCTTCTGCCTATCTACCTCGTCGTCTTCAAGGGGTCTTACTAGATTACTCTATGGGATATCTCATCTTGAGGGGGGCTTCACGCTTAGATGCCTTCAGCGTTTATCCCGTCCCGACTTGGCTACTCGGCCATGAGCCTGGTGGC
>FONU01000012.1 GCA_900112995.1 [Lactobacillus] rogosae | reverse complement strand
ATAAAAGACTTCAAACCGAAGTAATCTGTCTTAAATGCTTCGTTCGACTTGCATGTGTTAAGCACGCCGCCAGCGTTCATCCTGAGCCAGGATCAAACTCTCATAAAAAGTTTGCCTTGTCAGTTACAAACTAACTAGCTTAATAATAGTTTCCTTATACTGTGTTTAAGGATTCATTCAATTGCTTGAATGATGTTCACAAAAGATGTATACTTAATTCTATTGAATTCTGTACTCATCTCGAAATTCTAAAAAAGAATTTTCAAGGTTGTCTTTCTGTTCAGTTATCAAAGTTCATCGCTCTCAAATCCAGTATTTATCTGTGTTTGAGAAGCTTTTGTGTCGCTGTCGTATCGCGGCGACTTGATTATAATATCACCACCCATCACATATGTCAACAACTTTTTTCAATTTTTTTTAATTTTTTTGAGATTTTTGTTGATTTGGCAAAGCTAATTCTTTGCAAAGCCGCGTATTTACTAGCTTTGCAGCATTTTAATATTTTCCTTAATTTTGGAGATTTTTTTATTTTTTACCTCAATTTAATCTGTTTTTCTTATATTTATGGCTTAAAATATCCTTTTCTTTTTTGCAACAAATTGAAATCTTTCCCAATTTATAATGCATTTAAGCATTATTCGTGTCCCTGCCACTCCTGTTTTTGGTTAATTATATCCATTTTTCTTATATATAATGAGCCTGCTACCATGCAGAAGATTGTTATTGCCGCCATAATAATTACTCCCAATAATATGTTATATCCTTCTGGGCTGTATATTCCATTTCTTAAAGCCATACAATATATGGATATAATGAATGGATTATCTGAAAATGCACCTATAATAAGATATGACATCACAATAACATATCCAATGACTGGTGATATAATAAGTCCGACTGTAATCTGGATAATGCAGAAGGTTATTGTCATAAGCAGGCTCATAGCCATAAGACTTATCACCAGACCTGTCAGATTAGTGTTCTGTATAATAATCTGTTTATCCATAGAAATAGCCGAATAGCATACTTCTGGTGTCGGTGCAAGCTTAACGCCTCCTGTGCATATTCCAGCCACTATTATTACAGCATACAATATTGCATAACTTAGCACTGCTGTTAATATGCCCCATATACATTTGCTTATCCACCAGTTAAACCTACTTCCTGTTCTGACGATAATATTCTTTCCAAAGCCATACAGGTCTTTGATGACATAATTGCCGACAATATAAGCTACAAATATATTAGGAAGCATATACACAGAGGATATGTCTACGGTTTTAATCACACCACTATCATATTTCTTAACACCCCTTAACACCCATAAAATCATATCTCCACACGTATACGAGTCAATATGTCTGCTAAAGCTGCATATCATAATAAAATATATTACACATACTGCATATATTATTCCAAGCATTGCAAATCTTTTCCATTGCTGTACAATGCCCTCTCTTATGTCGCTTTTTATCTGCCACCACAACATCCACACTCTCTCCCTTATCTTTTCTGCAAAGTTATAAGTTTTCTGCACAATCTATGTCCCTAAGAATTCCTTTTTCTTAAATCTTACTGCCACGTTCACAAGGACAAATATTATTACCATAACTATCAGCGGATATATTATATTTACACCTAAGTTTAAGCCAACCTTGTATGTATAGCTTGATACCTGATAACTGCCAAATATTAAGCCATGGCTTTCAAAGCTTCTGTCTATAGTAATTAATATTATTGCAGATATATATCCTGCCCATTCTTTATTGGTGCACCACCATACTCCGATCATTACAATTCCCGTTATTAAAAAGCACTGAAATGTCTCTATTACATATGCCACCAGCAGCATAACAAATGATGGCTGTTCTTCACATACTTTTCCAAGCCATTTCACACAGCGACTATATTGTTCTCCCCAATTATAAAATGTATTTGTCCGCAATAAACCTACAATCGTGGTTAAAGCAAAGACATATACCGTAAAAAACGTACACAAAATGAGTAAATCTATCACGCATCTTTTCCATACATCATTAACTGTGCGTTCCCTGACAACCTGCATTATTCTCTGGTTATGCCTTTCGACAAATAATGTATAAAACAGCAGCAATGGAACACCAAATGTATCCACCACATGCAAAATACCTATTATATAGACATCATATAAGCACGGCACTCCTCCGCCGCTCCCAAGCTGCCCATTAAAATTAATAACAGCAGCAATTGTCATTGCACCTAATATAATAGCTGTAAACCTTGACTCATTTACCCGCAATAAATCAACTAATCTTTTCATCATACCACCTGTTATTGCAATTCTTCACGTTCCATTATTCCTGTCTTATATCCAGTTTAATAAGACTCTTAATCTTCTCAAAGTAGCCTCTGTCCTTGTTTTGATTATTACTTTCGTACATAAATGAAGTTGAAAAATATATATTGTCATATGAAATATCATCTCCATACACCAGATCTCCATATACACCCTTTCCTATATCCTTATCATAACGATATGTATACTGTTCAACCCACTTATCTTCTTCAAAATATATTAACACTTCTTCTTTTTCCTCGCCCGGCTGTAATGTAATTTTAGAAGCCGATTTCAAAGTAAATGCATCTGGTGCATTTGCACAAATAGGTCCTCCATCATTTGTCCCTTTCAAGCGTCTGTATTTCATCACAGAATTCTCCTTTTTTATGCTATACAGACTCAGGCTGTGTATAGGCAATGTGTATTCACTATTATTCTCATTTTTTATACTAAGCTTTACAAAAAGCGCTTTCCTCTCAACCCCACGTTCACTGTCTAATATATTCCCCTGTTCATCTATATAATCATCTGTTTCTACATAAAGCAGGAAATTTCTTATATTATCATATGCCGCCTGTGATGTAAGCTGTCTTAAATCACTAAAATCATCTGTAATAAGGGCATCTGTAACTGTAAATGATAACGTATCATTTCTACTACCAATTGTAACCTTAGCCGTCTCCCCAGTCTGTACCAGTTCCGGCATATAATTTTTATTGCACTCCTTATAATCTTCTGTATATACGCGTGGTGAATTGTCAGAAACCATATCTGATTGTCCAGATGATTCACTGCCATTTGATTTTGATGATGCATTTTCCATCATCTGATATATATCATCAGTACTTTGGCTGCTACAGCCTGATACCAGCATTAATACACATAAAATAGCAAATATTATACTTTTTCTTTTCATAAATAAACTCCTCTTTACAATCCCTTAATATCATCAAGAACTATAATTTCGTGTACAGGATAATTAGACAGTACAATACGAATCTGTGACTTTTTCAACATCCATCTTCTATCATCCCGCAACACTCCTTGTGACATTATAAAATGCAATACAATTTCCCTTTGTTCTTGTGCTTTAAGCTTTATGCTTGTCAATTCTCCATTTTCCATCACTTCTCCATATATTAATACGCCAACAGGATATATCTCCAATCCAAGATGCTCTAAAAGTGTTTTTGATAATTTGATTTCCTTATCTGTTTCATTCTTGACATCAATCTTCGCTATAAAATAATAAGTATTACTATTATTCCCGTTATCAGGGAGAAGTTCTGATCCATATTGGCTGTTTGCTTCTTCCTGCGGCATATATTCTACAGAATTAACTTTTATGCTCGTATCGCCCGTCCTTACCCATTCTCCAATTGAATGCACCTGCTGCTCTGGCTTTGGAAATCTTTTATTGACATCTATGTAACCTACAAGCCACACACCAGATACTACTAATATCAGGCAGGCTATAACAACACGCTTTATAATTCTCTTTTTAGAGTGCATCATTCTTCACCCCTCTCCACACATATATAACAAGATCAAACAACAAAACCACGCATATAAATATCACATAACTCTGCCAGTAATTTATTGCCACCTGATCAATCCTGAACAATCTCCATGGAGCCGCCCCTTTTATATATCTATATTTAACAGGAATCCATGTTGAAACTGCATTAATGAATTCACATAATACACTTGGAAACAACAGTACAATAAATGCATTATTAACATACAGCGATACAACGAGAGACATTGTTGCCATCAGTCCTGCACATATAAACTGGAGAATAAAATATAACAAATAATATATATACGGATGTGAGAATAATATATATGACCATATTCCATTGCCATTACAGGGAACAGTATGACTAATTGCTATAAAAGATGGCATCACTGCTGATGTAGCAATCAGATCCAGTACTAACGGAGCAACTGCCGCCGTTCCACCTGTAAGAAACACTGCAATATATTTGGCTGATATGTAATTAATCTTTTTGGTTCTTGTATAATAATTCTTTACAATCCCCTTTTTATAATCTGTATAATATGTAACGGCATAAGGCACAACAGCAAGTAACGGAATAAGCCTGACATACAATGTGTAATGCCAGCCTTCGCCCATTGCCATCCACATATTATTAACATTGGCTACTGTTTCAAGATTACCTGTTTTATAAAAATGTAATGGATCGAGTGCCGTTGGTAATACCTTCTGAAAAAAATGTAATGTACTTATAACTATACCTATCAGGAGCGACACTTTTAAACCTGCACTTTTAAACGCCCTCTCCAGCTCTATTTTTAACATCTGCTTCATAATATCCTCCATTCCTGTGTTAAGCCCAGCCGCATAAAAAAATCCAGCACATAGATTCTAATCTCTATGCACTGGATTATATCATACGCATTTTGCGATATTCGGTTAATGTAAAAAGTTGTATTCATTAATGTAACTTTTTGCACATCAAATGCTTATCTTGGTCTGATACACATTTTCAGACACATTTTCCTTATAACTTCCTCCATATTTCTTAACAATACGGCGCACATTATTAATGCCCCTGCCGTGATCTATGTAATATATGGCTGGCTTCTTTTCTGTATCTTTCAGGTAATTATTCTCTATTATTATTATAAGCTTTCCTATGCTCTCTGTTATAATTATATGTATATAACCACCTGTATTAATATTATTCACAGCTTTAATGCTGTTGTCTAACAGATTACCTATTATAACTCCTAAATCTCCCATATCCACACTAATCTGCTCTGGAACTTCCGCCTCACATTCCACCGAAATGTTATCAGCAACACCACTGAGCTTGTATGTCAGAATGTTATTGATGACAAGATTATTACAGTATATTTTCCCCTTAACCATATCGACACTTCCTATCATTCCGTCTAAATAATCAAGTGCCGCACTGCTGTCATTCTGTACTATAACACTCCTTAAGGAACTAAGCCTGTTCTTGATATCGTGCCTTATATCCCTTAATTCTTCCTGTCCTGATTTGATATTATCGTATATTTCCCTGTTAGTCTGCCGCTCACGTTCAAGCATAATAATCTCATAACTATGACGGCTGTTCTGTTCAATCATATTAATAAGCATCGCTATTATGTTAGTTATGCACCATAGAATAATAAGAACTGCCAGCACAATTGGTCTTGTGTCAACATATTTATATGCCATTTTGCTTACCATAATACATGCCACAGTTATGCCAAATGATGTCACAGCTATAGCTGTCCCTGCAAGCCTTCCAAGCTTTATGCCTATATATTTATCATATACATCAACAAGTATTACAATCAGTATTCTTACCATAATAATACAGCTAATTTCTCTACTAATGTCTGAACTGTACTTTTCAATTCTCGTAAGAGAACAGTTCTCCAATATCAGACGAACCAGAATATTAACAGTAACCGACATACTTATATGATATGCCGTACTGGCTGTTACCGTGTATACATCAAAAGCACTATACTTAAAACCTGCAATCATAATAACAAGAAGAAGTATATACATCGTATAGCTGTTGTTAATCAGAAAACTGTACATACATAATATATCAACTGCCGCCAGAAGAATATTATATACATAATAAACAGCTATTTTAAAATAACTTAACAGCCGTACATTAAGCCCATATGAACTATCTGCTGGTTTCAAATGTTCCACATATATATAATTCTTCTGATACCCAATATATATAATATAGTCTATTATACCTGCCAGCATACACAATAAAAACATATGATTATCTAACATATCTTAAGTGCACCTCTTAATATTAAACTACCAGAGCCTTCTGCTTTTGCCTCTCTCTGATGTTATATAGCTCGTATAATCTGTCATAAAATCGTTATATCTTCCACGTCCCAAGTCCAGTCTTATCTCTTTGCCATCTACGCCTCTCCTGCACCAGACATTGGATTTATCAACCCTGCTTACATATCTGTAATTAACAATACAGCCACTTCTTGTCTTTCCAAATATCAGCTCTGGAAGTTCATTATATACATCATTAATCTTTCCATAGAACTGATATTCCATATTAGTGGTTATAAGGTTAATTATTCTTTTGGACGACTCCATATACACGATATCGTCATAGTATGTGCTGACTAACTCTCTGTTACATCTGAATATAAGCTTGTCATCTCTTGAATTAATAACCTCTTCAAGCTGTGTTACAATCTTGTCCACCTTCTGCATTGTAACAGGCTTCACAATATAATTAAAAGCGTGTACATCAAATGCTTCCGCCATATAATCTGTATGGCTTGTCGTGAACACTACTATTGAATTAATATCTGACTGTTTAATATTCTTTGCCAGCTCTACACCATTATCCGCCCCAAGTTCAATATCAAGAAAATAAGCATCATAATGCTTATTGTTAAGTTCTCGTTTTATGTCATCTACGCCAAAATATACATCTACTTCTGCTTCACATTCTGTTTCCCTCAATCTGTCATCAAGAAGATGTTCCAATGTTCCCGCCTGTATCTTATCATCTTCACATATAGCTATACGCATATTATTCCTCTGTCTATGATATTATCATCTTCATTATAATATTATTATCGTATATAAATTCCAAAAAGCTGCTGCTATGAATCTGTGCAAGTATATCCGAAGCCCATACATTATTGCCAAATGCTGTAACTATTGCAAATACTACCCACACTATAATAAGTCCTTCAACTATACCTGCTATTGTTCCGCACAATTTGTCAGCCTGATGAATAACCGGAAGCCTGCTTATTACGCCTGTCACTCCCATAAACACCTTAAGAATTATGTATAATATAACAAATACTATGCAGTAGCATATTGCATTAATTATGATAGCACTAAGCTGTGCCGCAAATATCTGTGCCGCCATCTCTTTTATTGTAACCTCAGCCGATGTTCCAGCTGAGTCTAGTATTTTCATAGCTGCTGACTCTGTTATATTGTCAGAAAGGCTCTGTGGAAGCTTCATATATTCACTTATGGCATCAACCTTTGATTGTATCGCATCCTTGTATACAACAGTACTGCTGTCTATAACCTGTGAATCATCTTCTCCATATTTCCTGCCGTCTTTTATGATATTTTCATATATACTCTGTGTAATACGCTCGTCCATATCCGTATCATTCTTTACTTTTTCACTTACTATTGGTGATGCAAATGTTGTGACAGCTATTGTTATAATCATAGCAACGAGTGATGCCGCCATTCTTATTGCACCTTTTTTCATTCCATTAAAAGCCGCTATACATAAAATAGCCGCAACGCATATTAGTACCATATCATCTCCTGTTAAATATTATAAAATTACCATTATATTTCATATAATTCATTATCCGTCATTGAGTCATTCCAGACATTATTTATTATCTAAATTGTAGTTACTTGAGTTTAATATTCTGGATATACTTGGTGTTAATTAATATATATTCACCTCTTGTACCTGTTGGAAGTACCTTACTAGCCGGCATATCAAAGCTCATATTAGCAACATTCTTTCCTTTAAGATTGAATACAGAAAATGAAGTCGAATTATTCATAACTACACTTGAACCATCAAACTGTATATTATCAACCTGTGTTCCGAATTCAGCTTCACACACCTTTGAACCAGAAAAATTGTATACAACCATTTTGTATAATTCTCCTGAGTCTGAGTTATCCAGCACAAGGCCAATATAATCTGTGCCAAAGAATACCCTGTCTATTGTATTATCTATCTGTATTTCCTTTTCAAGACTTGGATATTCCTTTATTTTATATATGCTTATTACATTTTCTCCAACTGCTACCGCTATATTATTGCTTAAGAACTGGACATCTCCAACAAGCACGTCATTATAATGATTGAAACCACCAACAACTCGCTCAGTTTCATTCTGTCCCACCTCCGAAAAGTTGTAGAACACCACATTAGTCTTAATCTCTTCACCGCTTACATATACATATGAGGCGATAAGCTTGGCTGAGTCGTTGGAAATACTTATATCAAGCGGATATCCATCTCCTGCAAGTGTTGTCTTTACACTGTAGATTTTATTGCCTTCCTTGTCATACATATTGATGTAGTTAGCTTCATTATCTTCAAGCACTGCCGCAACTGCTCCATTAGCTGCAACCTCAATCTGCGATATGACAAGTGAAGTATCTACTTTTCCTATATTGCCATTTTTATTAAAAATATATATCGTATTGCCGTTAATATCTCCTATTGCAACACAGTCCTCACATATCTTAACCTGCGGCTTCTGCATAGAATATGTCTGGTTCCACAGTGCCTTGCCCTTGGCCGTATAATATGCTGCACCATCATTACTGTATCTTATATAACCATCACCATATGCTATATAGCCAGAAGACTCAATATCTTCCCTGTTAAGAGAACCTGTAACTGAATACGAGGTAAATACATATCCATCAATAAGCCTCATAACAAGCACTACCGCAATTGCGATTACAATCACGCCAATAGCAGCTATTATTACCATATGTCTTCTATGCTTCTTTATTCTGTGTTTGACAATCTCATCATCTTCCGTTTCGTGCGTCGCCGCCTCCGAAACATTATTCATCTGTATTACTTTTCTTGCCGGAGCGTTCTTATCTCCATTAAATCTTGAACTTCCTGAAATTATATCAGCCATCTGTTGTCCCCTTTATTATAATCAAGGCTTAAAAGCTGATTTTATTATACATTATCCCCATAAATATTCAAGGAAGTTTTATTTCTTGTCCGACATATAGAACATTGGCATCATCTAATTCATTATACTTAAGAACCTCTGTATATTTAGTTGTAGTTCCATAATGCTTCTTGCATATGCTCATAAGTGTATCCCCTGTCTTTACCGTATATACATAAGCTGTATAAGCCGCCGTATCATCACCAGACGAAACACCCTGTGCTGTCTTAGGGGCCGTGCTGCTGTCAGAGCTGTTCTCATCACCCACGCCATTCGCATCGTCTGAGTTATTCAAACTTTCCGAACTATTCGCACTGCCGGAGTTTCTTTCTGTGCCGCTGGAATTACTGCCTGCATTACTGTAGTTATCCGCATTTTTCATATTATCTTCGTTCTGTGATGTGTCTGTATCACCTTTAGTTGGATACACATCTCCTGACAACTTGTTCACTGTAACCGTGTCATCCTGATTGTCTGACTGGTCTGTATCATTTCCCGACATCTGATTCATAAGAGTATTAATCGACTTGTCGAACTGCTTCATCTTCTCATAGCTGTTCATAAGATTAATTCCAATAACAATTATAACCACAACAAGAAATGTACTCATAACATACATAAATGAATTGCTTTTCTTCTGTTCGTGCAGCTCATCTTTTTCTTTGATTACATTTCTTATTGTCTGCATAACCTTATCAGTCCTGGAATCCTCACAGGATTTCTTTCCATTGCGTTCAAGCATATATTCCTGCATTTCATAATTCCGCTCATAGAAACACACATACCCTTTCTGTTTTCTAAGGCTTCCATTTTCATACAGGTAAAAATGCTCCTCTTTACAGGCTGTATCCACAAGATATAATGTCTTCATCATACCCGCAAAATTATCAAGATGGATTTTCTTAAGCCTTGCCATTCTCTCACTTGTTAAATCTGGCACAACTGCAAACCAGCCCACAACCGACAGATTTGGAAAATATTTCTCTGTATCTGAATATATTCTGTTCCATACATTTTCATCAAAACGTATTCTCTCCCCCTTATCCTCTACAACAGATTTAATTACCCCCTTTACAAATACGCATTTTTCCTCACTGTCCTTCTGCAGCTCGCCTAATAACACGCCAGCCTGCTCTATCATTGGATTATTATATGCAATAGAATTGATGTATGTAAACGCATAATCTTCTATGTATATTTTCTTATCAGAGCTTACATCACCTATCTGCTTTATATTCTTTGGTCTTCTTATGCTTGTCACACCTTCTTTTACATGGTGCGAATTCTTATCCGACTCATCTTTATTACATATAATCTCAATCATACCCTCCTCATTCCTGCGCTGATATTAAGCAATAGACACACAACAATACATTCTGACAGCGCACATATGTATTGCCGCATTAGGTATGTCCACTTTTGATATTTGCATAATAGCACCATAAACTTAAGAATTTTATCATAATATGTCGGCTGGATAATTTAATTTTATTTTTTGTAATATTTTTTGATGCCACTAAATATATTATCTTAAAAATATATTGCAAATTGTGCGAAGAAGTGAGGTCTTATGAATTATTATTTTGATTCTTCCAGCGAAAAAGCTGCTTTATTATTAAGCATACGACTTAAGTCAATAATAAACACTAAGAAGAAGCCTAATCAGGAAATCATAATTCTATGTATTGGCAGTGACCGCTCAACCGGCGACAGTCTTGGACCTCTTATTGGGTACAAGCTAAAGAAGGCACCTCAATGTGGATTCTACATATATGGAGATCTAATGCATCCTGTACACGCAGGCAATCTTCAACTATATATAGACAAAATCAATGAAACCTTTGTTGATCCTTTTATTATTGCGATTGATGCTTCTCTTGGACGTGAAGAACATATCGGACTTATCACTTTAGGAGAAGGTCCTTTAAAACCTGGACTCGGGGTCAAAAAAAAGCTGCCTGAAGTCGGAGCTGTTCACATTACCGGAATCGTTAATTCTTCCAGTAATTCTAATCACTCCATACTTCAGACAACCCGTCTTTACCTTATAATCCAGCTTGCTGATGTAATATTTAACGCACTCAATGCACTGCTTATATCGGGCAATATATTAATTATTACCCCAAAAACTATAGCCTGATGGTTATTTCCTATTCTTGTATACAGCCATTGCCTGCGAAATAGTCTGTGCTTCTCCTGAACTGATAATATTATCAAGTTCTGTTAAGCGCTGGACATTAACAAATTCTTTACCAAGATAAGCTTCATAATTAGATGATATATATATTCTCTGCTGTTTGATGAGGTCATCTAACTTCATATATTCATCTTTCTTCTTGGCAAGTTCTTCTCTCATAAGATTAAGCTTATCTAAGTATCTGCCCTCTACCTCTTTAACAAGGTCCGGCTTTACAGTTTCTTCAAATTCCCTTAAAGCATTCTGCTTCTCTTCCTCGGTCTTTTTAATATTATCACCGATAGAATTAATTCTGTTATCAAAGCTTTCAAGCCCATACATAGCTTCGTCTTTATCTTTCTTGATTGAATGTTGTGTCTTTTTGATTATTCTTTTATTATCCCTTATCTTATACCTGGTATCCCTTGCCGCCATAATAGTATCCTTATGTGCAAGTATAAGGTTAATATATACGCTTCTTCCAATTATAAGAAGTAATATTCCCATCACGCCAGCATATATAACCGGTACATATGCTGGTATGACTGGTAATAAATATAATGCCGCAGGTATTAATGCAAATACTATGAGCAGAAATAAAGTATACACTAATACATCTCTGACTTTTCTTGAAATATATAATGCCATAAAAAATGAATTATTAACAATACGAGGTATATTCTCCTGAATAAATGCTTCATTAATCTCATTCTGAAGGCTCTTATTCTCAGCTCTTAAAGATGCTGTCTCAGAAGCTATTCGCTCTTTAATCCCCTGCATCTTAGCTTTATCTCTGTCTGCCTGAACCTGCTTAATTGTGTCTTTATCCTGTGAAACCGCTTTATCATAACCTGCACATATAGAGTCCGTACTTTCACTTATTCTTGACGAAATCTCATCTTCCATAGCTTTAGTGGTGCTATCTATCTCCTTGGTTATATCCCTGATACTTACTGACATACGCTCAAGACGTTCTTTCTTTTCAGCGTGTTCATTAATATCGCCAAGAATCTGCTCTAAAACCTGCTGGTCACCATTGAGTATATTCTGTTCTGCCATTATCTGCCTCTATTTTATATTAATGGTTTCTGTAGTAGTTAATAAGACATCCGTCAAGAATTATCTCACGCTCATCATCTGTAAGCTCATCCATTTTAAGTTCAAATTCTTTCATATCTTTGTTAACTACATATGCTTTCATTGATGTAGCCTTATTCTTAACCGCATCAGCTATCTTAGGTATAAAGATATAATCTCCATTAGTAAATGGAAGTTCTCCCTTATCTATTATAAATGGAAGCATACCCCAGTTAATAAGGTTAGAACGGTATCTCTTAGTAGCGTACTCATTAGCTATATTAGCCCATCCGCCAAGAACCTTCTGACATGATGCTGCCTGCTCTCTTGCCGAACCATCACCTGGCTTAACTGCAAATATTGTGCTTCCAACACCAACATTTTCTTTGCTTACATCATAAGTTTCTTTAATCTTATGCATAATATCTCTTAACTCTGGAAGTGCTTCTCCCATACATTCGCCAGCTTCTCTTGCTTTCTCTGCCTTCTGTACTTCTTTAGCACGTCCAACATATGCTGGGTCTTTTCTTGAAAGAGCAAATTCTGCAAGTCCTAAAGGATTAGAACGGTATGATGATGTCTCTCCTGATGGGATAAGTTCATCTGTTGTTGTAACTGGGTCGTGAATTTCTGATACAACCTTAATGATTAAGTTCTCTGGGAGTGCTACCATCTCTGGCCAGTCCTTAATATTAGGTCCAAACTGTATTTCCTGTTCTGGGTCTGCTACACCCTTGCTGTCAAATACTCTGTTAGCATATATAGCACTATCAAAATGATATGTTGGTCCTGTGAATTCTACATCACAATCTGTAGCTGCTGTAAGGAAGCCCTTATTAGCTGCTGTAGCTGCAATAGATCTTGCATCCATAAGTGCAACTGATGATATCTGTCCATTCTGTAACTTAGAACCTTCTCTGTTAGAGAAGTTTCTTGTAGAATGTCTGATAGAAAATGCGTTGTTTGCAGGAGTATCACCAGCACCAAAGCAAGGTCCACAGAATGCAGTCTTAACAATTGCACCTGTCTCCATAAGGTCAGCAAGACGTCCATTTCTTGCAAGCTCCATATATATAGGTGTACTTGCTGGATATACGCTTAATGTGAACTCGTCTGCACCTATTGAATGGCCTCTTAATATGTCTGCTGCCGCACAGATATTCTCAAATCCACCACCTGCACAACCAGCGATAATTCCCTGATCTACATAAAGCCTGCCATCTTTAATCTTATTAGTAAGCTTGAAGTCTACCTGTCCGTCAAGACTTACAAGTGCCTTCTTCTCTACATCTCTTAAAATATCCTCAAGGTTAGCATTAAGTTCATCAATAGTATATGTATTACTTGGATGGAATGGCATTGCTATCATTGGCTTAATCTTACTAAGGTCAACATATACAACTCCGTCATAATATGCGACACTGCCAGGATTAAGTTCCTTGTAGCTCTCGCTTCTTCCGTGTATATCATAGAATTCCTTAATCTTTTCATCAGTTCTCCATATTGATGAAAGACAAGTTGTCTCTGTTGTCATAACATCAACGCCAATTCTGAAATCAGCACTTAAGTTAGACACACCTGGTCCAACGAATTCCATAACCTTATTCTTAACATATCCGTTAGCGAATACCTCACCTATAATTGCAAGTGCAACGTCCTGAGGACCTACGCCCTTCATTGGCTCACCTGTCATATAGATAGCTACAACACCCGGCATATTAATATCGTATGTCTTATTAAGAAGCTGTTTAACAAGCTCTGGTCCACCTTCACCCATTGCCATAGTACCAAGTGCACCATAACGTGTATGGCTGTCTGAACCAAGTATCATCTTGCCGCCTTCTGCAAGCATTTCTCTTGCAAACTGGTGAATAACGGCCTGATGTGGAGGTACATATATTCCGCCGTATTTCTTAGCACATGTAAGTCCAAACATATGATCATCTTCGTTAATTGTTCCACCTACTGCACATAAACTGTTGTGACAGTTAGTAAGTACATAAGGTATTGGGAACTTCTCAAGTCCTGATGCTCTTGCTGTCTGTATAATTCCTACGAATGTAATATCGTGTGAAGTCATCTTATCAAACTTTATCTTAAGCTTGTCCATATTATCTGAGGTATTATGTGATTTAAGAATTCCATAGGCAATTGTATTCTTTGCCGCCTCTTCACTTGTGATATTACTGCCTGTCTTAGCAGCTACCTGTGCTAATGCTGTCTGGCTATCTTCAATAATTTCTGTTCCATTAATGAGATATGCCCCACCTTTGCTTAACTTAACCATTGATTATTGTTCCTCCTGAATATTATATATGTTATTAAACATCTAGCTATTAATTATATGCTTATATTTTATAAATAAGGTGTAACCTTATTCTTTATAGCATTAATAACATCTTCTTTAGCTTCTCCCGGCTTCCAGCCTACATTAACTGTATCATTCTTATATCTAGGAATGATGTGCATATGAAAATGGAATACTGTCTGGCCTGCTGCCTCGCCATTATTCTGTACTATATTAAGTCCTTCATAATCCAATGACTGTTTATATGCTTTGGCAATCCTTGTAGCAACCTTAAATATATGAGCTGCTGTATCTTCATCCATAGAATATATGTCATCATAATGGTTCTTTGGAAGAATTAAAACGTGTCCATCTGATGCAGGACCTGCATCAAATATAACTTTTACAATATCATCCTCATATAATGAATTAGTTGGTATGTCTCCATTAGCCAGCTTGCAGAATATGCAATCATCTTTTTTCATAGAGCATATCTCCTCCCATTTATTATTTACTTATTTTATGTTTCAGTATATACTCGTATAATAACTTAAAGCAAGGTGGATTACAATATTATTTGCTTTAAAAGACAAAAAAGTACAGCCAAATGGCAGAATGGGGATTGTAATGCTAACTTTTAACGAATATACAACTATATCCAATAACTGTAGTGATAATAAACAGTTATCTGATGCAATTAACAGCGTATGCAGTGCCGCCCTTGAAGAAAGCTCTGTAATCTCTCACGAAATCAAGAACCAGGCAGCCTATTTAAAGACCTGCTACCAGCTTCTTTCAAGCCGCAATGATGAACTTCGCAGTAACAAATTCTGGAATAATATGGGTTCAACAATAGATGAACTTGTTAATTATCTTGAAAGAACATCTATCTACAGATACAGCTTCAAGCAAAGCGAAACGGTAAGCTGTACTCTATCTGATATCATTAACAACATTAACGAATATATCAAATCAAGATACAATGGTCTTATAGCCCTTGATACTTCTAATATCAGCCTGGAATGTAGTTCAGCTTCAATATATGCCAGCTCTCATTATCTTAATATTGCCTTAAAAGAAATCATTGATAATGCTTACGAAGCCGCCAGTGAGCGTAACTGTAACAATTGTATACTTATATTGTCCGCTATAATGTCACCTGACATTAAAGATAAGCTGATTCTTTCAATAGGAAGTAATAAAACCAATAACGGCAGCTCTATTTACCAGCCTGACAATATCAGCTCCTGCATTAACAATGACATTAATGATAATAACTGTAACAGACCTGGACTTAAAAGTAAGCTCTGCAAGCCTTTCTACACAACACACAAGGGGCACACTGGTCTTGGTCTTTCAATTGTGAACCAGATATGCCTTTTAAGCGGCATTGACTGGAATATCATATCCGATAATGATGTAGTAACTACAGTTTTCGCTTTTAATCTTCAAAATTAAATACTTCGTCTAACATTCTTAATGTTCTGAAATTACCTTTGGCTGTCATATCTCCAGTCATAAATGCCCTGTGGAATGTAATTCTCCCCTGAACTATGCGGTCAAAGGTTTCTTTAGACATTTTACCAATAACATCAGCTTCCATATCCTGACCAAACTCTACTGTAAGATTGCTTCCCTGAACATTAACTATAATATTCTTATCCTTATCGCTTATCATAAACATATACCTGCCATTATAATTAAGCTGTGGCTTAAAATGATTTCTGAATACGCTAAGATAATAATCATCTCCACCATTCTGTTCATCACTAAGAAGTTCTTTATATATGCTTGCAAGTGACTCTATATCCTCTTTCTGTGTCTTAACAAATTCATCATCAGATGCATACTTAGATAGCTGTTCACTCTCCTGAGGTGTGAAATTAACAACCTCTTTAATAACATTCTTTCTTATAGTCTGACTGCTTGAAGGAAGATTTCTTAAGCCCTTTGATATGGTTCTGTATATATTTTCAGCATATTTTTCGATTATCTCTTTATATTCGTTATTAAATTCAAAATCTGTTGTATCGTCTACATAAGCACTTAATGACTCGCCTACAACTCCACCTATTATCTCCCACGAATTGCTGAGTGCTGTAACAACTTCACGTTCTCCATATGCTCTTGACATAACCACCGGAAACATATACGTAGATGATGTTCTGCTCTTGTCTGCATATAGCCAGCAGGAGTCAAGAAGTGTCTGCATATAGCCTCCCATACCAACCCACTCAACTGTAGTAGCAAACACAACTCCGTCTGCCTCAACTACTGACTGCGAAAGAGTTGTAATTGTATTCTTTATCTCATAAAGATTATACCTTGTAACGTGAACATTAAGTTCCTCTAACACTTCCTGGATTCTGTTAATAACGACAATTGTCGGGTCATCTACAAGACCTCGTCCACCATAATATATGTTTACATTCATATAATTAATATCCTCCCAAATATACCTGTTATCAATTAAGCTTTCCGATAATTGTAACACAAGTATTAGATTTTGGCGACATTTACTGTACTGACTTTATACACTTACTTTATACTATACTTACTTTGAACTCATACGCCGCAAACTTTAATATATCTCCATTATTAATATTAACTCTTGTATGCACCTTCAGTCTCTCACCATTAATATAAGTACCATTAGTCGAATTCATATCCTCTACAAAGAAACCTTTATCGCCATACGAAAAACAGGCGTGAAGCTTACTTATAACCGGATTGTCTATGTATACATCAGAAGCTTCCCTGATGCTTCCAACTGTGCAGGGAAACTTACACAGACCAATGGTATTATTAACATTATCATATTCTCCATTATCAGGTCTTACATCAGGAAACAAATCATCTGTCAGACCTTGAAGGCAAAGCTTATTATTCTTATTATCTTCTTCTGCCAGTGATTTAAGATAGTCACTTAAAAGAATTGTATGCTCACATTCTTCTGCCCTATTATCTACATTTCCCTCATTATCTTTAATAACCTCTGCCGTTACAAGCTTATTATCAATCTCCTCGTTAAGGTCAAAACGATACGGAATTTCGTTGACATTTTCTGACTTCGCCTGCTTTAAATCTCCAACAAGCACACCCGCCTTATCTGCAATATAGAACAACACAATTCCAGCTATAAGTAATGCTGCCGATACAACTGTATCCAGCTTTACAACCGCATAACTACGAAACAAAAGACTTGCCGCTGAGTTATATAACAATAAAACTGCCACTGCCTTTAATATAAGCTGTGTCTTTTTGTCAATGCATTTATTATGCTCTTCAACACCAACTGGCTCCGGTCTTACCGCTGATAATATCTTCCCATTAGCATATGATCTTTTATCTTTAATATCTGTATGCGGCTCATCAGCACTGCTTCCCTTATTAATATTTGTTTGGGAACTAAAATCCGGTACACTATCCGATTTTCTTCGAAATTTAGAATTGACGGTGCTCTCATTATTATTTGCACCCCTGCAATTTACCACACTATCAGCATTATTGAGAACCTTAGAGCCTGCCATTCCCTCTGTATTATTGATAATATTAGAATACTCACCACCCTCCGCCGTATTATCAGAACCACTTTTATCCACCGAATTACTTTCATCTTCATTATCTTCAAATAACTGCATAAGATTATATGGTGTGTAATCTCTTACGAGAATTCTCTGGTACGCTTCATAGAATTTTACAAGTCTTATTTTTTCAATTGAATGGTCAAATCTTTCTAATATATATTCATACAGGCTTCGCATTTTCCCATAAAAATCCGTATTATTATCCAGCAGGGAATACATAAAATACACTTTCTTATCTACTAAAGAAATATATATACATCCTGGGTCTAATATTACACGATCAAGATTAAGCATATATTCATTTACAACTCTTGCCATCTTAGATATGTTGCCAAGCAATGACTGCACATCAGACATATTAACCTTGCCATATTCAAGCAATGTGCTTAACTGCTGTTTTGAAGTTATATCATAATATATACATTTTCTTGAATTAATCTCGTTAATGGAAAATTGAAGAAAATAATCAGGCCTGTTTCGCATAAGCATTTTCATCTCATACTCAACCAGCTCATTGCTATCAGTTATATCAACCACCGCATAACTTATATTATTATTTCTTTCATATTTAATGCTTAAATCCTCACCACAATACTGGCTCATTATCCAACCACCTCCATAAGAGCATTTGTCTTTCGTATCAACCGGGCATTATCTATTTTATTTACATTTTCACTAATATTACATATATCTGACATACCTGCGTAACTTCCTATAACCGGAAAACTGGCACTACACACTATGCTTTCGTCCTGTTGATATACCCTGTCATCATATATATTTATATCCCGAAGGAACATAGTCCTGTCTGCCGCATACCTCTCTCCTCTTTTTATCAGCTCTTTCCTTGCAGTAATATCACTTTCCTTTTCATACTCTATCGATATCTGACTCACCATATTCCTTATGATTATCCTATCGTGCATATAAATCCCAACACTTATCAGTGCAATAATTATCATTGTAAATATCGGAACAATAATTGCATTTTCTACTACTTTCATACATCTCTCCATTTCTTAAACACTGACAACTGTTACTGTAATAAAGTTCTTAATATAGTTCCACCGCCAATAACACAACACACTAATGACACCAATAAAAATGGTATATATGGCATAGACGTCCTTAGCTTCATTCTTCCTCCTGCTATCAACGTTCCCCCGGCGATAATTATTAGAAACATAGATAACAACACTGTCTGTATCGTTATATACATTCCTTTAAGCACAGTTATATATGCTATTACTATTGCATCAGCCTCACCTGTTATATGTGTGATCCGTGCAATAATATAAAGACCTGCTCCTATAATAACTGCCGGAATATAATAATCTCTAATCAATAAATGTAGTTCTAATTCACTTCCATCAATAACGTCTGCTAAATGCAGCATAATAATACCAGCTCCCATAACCACAATACTTATAATGTTAATCTTTCTTCTTTTTATATCTGCGTATGACATCGCCGCAAGCCATATAATCAAATATAATGTCTTTAACATCTGCTCCCCCTGTCTTATTCCTGACACTTTTCGCACAACCTGCGGTCACTGACACTGTCTTTACTGACTTTCTGAATATTTCTTTTAAGTTCTGTACAATTACGCGAGCTGTGGTATCTTGTCCCATATAATGTATAATAAATTGATGTTGTATCTTTTGTCTGTCCGCAATGTTCACACGAATAATATTTAGCACCCGAAGCATTCCTTAAAACATCCATACATGACCTGTCAGCCTCCAATATGTATCTTAACAAATATGTACATTCCTTATTAGTATGATATACTTCGCCCCCGGCTGTAATGTACACATATTCTTTATCTGACACATTTCCTGCAAAATTATCTTTATCCTCCCCAAGCCACGCATTTATCCTCTTTCTGTCGGTAACTCTTATTGTAGACAGACCAAATATATCAAAAGGATTTTTGATACTGTATGTAAGCTTTATATCTATAACTGAATTGTCATTTAATATCTTAGAACTCATAAACATAATTCCGGCATTACCACCCATTATGTTATGGTCAGCAGCATAATCTGTTCCTATCTCGTCTATAAGCAATCGTCTTATTGTCTCTGCCACCATTCCCTTTGGGACATTTCCACTATTTTCATAAACATATACATAGCCTGCACATTTTCTTAATGTCACATAAAAGGCATTGTTGATGTGGATTCGCACTGCTATAACCTGCATAATAAACATAATTGACATAACAGCATATATAAACAGAGGAATTACAATTGCTCCCTCCACACTTGCCGAAGCATTTAAGTTATGTGCCTTGCTACACTTTATGGTTCTTGATAATATTCTATTAATTACTGGCGTTATTAAATTCCTGTAGTTATGGATTGTCCGCATAATACTATGCACTCCATTTTCTTTTTTCTGCGGGTAAATCTTATCTTTCCTCCCTTCTTAAATATAATCAACCAACTTATTCTGTGTAGAAAGGCACATTTGCTAAATATAACTGTATGACAGCTTCTGCCTGTACACACTGCCTGTTCCATTCATCTTAAAATGTGCAGCTCCGAAAGCTGCATATATGTAATTCTTCATTCTGAATCCGCTGTGCCCATACATAATCATTCTTAATTCCATTAATGCTGCAATGCGGTAATTTCTGTCCGATTTGTTCATAAACATAATTAACAGCTTTAAATATTCTTTATAACCAATACTATTATCCCTGCCATTTTCCTCAACTTTATTATTATTCACAGCCTCATATGATGTAATATTATTTATCAGGGATTGCAAATTCAGCTTTTCATCTACTAATGAACTTAGCTGTAATATCCAGTTATCCCTGTTCTTAATAAGAGCTATTGTTTCTCCTGCCAGCAATTTTCTTAACTCAACTATAGATTCAGCGTATGCCCATATCGAAACAATAATGTACTGCACAAGCCTGACTGCCAGATCACAGCCCGTAACTCCCACCAGTGCCGCCGCCAGCATATAAGCCTCTGACATCTTATCCTGTGAACTTATAAGATAAGATAGGTTAACACCCTCTCTTATAACAGATAACTGATTAATTACCTTGTATACATTCTTTCTGTCATTATGTTCACCTCCAATAATATATTCCATTTCATAATCTAATAAAGCACTGCTTCCTGCTCTGTCATTATCACCCGGTGATGTGTCCGTATAACAGATAAAATGCTTCGCAACATATTCCGTGCTTAATACATTTTTCTTTAATGTATCTTCATTCCCACTTGCTTCGATACTTCTTTTTATTTCATCTTTATTTATAAAAGAAATGTCACGGCTCTTAATGTATTCATCTGCAAGCTCCTGTATTTCTATATATTTGTTAGAAATCCTGCCTTCTGTCACAGTCTCACAAATTCCTGACTTCAGGTATTCATACAACTGCCATACTGCATTTAACGAAGTATTAATCTGTTCTTTCTGTCTATCTTCATACTGCATATCACCATCATCAGACTGCTCTAACATATCAGCCAGATCCTTTTTTAAGTTTTCATTATCTTCCATAAACTGCTCAGAATATGCCTGTGCCTCACTTAAATTTTCACCACATCTAACATACTTACATTCATTATCAGCTTGAACAGACTCTTGTTCTTTATCATTCTGGACATTCTCCTGTTCTTCGCCACTTAGAATAGACTGTTGTTCTTTATCAAGCACATTGCTATACATTCCATATTCCATAGCCTTAACAATCTGCTCCTCGACACCATATCCCTCATTATCTGTCATATACGAAAACATATTAAAAGCACAATCTGAT
The DNA here is from genome assembly GCA_900112995.1 of [Lactobacillus] rogosae. GTDB lineage: Bacteria > Bacillota > Clostridia > Lachnospirales > Lachnospiraceae > Lachnospira > Lachnospira rogosae. The sequence goes on along the minus strand of FONU01000012.1, from coordinate 99,040 downwards.
AAGCTTATATCTGGTGAATAACTGCTTATATTTTCGTTAATATAACTGCACAGTTTATTATTGAGTATGTCCGATTTATTCAATGCAAATATATTAAAATCTTTAAGCAGCTGGTTATTATAACTTGCAAATACTGACTCCTCCGACAACCTGCAGCTCTGTTTAACAACAGTATAATACCCTGATTGCAGTGATGACTTAATGCACGTTGTAATCAGGGAAATCACAACCATTAATACCATTGCCGCCATAACTGTCAATTGTGCCGGCAATGATATATGTAAAATGTCCTTATTACACATATCACTGCTCATACCACAACCAGCATTATATATATTATGGACATCACAATTAACAGCATTATGTATATTATTGACACCATAACTAACAGCATTATTACCCCTACTGACAGCTATCATATTTTGTTAGCCTGGGAAGTCATCTTTGATAAAAGCTTATTGACTAATGATGTTATCTGGCTTTTAAATATTATTACAAGGCCAATCAGAACAACTGTAATAAGAACTATTTCCACAACACCCATTCCATCTTCTTCATTCCAGAATTTCTTAACTGACTTTATTATTACATTTTGTGCTATTCTATTTCCCATATTTATCCTCTTTTCTGCGTGCATTTCTTTCTAAAAATTATACATTTTCCTACAAGGCATACATTTTCTCCCAAAAATTATACATTTTCCTACAAGGCATACATTTTCTCCCAAAAATTATACATTTTCCTACAATGTATATATTTCTCCTTAAAGTTATGTATTGCTTCCTGAAAGATTAGTATCCTGCACGCAACGATACCAATCTTCACATAAACAGAACTTCTACCTGTTCTTGTAACTTATTTTTATGACCTGTCCTGCATTTTTACACTTGAAAGCTTATGACTGCTGGCACCATAACAATTATCATTACCACTATCAACAGCATAAACATAGGCATTAATAATCTTGTTGCTGCCTCCTCTCCTTTCTTAACTGCAAGGCTCTTTCTTTGTTCAAATGCATCATAGGATTCCTGATATAATAATTCTTTTAACTCTTTTGTTCCTTTCTTTATATTAGTCTGTAATAGTGATGCCAATTTCAGGTATTCTCTTGTCTGACATCTATGTCCGAATTCTTCATAAGCCTTATATTCACTTATACCTGACTTTATCTGGCAATCTGTTATATACATCTGCTCATACACAATTCTCTCATCTTTAGCACTTTTCTTTTTCCTCATATAATCTTCTATCATCTTCTCCCACGCCCTGCGTACTGTCATTCCTGCACCAAGCAGAAGCGTAAGCTTGGATATAACCTCTGAATAGTCATACTGTAACTGCTTCTGCCTAAGCTTTTGTTCCTCTTTAGCTTTGGTTTTCTTCTTGTAATAAATAAGCACTATAACAGCAATTACAATCATAGCTGCAAATAAAAGATTATTCTTACTTCCTGTCTGTGATTGCACATAGGCATATGTAACACTGGTGTTGTTTATTGTATCCGGCAGTTCTATAACAGCTTTATCCTCATTTTCATTTAATGCGTTGTCTATAATTCTTTTAAGTGTCTGCTTATCTGTCGTTAGCATACTATGCGGATTTTCCCCTAATGATTTAACATTAATATCTATTACTCCGTTTCTTGTATAATCTTCATACGACATTACATAATTCAATGCTGTTTCTACACTTTCACCTGCACCAATATTTTCGTTATATACCGTTCCGTCATAATCTATAATCCGGTAATCTTCCGGATATATATGTATATTGACAATCCCATTACATAAGCTGTCAGGGAACTGAATTGACATAACAATATTATCCAGTGAATCATTATCTTTTTGCAAAATATCCAGCAATTCATCATATGCCCTGTCAAAGCAGGACATCGTTTCCTCATAAGTCATCTTTCTTGGACTAATAACTGTATCTATGCTTATAGTAGTTCCACTATTCTCATCTTTAACGTCAAGCGTTATCTGTTCAGGTTCTTCACCCGGCTCTGGTCTTTTTATTTCCATTTGTACACTCCACTTATCTTATATATTAAATCACTCCTCATATTATCCACCTGCCGTATCATATGTATCATATATTTATGTCTGTTATTTTCTGTGCCAGCATAACTGCGGCGGCATATATCAGAAGGCATATTGTCATAACTATAATTCCCATAACATTGCCATAAAGAACATCAATATATTCAGGAGATGTTAATCTAAGATATAATGTAATCACCAGCGGCATACATACCATAACTCTTTGCTCAAGCCTCTTTCCTGTAATTATTGTATCTATCTGCTGCTGGACTTCTGCCTTTTCGTGAATTATATGCGAGGTCTGCTTTATAATTCCTATTACATCACCTCCGCTCCTTTTCGCATATCTGAATATTTCAGCAAAATATTTTATGTCATCCAGATTGGTACTTGCTGCATAATCGTCTAATATATCTTCAAGATTTTCATTTCTTCTTATTCTGTTCACAATCATATTAAAATCTGCAACAATTACTGCATTTTGTCCATACAGCATAACCAGTTCCTGCAATGCCTCTGCAAATGAATTCTCAATTGAGTAACCCGTATTCAACGCAAATGAGACTGCCTGCATCCCATCTCTGAACTGTCTTATAAGCTCATTATCCTTCTGATACCTTTCATTAAACCTCTGCTTTTTAATATGATAAATAACATAAGGGCTGAATATTATTACTGGAATTAAACTATCATAAAATACATAAGAAACAGCAGTTACTATCAATACTGCCTGCAAAAGATAAATGTAATCATTCCTACCAGATAGATGTGCCCGTTTAATAAATTTATTAAGATTTACATTGCATTGTTCCTGTGTCTTTTGACCACTCAAGCTTTTCAGTATTCTTAAGGCTGTTATTCTGTCTTTTAAGTGTGCCAATAATCTTTCCATTTTTATCTTCGCCCTCCTCAACGTACTTATATAATGGAACAAGTTCAAATTCATTATTCTTATAACCACATACTTCTGTAATCTCCCATACCTTTCTTGTCTTATCCCTCATTCTTTTTAAATGGACAATTATGTCTATTGCAGAAGCAATCTGCCTGTCAATAGCTTCTGCTGGCATATCTATTCCCATAAGAACCATTGTCCTTAATCTTGTAAGCATATCCTTAGAACTATTACTGTGTCCTGTTGACAGGCTGCCATCGTGTCCTGTTCCCATTGCCTGTAACATATCAAGAGCCTCCTCACCTCTTGTTTCACCTACAATTATTCTGTCAGGTCTCATTCTTAGGCTTGACCTTATAAGATCTCTTATTGAGACTTCATTATCACATTCCATATTGGACTTTCTTACTTCAAGTCTTACAAGATTGCCAACCCCCTGGATCTGCAATTCAGCCGAATCTTCAATTGTAATAACTCGCTCATCTTTGGGAATAAAATTAGACAGTGCATTAAGAAATGTTGTTTTACCACTTCCTGTGCCACCAGAAACAAATATGTTGTAACGGCATTTTACAAGTAATTCAAGAAAATCTGCCGCTTCCTTAGTTATAGAACCTAACTCAATTAATCTGTCAATATCTATTGGCGTATCATAGAATTTTCTTATCGTTATGACTGGTCCATCTATGGCTATCGGCGATAATACCATATTCACTCTTGAACCATCAGCCAGCCTTGTATCTACAATAGGTATCGCTTCATTAATTGTCTTATTCGACATCGCCGCTATTCTCTGTGCTATATCTTCAAGCTTCTCTCTGCTTTCAAATTGTTTATTCCATTTAGTTATCCTGCCTTTCTTCTCAATAAATATATCTTTATACCCATTAATCATTATCTCTGTTATATCATCATCTTCCAGTAACTCCTGTAATATATCAAGACGTTTAATTGAATTATAAAGCTGCTGCCTTAAAAGTTCCCTGTTATGGACAGATATAGCCCTATGCTGTGAAATCTCATATATACATACATCTATTACCTTATACAAATCCTCATCGGACACGTCCAGATTAATATCAAGCTTTTCATAGACTTTTTGTTTTAATTCAAAGAATAATTCTTCCATAATGCCTGCTATTCATACTTACTCCCTATGCTATACTTAACTTCTTCTATGTCATTTCTACACCATATCTAATAAAGAACTTACATAACCATACGCATCTGTATACATAATTCTTTTAAGAAAACCCTCATCCATTGTATCCTTCATCTTAAGATTAATTCTCATCATTCTGTCAACAATAGCTTCCTTCCCGCTTTCAATAAAATATCTTTTCAGATTATTAAATCTGCAATTCTCTATATAATCTCCACTGTCAGATATATATACATTACTGCATCTTCCCATAATGCTCCAAGGCTTGTTAATTCCCTCTGATATATTAACAACAATATAATCATATTTTAAATTATGTGCCAGCTCATCCAGCAGACCACTTATAAGCCTGTCATTAACATACGATATATCATCAGCACATACCACAGCCGGTATATAGTCAAATAACTCATTCGCCTTTATACATTCTCTAATCTGCTGTGTAAAATGCTCTCCTGCCTGCTTAAACATATAGAATACATCTGACAGATTACTACACCCGTCAGACATCATAATATGCTCAATGCCTGAGAATTCATCAAGATTGATAAAAAGTGTCCGTCCCTTTTTAGAATATGCCGCCGCAATAACCATTGCCAAAGTCACTCTTAAAGTCGAATTAAAGCCATACACTCCGATATATCTGGTAATATCCTCAACCCTCTGCGTTCTATCTGGTCTTTGTCTTGTAATTGACCCTAAAAGCTGGTAAGCTGGCTGGTATTTGCACACACCGATAAGCCCTTTCTCTTTCTTATCATTAATAATTCCTGCTTCTTTCTCATCTTCACACAGAACAATAACGCTGTTATCATCTGTCTTAATATCCTCATGATTAATGCCATATGTGTATTGTTCTTCATTAACCATTAACACATCTGTCTTATTAGCTAAAATGTATCTGTTAAACTCCTCCTCTTTGGTAAACACTTTAGCCCTGTAGGGAATATCCTTACTGTCGTTAATTATTCCCATAAGCCTTTTGGCATAACTCTCATCATCGTCATATATCACGCATATATTATCTTTTGCCAAATACACTTTCCTCCATACACTATATAATCTTAATTACAGTATCTACAGCTTTATGCTTTAATATTTAATACCACCATAATTGCCGCTCCAAGACACAAGGCATATGTATAATGAAATCTATGTATTGTATGTCTTCCCTGCTTTATTAAAACATTATCTCTTATACATACACCCTGTCTGCCTTTAATTACGCCAACATTCTCTAATACACCTGTTAATACACCACATACCATAGCCGCACATATCAACCTCACAATATATGTAACACCAATCAGCAGTCCGCACACAGCAAGAAGCTTAACATCTCCTGCACCTACGCCGCCAAATATATACACCATATACATAATTGCAAAACCTGCCATACCGCCATATATATACCCTCTCACATCACCTCCATACATCAGGCTTCCCATATTAATAACAACACCAATAACCATTCCTGCAATTATAATTCTATTCGACACCTTAAAACGTCTGTAATCATCAATCACCGCCATCATTATGATAATAAACATAGCGGCGTATCTTATGTACTGCTCTGTCATATTCTCTTTAATTCTCCCATATCTTATCAGACAACTTTATATATAAATTGCCACCACAATACAGTTGTCTTAACTCTATTATTCTGTTTAATGTATAGAATTACCAATTACTGACTATACTTATAAAAAAAGAGGAAACGAGGTAATTCTATTGAAAATGTTCAGCAAGAAAAAAAATCCTGCTACATATGATGAAAAATATCTTGTTGAGGAAATTAATATGACAAAGGCTGCGCTTAGTGCCGCATATGCCAACTTTGATAACGCAACTGACCCAGACCTTATAGATTGTTATATATATCAATTAAATTCTGAGCAGAAACGCTATAAATACCTTCTTCAAAAGGCTAAAGAATCAGAAATATATGCACCCAACATATATCTTATGCAGGCATCTGATATACTCTAAATATGTGATGTATATTAAAAATATGGTGTACATTATATATACTATTTATTTAGTATATTGTCAATATGTTTTCTTATATTTTTTATATTTTTCTAATACAATTACTACATTTTACTATTTGACTTTTAAATACAGCTCGTTTACACTGTAGTTATCATTTATTTATATGCGGTTACACATTAATGTACTATAAAGAAAAGAGGGATACCTATGGATAATAATTTCAACAGCCAATCTGATAACAGTTCAGATTGGAAATCTAATTCCAGACAGAAGAATAAAAGCAGGACTGGCAGCAAAAGCAAATTATCTGTATTGACAATTGTTCTGCTTGTTACTGCCATCGCTTCAATAATAGCCAATATTGTCCTGCTTGTTACCGACTCCAAGAGAACTGCTGATACTGTAGCAAGAATTGAGGACAAGGACATTGAAACTGCACGCAATACTGAGAAAGACGATATGCTTAACCTTATCCGAAGCAGATTTGAGAGCGGTTCATCTACACTCTCATTATTAAAAGAACTTTATCCTGACAACATAGTATATGTCAATAGAAGTGGTAATTATGTATTTGCCGATATTAACCCTAAGCTTGCCGCAAGCGAATATGATAAATCAGCCTTTGCCCGCAATGATAAGGGATTGATGACTTATTCAGGAACTAATGCCAAGACATATACAGGAATTGATTTATCAAAGCACAATTCTGATGTGGATTTTGCCAAGGTTAAAGCCGCCGGTGTGGATTTTGCTATGATTAGATGTGGCTACAGGGCTTATGGCTCAGGACTTCTTGTGGAAGATAGTTCATTTAATACTTACACAACTAATGCTATCAAGAATAATATAGATGTCGGTGTATACTTCTATTCACAGGCTCTTAACAAAGAGGAAGCTATCGAAGAAGCCAACTATGTACTTACTCTTGTAAAGCCTTATAATATTACATACCCAATCGCTATTGACGTAGAAGCTATAGAAAATGACAGCTTCCGTCAGGAAAATCTTTCGGCTAGTGAATTAACTGACGTAATAATCGCATTTTGCGACACAATTAAAGCTGCTGGATATACTCCATTAATCTACAGTAATCTTTTGTATTTTATGGATAATGTTGAACTTGAAAGACTTGAAGGTTATGATAAATGGTTCGCCGGTTATCAGACTGCCTCTCCATATTATCCCTACAAATACGCTATGTGGCAGTATACAAGCACAGGTTCAATAAATGGTGTATCAGGCAATGTAGACATCAATATTGCTATGAAAAATCTGAAAAAATAATAATTAACAATAACGCGCAAGAATGACACTCGCAGCTATGCCTGCCGCTGTTGCAATTAATGCACCAGCAAGTGTCCAGCGCGTTTTTTTAATGCGTGCCGCCATATAATATACTGACATTGTGTAAAATACTGTTTCTGTACACCCCATAAGTATAGACGTTATAAGTCCTGTATATGAGTCTGTTCCGTACTGCTTGAATATATCAAGGCTAAGTCCGGTTGCAGCTGACGAACTGAACAGCCTTACTATAATAAGCGGCACTATGCTTGCCGGTATTCCAAGCTTTCCACACACACCGCTTAAAAGTCCAGCTATAAAATCAAGAAATCCAGAAGCTCTTAATACTCCGACCGCAACCATAAGCCCAATCAGTGTAGGTGCTATTGAAACCACTGTCCTCATTCCATCCTCTGCACCATTTACAAAGTTATCGTAATTATCACTCTTTTTGTACATTCCATATCCAACAATAATCAATATGACAAGCGGCATTATATACGCTGAAATCTTAGTCATCATCGCTCCCTCCTTGTCATAACCCTGCAAAATATAACAGCCGCAAGCGTGCTTATAGCTGTTGCTATTATTGAGGGAAATAGTATTGCAGTCGGGTCGGGACTTTTGTACTGGCTTCTGTATGCTATTATATTTACTGGAATTAACTGAATTGAAGAAATGTTAATCACAAGAAATGTACACATATCACAGCTTGCTATATTCTTATTCTGATTAAGCACTGCCATCTCTTTCATAGCCTTTATACCTGCTGGTGTAGCCGCCCAGCCAAGTCCAAGAAAATTAGATATCATATTGGTAACTATATAGCCAAATGCTTTGGTGCTGCTTGGAACACCCGGAAACAGCCATTTTATAAGAGGCTCTATCATGTATCTGCACTTGTCTATAAGTCCTGATTTTTCTGCTATTTCCATAAGACCGCACCAGAATGACATAATACCGAACATAGTTATACATAATGTGACAGCTTCCTTGGCGGAGACAAATGCCCCCTGCGTGACACTTTCTATATTACCTGTGATAAGGGCATATACTATTCCTATGATAATCATAAAGCCCCATAACCAATTAAGCATAGAACCACCCCACATATGTTTGGGATAATTCTATGCTTAATAATAATGTATTATTCTAATTAGACGGAACAATTGAATGTTCTTTTTTGAATTTTAATATCATCTCTCTTGTAAGACTTATTCCATCGTCTTCTAAGTCAAGGTCGTCTGCCTTAACCCACGTTCCAAGTGATAATTCATCTTCCTGCAATGTGATTTTATCATCACCGTCAAGCTCACAGAAGAACCCTGAAAGCAGTGAGCCGCTAAGTCCCCAAGGCTGGCTCTTGTAATATTTAAGGTTCTTGACCTTAAGTCCTACTTCTTCCATTACCTCACGCCTGACTGTCTGCTCTATTGTCTCTCCAGCCTCATTAAAGCCAGCGACTAAAGCATAATTCTTATATGTTCTTCCTGCATACTTTGTAAGCAGAACCCTGTCGTTATCTGTAACTGCCACGATAACCGCAGGACTTATCTTTGGAAATACCATATTGCCACATACCGGACACTTTACCATACGCTCTTTGTTATCGTGTATTGTAGGTCTGCCACATCGTCCACAATAATGATTGTCCCTGTACCAGCCATACAGATGATATGCCGTTATTGCTGCAAATGCTGTGGCTTTCGGTTTGGCTTTTCTAAATGAGTCTACCCCGACAAATGAAAATCCTTCCACCACTGATGTATACTCATTATGCACTTTGGAATCTGCCATTTCACCAGCATATTGTCCTCTTAATAATTCGCCTTTTCTCTGTGCAAGAAAATATTTCGTATCATCCACAGATAAAAGGTATGTAAATGAATAATTATCAACAGAATCTTTTGATATACCTGTCTTTATCCCCTGTATGAACTGCTTGTACAGTGGATAAGTTAATGTATCTTCTTTAATATACTTCGCAAGAAGTGATGAACCCTCAAAGAAGAATACTACATCATTATCCTGCGGACTACATTCTACATATTGGTTATCAAGTCTATTAGGAAATATATCCTGTATCATTGTTCTCTCCAGCCGTATTACTAATTGTTATATATGTCCGATTTATTCAAAAAATATAGAATATAAAATTCTATTTTCTCCACGCTTACAAGCTTAGAAATAAACCATCTCTTCCACTGGTGGCTCTGCATTTTCAACCTTTTCTACATAAAGAACAGGTCCTTTCTTCTTGTATGCCATCTGGAATTCATTCTTGATTGTTGCTGTAACCATTATCCACTGTCTATTCTCTAAAGAAGCAATGTTATTATAAAAGCTTATATAGCCAATAAACTGTGTATCCTCAGCACAGCAGGTCATAACCTTTCGTCCTGGTACAAAGTTCTTATCTTTGAAATATTTATTCTTTAATACCTGACCCTTAAATCTTACTTTCTTGCCAACATATACATCTGGTCTTTCTGATACATCCATATACCATATTCCATAATCAGCATCATCAACCTCGATAATATCCGCATTAACATCATAAGGAAGCTGTTCTGCAATTGACATCATCTCTCCCTTATCGTCCTCAAATACAATCTGAAGTGTGTTATTAAGTGCTCTCATACTTCTTCTGTAGCTTCCAAGATCCATACCTGACTTACATCTGTTAAATATAACCATATCTGTATACTTAACAGTCTCTGCAATTATTGATCTCATATTGTTCCACTGAAGATTGAATGCTGTAGCATCAATAAGTGTTATTGACTGGTATATCTCCCAGCCTCTTGGCTTAGCTGTTCCCATAAGAAGGGCTGGATCCCACATACCATTATACTCAACAATTACTATCCAAGGGTCATACTCTTTATCAAGTTCATTAAGCTTGGCTTCTGTTAATTCTTCTTTTTCAAGAACTACCATATCCACACCATTATCTTTTAAAAGCTTCTCGCTGTATTCTTCTTCGCCTTCCTCACATACGATAAGGAGCTTATTCTTTGCCTCTGCAAACTGTCCCATTGCTATAGTATCTGAGATAAATCTGGTCTTGCCACTATCTAACTGGCCATTTATTAAAAATATAGGAATCTGATACTCTTCCTGTGCCATTATATGTCCTCCATCTATTCTAACTATATATAACACTGGGGGCTTATGCCCCCAGTCTGTGATGTCTGCGGATTGTCCAGTACTTTAACTTCCGCAATTATACATTAAATAATTCTTTAAGAGCAGCTTCTTTTAATTCTGCTCCTATTACACATATTCTTCCTGTAAAATCAGGCTTACCTTCCCTGATTTCATATTCTTCTGGTACAAGGTCAAAGAACATCCACTTACCATCTGTGCAAGGAAGCATACCCTTAGCTCTTAAGATGTTACCATAATCATCTGTCTCAGAAAGCTTTCTTAATATCTCTGAAAGTTCTTCCTTGTCATACTTGTTAGGAGTTTCTACGCCCCAGCTTGTAAATACTTCATCGGCGTGGTGATGACCATGCTCGTGATGATGTCCACAGCCACACTCGCCATCGTGATGATGATGTTCATGCTCTTCATCGTGGTGGTCATGTCCGCAGCCACATTCATCATCGTGATGATGGTGATGTTCGTGTTCTTCATCGTGGTGGTCGTGTCCGCAGCCACACTCGCCATCGTGATGGTGATGTTCATGCTCTTCATCGTGGTGGTCGTGTCCGCAGCCACACTCGCCATCGTGATGATGGTGATGTTCGTGTTCCTCTGCAACCTTTGCTGCTGCCTCTGCAAGCATTTCAAGTTCAAGATTAGTAACATTTTCCATAGCATCAAGTATCTGCTTGCCATCAATATCATCCCAAGGAGTTGTTATAATATGAGCATCCTTATTAAGTGATCTGATAAGTTCAATATCTGTCTTTAACTTGGCTTCTGACACATTCTGTGTTCTACTGAGAATAATAGTTCCAGCGTGCTCAATCTGGTTGTTAAAGAACTCACCAAAGTTCTTCATATATACCTTTACCTTAGAAGCATCGGCTACTGTTGAAGCACTGTTTAAACGGATTTCATTCTCAATATGAAGATCCTTTACAGCCTTAATAACGTCTGAAAGCTTTCCAACACCTGATGGTTCGATAATAATTCTGTCTGGGTGGTACTTCTCAACAACTTCCTTTAAAGATGTTCCGAAATCACCAACTAAAGAACAGCATATGCAGCCTGAATTCATCTCTCTGATTTCAACGCCTGACTCCTTTAAGAAACCTCCATCAATACCTATCTCGCCAAATTCATTTTCTATAAGCACAACCTGCTCACCAGCAAGTCCTTCTTTTAAAAGCTTTGCAATAAGAGTAGTCTTACCTGCTCCCAAAAATCCTGATATAATATCTACTTTTGTCATATTATCCTCCATTCTGTCTATACATTTAACTAATAATTTACCTTACCTAATTTTTATTATACGCTTGTTGTCAATCCCCTCTTTCAAGTCTTAACTGTTCTGCGTATTCGCTTATCTTTCTGAGTCTGTGATTGACACCCGACTTGCCAACAGGCGGGTCTAACAATGCACCTATATCTTTAAGGTTCATATCCTCGTGTTCAAGCCTTACCTCGGCAACCTGTCTTAAGCTGTCCTTAAGGCTTCCAAGACCAACTGTATCCCTTATATATATTATGTCCTTAGTCTGCTTTACCGCAGCGGCAACCGTCTTGTTAAGGTTCGCAGTTTCGCAGTTAACCTTACGGTTCACGTCATTACGCATTTCTTTAAGAATCATAACATTGTAGAGATTCATCTGCGAAACATATGCTCCCATAAGATTAAGCACATCTGTTATATTACTGCCTTCCTTCATATATACTATATAATCATTCTTGCGGACTGTAATCTTAGCATCAAGCCCGAAGAATATAAGCATATCACACAGGCACTGTGCATCTTCTTCATAGTCGCATACTATTTCATAATGATAGAATTTATTAGGGTCGCTTATAGACCCTGCCGCTATAAATGCACCTCTGATAAATGCTTTCTTACAGCAGTCCTTCTGCACTATTCTTGTGTCAACAAATACAGGTTCAATATTATCAAATGATTCATCAGCCCATTTAAGTGTCTGCAATATTTTAGCGACATATTCCTGATTTTCTATTCTGATTGTTGTGTCACGGCTGCTCTTTGAAACATATATTATATCGCCTGTATCAATATCAAATATCTGCTCTAATAATACTATAAACTTATATCTTGCAATCTCGTTCTCAGTAGACATCTCTATCTGCATTCTTTTGCCCGATGCTCTCCTGATACGTCCTGACATTCCCATTATCGCAGCAAATTCAGCTATCTGGCAGTGCCTTGCCATATCTATTCTGGTGCTTAATTCTTCTTTAACATCTGAAGAAAACGACATTACTTATCTCCCTTTCTCTTAGCATCTTTGTCTATATCGCGATGTTCAGCTTTACAGCCATATGGTGTACTTGCTATTCTTGCCGCCAGCTCATTGGCAAGTGTTACTGAACGGTGCTTTCCTCCTGTACAGCCAACCGCTATAACAAGGCTTGACTTGCCCTCTTTTACATAGTTAGGAAGAAGAAATTGTATAAGATCATCTACCTTATTAAGAAATTCTTTCGCCTCTGGTGCTTTCATTACAAATGACTGTATTGGTTTGTCATTGCCTGTAAGCGGCCTTAATTCTTCAACATAATACGGATTAGGCAGAAATCTTACATCAAATACAATATCTGCATCTACTGGTATTCCGTATTTAAAGCCAAATGACAGCACAGTTACAAATAAATTGTTATACTCCTTACGTTCAAGAATTATCTTCTGTAACTCCTGCTTTAATTCTCTTGTAAGAAGCGTACTTGTATCAACAATATAATCTGCCCTCTGCTTAAGGAACTTTAACTGTTTCCTCTCAAGCTCAATACCTCTGTCAACTCGTCCGTCCTTTGCAAGCGGATGTGTCCTTCTCGTTTCTTTATAACGCTTTACAAGCACTTCGTCACTAGATTCAAGGAATAATATTTTATAGTTATACTGGCGTTTTTTCATATAATCAAGTACGGACTCGAACTCTGCAAGAGAATGTCCGCTTCTTATATCAACGCCTAATGCTATATTATTATATCCGTTATCCTGTTCCTGACAGTCTGCCAGCTCCGCAAATTTAGGTATAAGCGATATAGGCATATTATCAACACAATAATATCCCTCATCTTCAAGCATATTTAATGCTGTTGATTTACCTGCACCTGACATTCCCGTTACAATAACTATCTTCATAAGTTCCTCCACGGCATTTAACTAAAATCTCCGAGCTTTATAACCTCCAGTTCAAGATCTACACCTGACTGCTGTTTAACTTTATCCTTAACCATATCAGTAAGCATACACACATCCTTTGCTGTTGCATTGCCTGCATTAACAACAAAACCAGAATGTTTCTCTGAAACCATTGCTCCGCCAACTGACACTCCTTTAAGTCCTGCATCTTCTATAAGCTTAGCTGCAAAGAAGCCTTGTGGACGTTTAAATGTACTTCCTGCACTAGGATATTCCAAAGGCTGCTTAGCTCTTCTCTTAACAGCAAGTTCCTTTATAAGTGCCTTGATTGTGTCAGTATCACCTTTCTGTAATCTGAACACAGCACTGACAACTATATAATCCATAGCCGCTATACAGCTTGTTCTATAACCTAACTCAAGTTCGTCCCTGCTAAGGCTTATAAGCCTGCCGCTTCGGTCGAGTACATCGGCACTAACTATTATGTCTTTAATCTCTCCACCATATGCACCTGCATTCATTCTAACTGCACCGCCTACGCTTCCCGGTATTCCCGTTGCGAATTCAAAGCCTGCAAGTCCCTTATCTGCCAGCTTGTTACCAAGTCTTGACAACATCATTCCTGACATAACCTTTACAGTAACATCATCAATATATTCTACCTCGTCAAATGTATCTGAAAGCTGTATTACAACTCCTCTTATTCCTTTATCTGATACTAAAAGGTTGCTTCCGTTACCTATAACGCAGTATTCTATGTCCGATTTATTCAAAAACCGAATTAATGATTGTAACTCCTCAATAGAAGATGGCTGTACATAATAATCTGCACAGCCTCCGATTCTAAATGTAGTATGAATATTCATAGGTTCACCAGTTCTTACCTGTGTGTCACCCACAATTAATTTAAGATTATCTAACAGCTCATTGTTATCCATAAGCTTCTTACTCTCCAATCTTTTATATTAACCTAATGCCAGCTTGGCAGCTCCATACATACCTGCATCATTACCAAGTTCAGCCCTGACTATCTTAGTATTCTTGCATGCGTGAAATGCGTATTCTTTATAATACTTAGCAACTCTTTCTATAAGATAATCACCTGCCGCTGATACTCCTCCGCCAATACATATAACCTCTGTATCAGTCATAGCAGAAGCACAGGCAATGCCTTTTCCTAAATATCTGCATACATAATCAACAACCTTTATGGCACACGAATCTCCTGCTTTAGCTTCATCAAATACTGCCTTAGCAGATATATAAGGAAGTGCTCTAAGTGCCGATGGCTCATCGGTTGCATTTAACATTCTTGTCGCTGTTCTGACTATGCCTGTTGCTGATGCCACCTGCTCAAGACAGCCCTTATTACCGCAGTTACAGTATTCTGTCTCCTCCTCTACTATAGGCAGATGTCCTATCTCTGCCGCAGCACCATTGTATCCGCATATTGGCTTACCATCAATTATAACTCCGCCGCCAACACCTGTTCCTATTGTAACTAATACAACGCTTGAATATGCTTTTGCACTTCCCATCCAGTATTCACCAAGTGCCGCCATATTGGCATCATTGCCAACTTTAACTTCATAGCCTGTCATATCTTTAAAAGTCTGTGCAACGTTAAATACACCCCAGCCAAGATTAACACATTTGTTGACTGTTCCATCTTCTCTTACTGCACCTGGAACACCTATTCCAACACCTTTAATCTCATCACAGCTTCGTCCCGCCGCTTTCACAAGCTCTGGAATATGTTCTTTAATATCTGATAAAATAAGACTTCCGCCCTCATCTTTCCTTGTTGGTATCTCATCCTTGTATACAAGCGTGCCATCTGTTGTGAACACGCCGCATTTGCAGGTTGTTCCACCTATATCAATGCCAAGAACTATATCCTTAAATAAACTCATCTTCATCATCACCCCTCATAAGGTTCTCTTGTACTCTTCTATATAACTCCTTAGCCGCATTGTAACCCATCTTCTTCTGTCTGTGGTTTACAGCCGCAGCCTCAACTATTACTGCAAGATTACGTCCTGGTCTTATTGGAAGCGAATGACACACTACTTTATTGCCAAGATATTCTGTGTATTCTTCTTCGAGTCCAAGTCTGTCATACTCCTTGTCCTTATTCCAGTCCTCAAGCTTGATAACCATATCAATCTCCTGAGTTTCCTTAACACTCTCTACACCGAAAAGTGTCTTTACATCAATAATACCAATACCTCTTAACTCTATGAAATACTTAGTAACTCCGGGTGCTGAACCAACTAATGTTTCATCACTTACTTTTCTAATCTCGACAGCATCATCTGTTACAAGACGGTGGCCTCTCTTTATAAGCTCAAGTGCTGCTTCACTCTTACCTATACCACTCTCACCTGTAATAAGCACACCTTCGCCATATACATCAACTAATACACCGTGTATTACTATACAAGGTGCAAGCTGTACTTTAAGCCATCTTATAACTTCTGCTGAAAATGAAGATGTTGACTCAGCAGACTTTAATATTGGAATCTGATATTTCTTTGCAAGCTCTATAATCTCTGCCTCCGGCTCTAAATTCCTACAGAAGATAAGGCAGGGAATATTGCTTGATAACAACTGCATATATCTTTCATAACGCTCTGTTTCTGAAAGGCTCTTAAGATAAGCATATTCTACATTACCTATAATCTGTATTCTGTCATTATCGAACTGGTCATAAAATCCGGTGAGCTGTAACGCTGGCCTGTTAAATTCTGGAACGTGAATCCATATTCCCTTAACATCAATATCAGGTGTAAGATTAACAAGATTCATCTTCTCGATTACCTTGAATAAATTAACTCTTTCTTTTCCGTTCATATCTACTCCAATCCTGCGCAATTATGCCACATTTTATATTTCATTGCCTTACTTAAGACTATATATCTTCTGACTATCTATTATTAATAGTTTAACACAGTGCAATTAATATTGAAAGACATTAAAATAACACATCAATGAAAATATTTGTATATGTTCTGCGCTACATTTTCTGTAATTCCTTCTGCCTCCATAAGCTCACTTACATTGGCATTACGGATTTTGTCAATATCAAGAAAATGTTTCATCAACGCTTTTCTTCTTGCTGGTCCGATTCCTTCAATCTCATCAAGAACTGAGCTTACCTGCTTCTTGCTTCTTAATGACCTGTGGTATTCTATCGCAAATCTATGTGCCTCATCCTGAACCCTTGTTATAAGCTTAAAACCTTCACTATGCCTGTCTATTGGAATTTCTACATTATTATAGTAAAGTCCCCTTGTGTTATGGTTATCGTCCTTAACCATACCGCATACAGGAATATTAATATGAAGTTCATCAAGAACCTCCAGTGCAATGTTCACCTGTCCTCGTCCACCATCCATCATTATAAGGTCCGGGTACACAGCAAAACCCCTTGTCTCTTCCTCACCTGCACGCTCTCTCATTCCTCTTGTAAAACGTCTTGTAAGTACTTCTCTCATACTCTTATAATCATCAGGCCCTTTGACCGTCTTAATCTTGAACTTTCTATAATCATTTTTCTTAGGTCTTCCGTCCTCAAATACAACCATTGAACCAACTGACTCAACACCACTTGTATTAGATATATCATAAGCCTCTGCACGCCTTATCGAAGCAAGCCCAAGCCAGTCTGCTATCTGCTTCATAGCACCTGTTGTCCTTTTCTCCTCAAGCTTAATCTTCTCTGCATCTTTAGTTAATACCATAAGTGCATTCTTATGGGCAAGTTCAACCATTTTCTCCTTATCGCCCTTCTTTGGCGTGATAATTGTAACTTTCCGCTTCTTCCTGCTTGAAAGCCAGTCGGCGATTGTACCAGCATCCTCAATCTCCTCCTGTGTCATTATCACATTGGGAATATATGGTGTTCCACCATAATACTGCTTCATAAATTCTGACAAAATGCCGCTTCTGCTGTCATTCGTTGCAACCTTCATATGGAAATGCTCACGTCCAAGAAGCTTGCCCTGTCTTATAAAGAATACCTGTACAACTGCATCTTCCGCGTCCATAGCGCACGCAATTACATCTCTGTCTGTTGCATCATCTGCTGTTATCTTCTGCTTCTGTGCGATCTGCTTAACGCTGATTAACAAATCCCTGTATCTAGCGGCTTCCTCATATTCCATACGCTCGGAACAATCCTGCATTTTATTCGTCAGCTCATTAATAATCTCAGAATAATTACCATTAAGGAAGCTTATTACTTTATCTATATTTTTTTTATATTCATCTTTGTTCACATAACCCTGACAAGGTGCATTGCACTGTCCGATATGGTAATTAAGGCATGGTCTGTCCTTGCCTATATCTTTAGGAAGTCTCCTGTTGCACGTTCTTACCTTGTAAAGCTTACAGAGCAGTTCAATTGTCTCCTTGACAGCACCTGCTGATGTGTACGGTCCAAAGAATTTGCCAGTTCCGTGCTTCATTGTTCTTGAGAATAACACTCTTGGAAATTCCTCTCCAATAGTAACCTTAATAAAAGGATAACTCTTGTCGTCCTTTAACATCGTGTTATATTTTGGTCTGTGTTCCTTTATAAGATTACATTCAAGCACCAGTGCTTCAAGCTCAGAATCTGTCACGATATACTCAAAATATGCAATATGTGAAACCATCTGGACAACTTTTGCCGAATGATTTTTATTACTCTGAAAATATTGTCTTACACGATTTTTTAATATCTTAGCCTTGCCGACATATATAATTGTGTCGTGTTTATCGTGCATAATATACACTCCCGGCTTATCTGGGAGCTTCTTTAATTCTTCTTCTAGATTAAACATATAAGCCTCTTTAATTCTATATAATAACTCCTGCCACTAATATTACAAAATGGATATACATATGATACCATAATATCACAAATGTATATCCATTTTACCTTTATTATTTTACATTTACTCAGCCTCTGCCAAGCTTCAATGCCTTATGATTAAGCTCTCTGTATTTCTCTGGGACTATCTCATCTATTGCTTTATCCCACACCTCATATGGAATGTCTTTGAAATAATCTGATAATCTTCCCATAAGTACAATATTAACCGCTTTGGCCGACCCTGCTTCTTCTGCTATTGATAAGAAATCTTTAGCATCGACCTTTGCACCTGCACTCTCAAGCTTTTCAATAATATTATC
This sequence comes from [Lactobacillus] rogosae, assembly GCA_900112995.1. GTDB lineage: Bacteria > Bacillota > Clostridia > Lachnospirales > Lachnospiraceae > Lachnospira > Lachnospira rogosae. The sequence goes on along the minus strand of FONU01000012.1, from coordinate 80,180 downwards.
TGGATACTGCATAGCACCTGTAATTACCGGCATTGGGTCAACTTCCTGCGTGTTAGTTATTATCTGTCCGCCAATCTTTAAATATTCAATCCATCTTAACGCTTCAAGCTTCTCAAATGAAAGAATATAATCAGCCTCACCTTTATCAATAACTGGAGAATATACCTTATCTCCAAATCTTACATAAGTAACAACACTTCCGCCTCGCTGGCTCATTCCGTGTACCTCTGACACTTTAACATCATATCCCTGCTGCATAAGAACATAACCAAGCAGTTTACTTGCCAGAAGTGTTCCCTGTCCGCCAACACCAACAATCATAATATTCTTAACTGAATTACTCATACATATTCCTCATTTCCGACATTATCAGATGCCCTGCCTAATTTCACATCAAGCAAATCTAATTTGAACAAATCGGACATCTAATACTTTTTTCTATTCCATTAACACCTAATATACATCGCCTTACAACATTATATTGCCTCGAACTTACACATCTGTGAACATACTTTACAGCCTATGCAGAGTGTAGGGTCAATATGTGCTTTCTTATCTTTAACTGCAATTGCTGGACAGCCTATGCTCATACACTGTTTACAGCCAACACATTTGCTTTCATCTACACTGATTGGTGGTTTATGTACTGTTCCTTTAATCATAACGCAAGGTCTGCGGCTTATAATAATAGATGGTTCTTTAGCTGCAAGCTCCTCTGTAACAGCTTCCTCAACTGCCTTAAGGTCATATGGGTCTACAATCCTTACTCTGTTAAAGCCCAATGCCCTGCATAATGCTTCAAGATCAACCTTTCCTGCTGGTTCACCACGAAGGTTCTTTCCTGTAGTTGGATTTTGCTGGTGTCCTGTCATTCCTGTAATAGAATTATCAAGGATAATCACTGTCGAATTACTCATATTATAAGAAATGTCTGTTATACCTGTCATTCCTGAATGAATAAATGTTGAATCTCCGATAACACCTACGCTGTTACTCTCTGCTTCCTCACCTATAGCTTTATTAAAGCCGTGAAGTCCTGAACAGGAAGCTCCCATACAGACATTCAAATCCATTGCATTAAGCGGTGCAACTGCGCCCAATGTATAACAGCCAATATCACCATATACCATACATTTTTTCTTCTTTAAAATGTAGAATATTCCTCTATGTGGACAGCCTGCACACATAACTGGAGGACGTGCTGGAACATTTTCTTCTATAGTAATATGCTCTGGTTCTTTCATACCAAGACATTTTCTTACAAGGTTCTGGGAGAACTCGCCGCATATAGGAAATGTATCCTTACCAGCCACCTTAATTCCAAGCTGTTTGCAGTGATTTTCAATTATAGGGTCTAACTCTTCAAGAACAATAACCTTATCTACCTTCTGTGCAAAGTCTTTTATAAGCTTTTCTGGGAGTGGATTAATCATTCCAAGCTTTAATATGCTAACTTTATCACCTAATACTTCCCTTGCATACTGGTATGAAGTAGAGTCTGTGATAATTCCCACACTTGTATCCTCACCCATCTCAACTCTGTTAAGTTCTGTGCTTTCAGCATATTCTATCAATGCCTTAGTTCTCTCCTCAACCCTTATATGAGCATTTCTTGAGTTAAGTGTCATCATTACTTTAGCTGGGTCTTTTACATAAGGAACTCTATCTGGCTCAACTCTTTCCTCTGTATCAACTATGCTCTGTGAATGGGCTACTCTCGTGACCATTTTTAAAAGGACTGGTGTATTGAACTTTTCGGACATCTCAAATGCTTTCTTAGCAAATACTCTCGACTCCTCTGAGTCTGATGGCTCAAGCATTGGAAGCTTCGCCGCAATTGCATAATGCCTTGAATCCTGCTCATTCTGTGATGAATGCATTCCTGGGTCATCTGCAACACACACTACAAGTCCTGCATTAAGCCCCTGATAGGATATTGTAAATAATGGGTCTGCCGCAACATTTAAGCCTACGTGCTTCATAGCACACGCCGCTCTTACACCACCAAGTGTTGCTCCGTGAGCCACCTCTAATGCAACCTTTTCATTAGGTGCCCATTCACAATATATCTCATTGTAAACTGCCGCCTCCTCTGTAATCTCTGTACTAGGAGTTCCCGGATAACTTGATATAACCTTACAGCCTGCTTCATATAACCCTCTGGCAACCGCTTTGTTGCCTAACATTAACTCTTTCATACCTTTTCCTTCCATTATCTATAATAATATCTGTATTGCATATTAATCTATAATCACAATTATGCTTTGTTCTCCATCGCAACAAGCTTATCTGCTCCATATATTTTACGAAGCTTTGGTTTCTCTATCTTTCCTGTCGCATTTCGTGGTATCTCAGCAAATATTATCTGCTTAGGTCTTTTATAACGTGGAAGCTCAAGACAGAACTTTTCGATTTCTTCCTCTGTACAACTGACTCCGTCTTTAATCTCTATAATTGCTGCTGTCTTCTCGCCCAGACGCCTGTCAGGAAGACCAATTACCGCTGCATCCTTTATCTTGTGAAATCTTCTTAAGAAATCTTCTATCTGCACAGGGTAAATATTCTCGCCACCGGACACAATTACATCTTTCTTTCGGTCTACAAGGAAATAGAAACCATCTTCATCCTGCATAGCCATATCTCCTGTATACAGCCATCCGTCCTTTAATACTTCCTTTGTAGCAGCCTCATTTCTATAGTAACAAGTCATAACTCCCGGTCCTTTAACACAAAGCTCGCCTACATCACCTTGACAGACTTCGTTATCATTTTCATCAACAATCTTACATTCCCAGCCATAACCCGGAATTCCAATTGCTCCAACTTTATGTATGTTCTCAACACCAAGATGAACACAACCCGGTCCTGTTGACTCTGACAAACCATAGTTAGTGTCATATTGATGATTAGGAAAATATTCCTTCCACCTCTTAATAAGTGATGGTGGCACCGGCTGAGCACCTATGTGCATAAGACGCCACTGCGATAAATTGTAATCTGATAACTTAATCTTTCCTGAATCCAATGCATCAAGAATATCCTGCGCCCAAGGCACTAACAGCCATACTATAGTGCAGTGTTCACTTGATACTGCTGACAATATCTGTTCCGGCTTCGTTCCTTTAAGAAGAACCGCCTTACTTCCTGCAACAAGGCTTCCCATCCAGTGGAACTTTGCTCCTGTATGATAAAGTGGTGGTATACATAAAAATATATCATCTCTGCCAGTAGAATGGTGCTTCTGTTCCATAATAGCCGCCTGTGTAAGGCTCTGGTGCTTATGAAGTATTGCCTTGGGAAATCCTGTTGTTCCTGATGAAAAATATATCGCACCATAATCATCTTCTGTTATCTTAACATCTGGCTCTTTACTTGAACAATCAGCAACAAGCTCGTGATAGCTTTCTGCAAAGCTTGGACAGTTGTCTCCTACATATATAAGAAGTCTTCCTCTTAATAATCTCTCAGCATTAACCTCTATTCTTCCAATGAATGCAAAGCCAAATACAATGACATCTACCTGTGCAAGTTCAGCGCAATAGTATATCTCATCTGAGTCATATCTGAAATTAAATGGCACTGCTATTGCACCTGTCTTTAATACACCAAAATATATTGGCAGCCATTCCAGGCAGTTATACATAAGAATAGCAACCTTATCCCCTTTCTTAACTCCACGGCTTATAAGCATATTGGCAAACCTATTGGCTTTCTCATTAAATACGCTCCATGTAATCTCACGCCTATATGGCATATTGGCACTTGGCTGTATTAAATCAAATTCTTTCCAAGTTGTTCTCCTTGTATCTTTCTCATCTGGATTTAGTTCAACCAAGGCAACTTCATCGGGGTATAACTCGGCATTTCTTATTAAATATTCTGTTACTGGCATAGCATTTTCCCTTCCATTATTGAATAAATATATGTACTAGCTTTCTTTAAAATACTACATATGTTCTACGGCTAAAATTCATATTTTATTTGATAAATTATCTTAATAAATAATAGAATACCACATTTTACACAAATAAAAAAGAGTTGCAAGGCAACTCTTTAGTCAATTATACCATTTCATCACTTATAATCTTTCCGTCACATATATTAATAATTCTGTTAGTGCTGCTGGCGATATTGATATCGTGCGTAACAAGAACAACCGTTTTACCCTGATTATTAATTTCTCTTAAAATATTAATGACTTCTTGTCCGGTGCTCTGGTCTAATGCACCAGTCGGTTCATCAGCAAGAATAATATCTGCATTAGTTACAAGTGCGCGTGCTATTGCCACGCGCTGTTGCTGTCCTCCCGACATTTTCTTTGGCAATTTATCTTTTTCTTCCACAATATTCAACTTTTTCAATTGTTCATTAATTATTCTTTTTCTATCTTTTCGTCTTATATTGTTAGCCAGCAACGGCAGCTCAATATTCTCATAAGCTGTATAATAATCCATTAATGCAAAATGTTGAAATACAAATCCTATATTCTTCTTTCTAAATCTATGTATGTCCAATTTATTCAATCGTGACACTTCTATGTCATCAACATAATAACTTCCGTCTGTAACACTATCCATACAGCCTATTATGTTAAGAAGTGTACTTTTACCACTCCCTGATGGTCCCATAATAGCTACAAACTCCCCATTATCTATAGTTAATGATACCTCATCTAACGCTTTTTTATTTTCAACCTTTGCATCATATATTTTTGTTATTTTATCTAATCTTATCATATGCCTGCCCCCTATATATATCTACAACTGGATATATCATCGCAATAACAAGTGTTATCAGAAATAAACCAACTGCTAATAATATTAATTTGACACTCCACAATCCCATACCCTGAATTGTTGAATACCTTATAAAGCTATATAACACATATCCTACAAAATACATTATTACAGTAATTATCATTAGCAGTAACAGATTAACTGCAATATCGGCTATCATTCTTATATTACTAAATCCAAATACACGTTTTATTGCAAGCTCTTTCTTTCTCTGTACCGTCCAGAATATTGATATAATTATGCTGTTAATAAGGCAAAAAGCATATACCATAACATTAGTTTTAATATTTTCTTTCTGAAGAGTTTCACTCACTGTGCTTTCGCCCGTATCTTTCTTGCTATATGACACTATATTACAGGTATTATCAACATTGACTACATTTGAATATACTTTATTATAAATTTCCATAATATCTTCCTTATTACTATATACTGTCAAAGATATATTAGACAGTGAACTAAATGACTGCTTAAGACTATCACTCATACAATCTATATTAAGTACAATCTTATAGTCCCAATAATCAGATACCGGACTTCCTATAACACCTACAACCTCATATTCCTCCTGACCAAGTGTTATATAATCCTTGCCATCCCTATTATATACATATCTGTATTTATCACGTCCTAATGCCACACAATTTCTGCCATTATCCGTTTCTTTATCGGGTATATGTCCTCTAATCATAGGATAAGGGGTTGACTCATTAACTGCCAAAAGCACTTCACAACGGTTCGTACTTCCAATTTGTGCCACTTCTACCGACATACGTCCTTGTGCTAACACATTTCCTACATCTACATTTACTGCCGCATATGATAATATATCTTTCTTTGCAAATGTATCTATATTCAGCTCTATCCTATTCTTAGCCAGAGCCTTAAGCCTGTCATTTTCTTTTGCATAAGCTTTATTAATCGTATTAAGCACTCCAAATATTGCTGTTAAAATAACAAGCTGACTTAATATGAAATATATCGAAACAAGCCTGTATCTGAATATTTTATTAAATATTTTTCCCATTCAAATGCCCCCTGAATATGCTGTTCAATAACTTCTCCACCGCTAATCTTATATTTTGAAAACCTCTGTCACTAACCTACTGATTTAACAGCTTTCACCATCAATCTGCACACCCGGTATTTTCTATAATTAATCTACTGGTTTGATAACTTCTGCCACTTTCATTCGTGATATTATAAACATAGGCACAATACCAGCTATAACAGTAACAATCACAAGTTCTGCCAGATACATTATTGGAACAGCGACACAATGACTAAACCAGTCACCATATTTAATCATATCCAGCTCTGAAATGTTATTCATAAATACTTTTCCAAATATATTTTTCTGACATATAAGCCATATAATTATTTCTGGAATTAACACTACAAAGACATTTTCCATATAATTAATTGCCATAATACTTCGCTTGCTAACTCCACAAGCAACCATAATTCCCATATGTTGTCTATTCAAAAGACACGAAACTATTGCCGCAGAAGACATTGATATTAATGCAAGCAGAAACAGCAAAACTTCTGCACTAAATGAGCTGTCCGCTGTTATATTTCTTAATTCTTTTTCATTTGCTATTTCCTCTGCCTCATTAATCACACTTACTCCAAGATTACGCTCTGCCGCCCATTCAACAATGTCCATCTTAAGTTTATCTGCCACTGCCTCATCATCAACTATATAATATGGTGTATCCGGCATACCTCCTATATTATCAAAATATTCATAATTGGGAGTTATCACAACAATCGTATTATCAAGATTATATGAGTCTATATCACTAACACCGCCAAATAACTTTCCCTTTAAAGGCCACGATGCTCCCTTTTTTAAATAACCTGCAATCTCGCAACTTGATTTCTCATTTTCCTCATAATAATTAAATTGAATTCCTGTTTTATACTCATTCCTATAACTATAGCCCACATATGCCATATTCTCACTACCATTTTTTTTGCTTTTCAGATTATCGTTATCCAACAGCAGATTACCCATATTAGCAATATCTTTTTCTATAACAAGTGTCTTTACAAGTTCACCATTAAGTATCATTTTATTGTTATTAAATCTTCCACAAGCAACAACACCTTGATAATTACGAATATATTGTATAAGCTCATCACCTATCTGAGGAGTATATTCAGGACTCATTAGATTAAGATATTTTACATAGTTAACCTTATCCGGATTTACCGCAAACATCGAACTCATTGAATTAATTCTATGCTGATTAGAAAAATATCTTGTTGCTATAACATCAGTCATATATATAGATATTGAACTCATAGCAAGAAGCAGTATAATCATTATCTTTTTTTGAAAAATATCATCAAGCATAAGCTTTAATATATATCTAATTCTCATATTTCTCACTCCCCTATGAACTGCCCTATATGTTCCTGTTTCCACACCTGATACTTTTCATTATCAGATATATTGTAGCAATTATCACCATTCATAAGGTAAGCAAACCCTGTTGTTTTAGATACTTTTAACACAAGTAAAAACTGACCACAATCATTCTCCTCTGCCATCTTCTTATAATCTATATAAAATATACTTGTATCTGTTATATATTTTTCTCCTAAATATACACAACTTACAAAATCTTCATTTGGACAGTCTTTCACCAAAAAATCCTTATATGCTCTTCCATCGCATTTAGTTATATCGCCAAACCTCTGCTCTATCAGATTATTAGGTATTCCGTACACTTGCAGTTTCATCTCTGGATATTCGGGATATAAATCTTTATACAACGCAAAAGTTATACATCCCACATCATATATACCCAATTTGTTAATTCCATTATTAGCTGTTAATGAAAAGGTTTCTTTAATCTGCTTTTCCTGTGTTGGATATACCTCTTCATCAGCATTATATCCCAACATTGGATTGCTCACATATATAAATTGACATCCATAACTCTTTAATGTTGCTGTCTTTGTGCCATCTGGACGATTATATCCAGAATATTCATATGAAAATACAAATTTAGCGTCATCTTCACAATCAAATACCCCAGCAACTTTGGGACTAATTAATGGAGTATATTTCCACACCATTCCATTATCTGTCTTTAACTCATTTACCCAAAATCCACTATCTATAATCCTATCGTCACTGTTGTCTGATGAATTCTTTTCGCTCTCAATATCAGATACATCTTTACCCAATGTATTATTTTCCGTTATTGTTACACTTGGCTTATCTAATTCTATATCTGCCTCTGTATTATGAGATGATGTTGTTCCTGTTCCACAACCAGCACTTATCGTCATTACCAGAAGCAGTAATATAATATATACTTTTTTCATAAGCTCCACCCCCTCCCTTATATAGGTATAACTTAGCTTCAATACATTATTTATTGAAGCTAAGTCATATTTTCATTTAATTACCAGCAAGAAGATAATTCGACTCTATCTCTTGCTTCCCCTGAACTTGTTCTGTGCAAACGATGTATACTATAATAATCTTCTGCCCAATCCCAGCCAGTATTTTCGTGTACCGACCCCTGTACCACTCCTGACCAATAATCGGACTCTTGTCCATCCTGATATGTTGTACGCAAATACAAAGAAGCATATTCCCCACTCCTATCATTAATAGTTCCGGCATCGCAACACTTTATGCCTCCTGAACTTGTCGCATTATTATAAGCGTGTCCATCTTCCATATCATAACTTTCTGCAAATACTGGAATTGTTCCAATTACCCCTAATGCAACTACAACTGCAACTGCATTTCTAACTAACTTGTTCTTAACCATTCTAATACCTCCAATTTCTATAAATTTAGTTACACCTATCCCTCATCATAACCTAAAATAGGCAAGTTACAATTGATTGCACATGCAATTGTGCAATACCCTTCTACATTTCTATTTCTTTATTCACCCCTCTCATAGCATTTTGATATATAATAGCAATATTTAGGAATTCCCCATTAATTGCATTATATCTGTATCTCGTATAAAAGAATACAATTCCCAATATACTATCACTAGCCTCTAACTAGATATGACAATACGGTATAAACATTTCACCCCTAATACATCACCTTATAACATTTGAAAATGTATCCTTATACACAGTTTTATCTATCGCATTAACAAATATAATTTCGTTCTTTGATGCATTTTCTCCTATAACAGATGGTATTTCAATAACAATCACCCAATATGGAGCTATCTCATATCTGGTATTGTAATCTATGCCATCGCCACCTGTTACCTGAGGTATATATTGTAATTCTGCCCGAATAATATTCTGTTCTGACACATAATCATACTTTGTCATTGCAATATTTACAGCAGTATCATAACTTATAACTTTATCCTTAACATCTTCCTTTGTAATAAAATCATATTGATAAGATGTATCAAGATAGATAAGTCCCTGCTTTCCATATATAACTTTAACCTGTGTTGGTACACCACTCTTTAAAATATTATCAAATGCCACATCTGACATTGTCTGGTTATCAAGCTTTCTTTTAAATATCATACAATAACATTCATCATCTTTAGTCCAATCGTCTAATTCACTTGTCAATTGTAATTTAGCTTTAACTTTCTTTTGACTATCAACATCTATAACATATATATCTGGCTCATCGCATACTTCAATTTCTAATTCTGCAAGAATATTACTAACATCTGCCAAACAATCTTCCTTTGATAAATCATCAAGTTCATCTAACTGATACCAGCTTTCATCACTCATCTTAATTCCATATTGTGTTGGAATATAATATTCATATTTAAGCTGCGTATATGATGCACTCCTGTACCCTATATCACTGCCGCTAATACAGTATCCACCATCACTGTATTTATATATGTATCTTAATATATTGTCTTCTTTGTCTTTTATCTCTCTGCAATTTACTATTGATGTATCATCTTTTCTAAATAATTCTGCATTATTATCTGCTTCTTCTTTATCAACTGCTCTGCGAACAGCCTGACTTATATACCATTGGTCTTCGTTACCTACATCATAAAGCTCATCAGGTATCTGATTATCCATAACTTCCTCTGGTGTAATATTATCTTTCTCTGTTATCAAGCTCTTATTATTATCACTTTGATACTTTGCCATATTGATTGTAGAATTTGGCAAAAATAAACCTGCTGATAAACTTATTAATAATACATCTGCTATTAATGTTAATTTCTTCATAAGCTGCTCCTTTTCCGACTCATCTTCCGTCTTGTTATTATCTCTCAACTAATCTATTATCTTCCGTTTCTCACACACATCGCTTCTATATCCCAAAATTATCACATTATTTCACTTCATACAACCCTATTTGCAAAAAACGACTATAGCAGACAAAAAACGACTATATTTACTATTACATTTTATTAGAATAATTTAACCACAAAAAAATCAGATATATATAGTCATCTATAATGACCAATATATATCTGATATTAAATACCACTATTTCATTATCAAGTAATATTCTCGCTTAAACTTTTAACCGCTAATTATTTTCTTTAAATTCCAGTATTCTCTTCTTAACTTCTTTATATCGTGATTTCGGAACTCCCAAATCCATGCCATTCTTTAGGTACACACGATAACTGCTGATGTTATTAACATACATCATATTAACTATATAGCTTTGATGTACCCTTAAAAGATACTTATATTCCTTTAATTCATTCTCTATGTCATCAAGCTTGCTCTTGACAACATAATCACCAAATTCCTTACCGTGTATATGATATGTAACTTTATGGCCACTGCTTTCTATATAGATAATCTTACTGACATCAACCTCTTTTCTACCAGAGTCACAACTGATAATTCTCTTATCTGAATTAATGTAATTCAGCTTATATAATATTGCGTTCATACATTCATAGATTGAACCTTTTAAATCCATACTATCCTTCAATAAATATCTGAACACATCATACTTATAACCCTGCATATTATAATCTGACATTGAGGTTATAGATATTATTATAACTCTATCCGAATACATTCTTATCCATTCAGCTACTTTAATATTATCTATTCCTGTCATATTAATATCCAGAAATACTATGTCGTAATTCACTATCTTATCTTTTAAACCAATCAGCTCACTGCCAGAACTGTACATATCTATACTATATTGCAATTTATTCTCATTAAGATATTCTTCTAAAAGCCCACTTATATTCTTCACGAACATCTCCTCATTATCACATATAGCTATATTCATCACAATCTACCCCTGTCTATCTATTCTACTCTGCTTTTATATTGTGTGAAATTATGTTCATAACAATACGAATATTTAATTATATAGGTATAATTTATCACGTCATTAATTCAATAACAATATACCTTACAAAAAAAGACTATATGAAACAAAAAAAGACTATTTACATCTAAAATATCTATAGCTTAAGTTTTGCTTATTGCAGTCCGACATAATAACGCCAGTTTGTATTCTCATACATATCACAAAATGCTGAAATTCCTGCCATCTTCTGCTTAAGTTCATTGACCTTTTCTTCCCCAAGCTCTCTCTTCTCATCAGCCGAAAATGTATACTGCCATCCATTCTCGCCATACTGTGAAAGCATATCATAGCTTGTGTTAAACTCACCCAGAACAAGCTTTTCGTTCAAATACACTAAAGCATCATTATAATCTGCCTTAAACTGTGCAAGTGCCTTATCCCTGTCCTTATATATCTGTACGCCATATATATTGTATGCACGCTCATATACATCGTTGTTATCCAGCTTCTTGTACGCACTTTCATCTACCTTCCTTACAGGTATCAATGGTGCTACAAATACAGCTATTATACCAACTGCCACTAATATCGCTGCCACAATAGATACAATCTTTAAAATATTGCTCTTACCGCTTTTAGCTTTCCCCATAAAAATCCTCCTTTTCATTGATGACATCAACATCTCCTAAAAGCTCTATTCTTTCGTAAATGAATAAAACTCACAACCTTTATAATCTAATACTCCTTTATCTCCTTCTTTAATGTTATCAAATGTCTTCTCATCTACATCAAGTTCAACATCTTTCCCATTGACATCAAAGTACAATCTATAAGCTATTCCCCTATTAGACGTGCTTCCATACCCCGGTGCCGGTCTGTTAGAACCTAACGATGTGTTATATGCCTTTACTTCTCGGTATGCTTCTTTGACTTTGGATATCAGAACTGCATTTTCATTCTTTCTGTTAGCTATAAGCTTCTGATATACAATGTACTTATATACCGAACGAAGTATCCATAATACAAATATTATCGCTATAATATAGCAGACAATTCTGAGCCATAATGGAAATTCTATAACTCTCATATTATTAATTCTTTGTCCCGGACTTTGTATAACTGGCATACGCTGCACCTCCTATTCACTATATACATTGGTATAGTTTATCATTTGTATATAACTCACACTTTACAATATTTTCTAATACTAATATAACATTGTATTTATATTTGTGCAATAGGAATTAATACTTATTTGTAAGATTGATTAATATAGTCTTTTAAATCATTTGCTACTATTTCATATATATTTTCCGCTATTTTCTTTGCCCTCCTGCTATCAAGTTGAATATTTTCCGCCACCTGAAGTATCTCTTTCATACCCGGATTACGCCCATTACCATCTACCATAGTTGCGTGCTCTCCACCTATAGAATTACTGTATGTCAAATCATATGCTGGTGATAATTCCCATACTTTCTCATTATCATTATAAATAAAAGAAAAATTCTTAGAATGGTCATCACGATTATGTGCAAATACATTAAAGCACATAAGGCGATACATTTTTTCAACTTCTTCATAACTTTTTGTAAGTATAAATGTCAGCTTCATTAGCTGGTTATAATCAAGATTCGGTATTCTATGCGAAGTTTCCATTAAACCACTCACTGATACCATATGAATTTTCTTATCTCCCTGTCTGTCAAAACGCTTTACCGCAAAATATCCTGAACCTATTGAAGAATTAAGCAAACGTGTCTCTGGCATATTTATACCACATCTTCCTGCACATAACGAATATTCATATTCCTGCTGTCCTATATCTTTGCTATCATACGATGACGGAAATTTTACTATCCATTCTTCTCCGTCTATATCATAGTATACCTTGGGTCTTGCACCACCTGATGAACCTCCCATTTGAAATATGTTATCAAGACTTTCTGAATTATTAGTTTCAAATATTCTTTCACATTCTTTGGCTATCTCATCTAATGACATCTGTTCTTCTTTTTGCAAAAATATATTTTCTGGATAATACTCAAGTGCTCCCATTCCACTTTTACCCACTATGGCAATACACACATCAAGCTTCTTAACGCTGACCATCAATAACCTCCTGAATAGACGAATATCCTTTTTTAGCAAAAAGACTTTCAAAATCTTCCTGACAATTCAGAACAAAAGCAATCTTAATAAGGGAGTCAAGTGATATATTTCCCGTCTGTTCAAATCTTTTTAAAGAACCTAAACTTACGCCTGCACGCCTGCTAAGCTCTGCCTGCGTAAGCTTCTGTTCTTTTCTTCTTGCTCTCATTCTCTTTACAATATCATTATTAACATCTTTTGGAGTTTTCATTAAATCTAATATATTATTCATAGCTAATATATTAGCTATTTAGTTAATTTTTGTCAATAATAGCTAATATATTAGTCATTTAAAAACACCACCCATTAACTTCACGCTAATGAATGGTGTCTTTACATTTTATTAATATCTACATACACCGCCTGCTGGTACATTTTCTGCCCTGCAAGCCCTGTACATATTATAATATATTAACTTTCTATACATCATGGTTCTTAACACCACGAAGTCGTGCCATAGCTCGCGCCATAGAGGCTGTCGATACGTGATATTCCATAATGCTCTGTTTCTGTGCAAGCTGTTCCCTCGCTCTTTCAAGCGCCGCCTCAGCTCTGAACTTATCTATTTCTTCAGGTCTTTCAGCCGAATACACTATTATATCAACTTTGTTGTGTTCAACTTTAAGAAGTCCTGTCGAAACTATAGCTTCCTGCCATACAGTTTCTCCTGGAACTCTGAATCTTAATTCTCCTGTTTCAACACTACAGGTCATAGGCTCGTGATTAGCCATAATAGCCATCTCTCCATCGAAACCATCAAATATAAGAATTTCACAAGGTCCATCGTAGAATACCTTATCGCAGGCTATTAATTTCAATGAAAATGTATTCAACCCATACCTCCTTGTTTTTTACGAAGTAAAAAATGCGACTGCCCTTGCAGGAGCCGAAGGTTTTACCTCATTGTTTTTTACGAAGTAAAAATGCGACTGCCCTTGCAGGAGCCGAAGGTTTTACCTCATTGTTTATTACAAAGCAAAAACTACACTTCTACGACATAGAAAGCTGTCTGCTTTCCTGTCTTGTGAAGCAGATCCAGCTTTATCTACTTTAATGTTTCAGCCTTAGCCTTAACATCTTCAATAGTACCTACATTAAAGAATGCAGCTTCTGGATATTCGTCCATTTCACCATCAAGTATTGCCTTGAAGCCCTTAACAGTATCTTCAACCGGAACATATTTACCAGGTGTACCTGTAAAGTTCTCAGCTACATGGAAAGGCTGTGATAAGAATCTCTGGATTTTTCTTGCTCTGTATACAGTAAGCTTATCATCTTCTGAAAGTTCTTCCATACCAAGGATAGCAATGATATCCTGCAATTCCTTATACTTCTGTAAAACTTCCTGAACACGTCTTGCTACGTTGTAATGTTCCTCACCAACAACATCTGGTTCAAGAATTCTTGATGTTGACTCAAGTGGGTCAACGGCAGGATATATACCCTGTTCAACAATCTTTCTTGAAAGAACTGTAGTTGCATCCAAATGTGAGAATGTTGTTGCAGGAGCTGGGTCAGTAAGGTCATCGGCTGGTACATATACAGCCTGAACTGATGTGATAGAACCTCTTGTTGTTGAAGCAATTCTCTCCTGTAATTCACCTAAGTCAGTTGCAAGAGTTGGCTGGTAACCAACGGCTGATGGCATACGTCCAAGAAGTGCTGAAACCTCTGAACCAGCCTGAACGAAACGGAAAATGTTATCAATGAATAACAACACATCCTGCTTCTTAACATCTCTGAAATATTCAGCCATTGTAAGACCTGTCTCTGCAACTCTCATTCTTGCTCCAGGTGGTTCATTCATCTGACCAAATACCAAAGCTGTCTTATCAATAACTCCGGACTCTTTCATCTCTGTCCATAAGTCATTACCTTCACGGCTTCGCTCTCCTACACCTGTAAATATTGAATAACCACCACTCTCAGCAGCTATATTTCTGATAAGCTCCTGAATAAGAACTGTCTTACCAACACCAGCACCACCGAAAAGACCAATCTTACCACCTTTAGCGTATGGTGCAAGCAGATCAATAACCTTGATACCTGTCTGTAACATTTCTACAACAGGGCTCTGCTCTGCAAATGTTGGTGGATTTCTGTGTATACACCAGTGTTCTTCTTCATCTAATTTTTCTCCATTATCAAGGGTATCTCCAAGGACGTTAAAAAGTCTTCCCAGAGTCTTCTCACCCACAGGTACAGATATACCGCTTCCTGTAGCTGTTACCTCCATATCTTTACAAAGGCCCTCACTAGCTGCAAGCATAATACATCTTACAACGTTATTACCTATATGCTGTGATACCTCCATTGTCTTCTTTTTTCCATCCTGTATTACATAAAGTGCATCCTTGATTGCTGGAAGATAACTGCCCTCAAATTCGACATCGACTACAGGTCCTGAAACCTGTACTATCTTTCCTTTCATCTCTTCCACCTGAATTCACCTCTTTCTGCTATATCTTGCGGCTATTTTCCCGCCTTTGCTTTCTTCATCTTTTTCTTCTTAAGAGCCTTAGCACCACCTATAACCTCAGTAATCTCCTGTGTTATAGCTGCCTGACGAAGTCTGTTATACTCAATTGATAATTCCTTAAGCATAGCTTCTGCATTATCTGTAGCTGCCTGCATAGCAACCATTCGTGCATTTTCTTCTGTCGCAAAGCCCTCAACAAGTGCTCCATATATGAATCCTGTTACATAATTGTATGCAAGATCATTAAGAACAACCTTTGGTGACGGATATATTACAAAATAATCATCTGAGCCTTCAAAATCTTCAAGAGTACCATTACTTTTACCCTTTTTTACATTATCAACTAACTCTTCCTTAATGAACTGATTGGTCTTAAGAGGAAGTAACTGTTCAACCTCGACCTCTTCTTTCATTCCTCGTTCCATTCGTGTATACACAATATACACCTCGTCCATTTCTTCCTCTTTATAACGCTCAACTATGTCTTCTGTTATAACTCTGGCTCTGTGAACTGATGGATTATTAGCTGAAAATCTGAATGACTCCTCAACATTATAACCAAGTGAAGTAAAATACTGTCTGCCAGTTTCTCCTATTGCAAATATCTTGTATTCCTGTGACTCATCGCACAATCTCTTGGCTTCCTTTAATACATTATGGTTATATGCACCAGCCATTCCTTTATCACCACTTATGACGATAAATGCTTTTTTCTTTATCTGCTCGTGCATATCACTATTTCTATTATCAAAGAAAAGATGCTGCATAGTAGGAAAATGATACAAAATACTCTTTATCTGATCCTGCAATCCATAGAAGTAAGGCTCTGTATCCTCAAGCTTCTGTCTGGCTTTTCTAAGTTTAACTGAGGACATCATATACATAGCTTTGGTGATTTTCATTGTATCATGAATACTATTTATTCTGCTTTGAATTTCTTTAGTATTCGCCATAGCTTATCCTCCATTTCCACACATTTTTATTAATATTACTTATTCTTAAATTCCTTAGCAGCCTCTATAATTGCTTCCTTAGTCTCATCTGTGAGATCTTTAGTGGACTCAATTGTATTAATAATATCTGAATGTTGTTCTTTAAAGAATGTAAGCATTTCTTTTCTAAATGTCTTAATATCCGCAAGTTCAACATCACTAAAAATATGTGCATTAGCTGAAACTAATATAATAACCTGTTCAGCCATACTGAATGGGTGGCTAACCGGCTGTTTAAGAAGTTCCATAAGTGCACGTCCGTGCTGTAACTGATTCTTAGTACTTTCATCAAGATCTGATGAGAACTGTGTGAACACTTCCATCTCTCTGTACTGTGCCAGATCAATACGGATACTTCCTGCTGCCTTCTTCATAGCCTTAGTCTGTGCTGCACCACCAACACGGGATACAGAAAGACCTACGTTAACGGCTGGTCTTTGGCCTGAGAAGAATAACTCACTTTCAAGGAATATCTGACCATCTGTAATAGATATTACATTGGTTGGTATATATGCTGAAAGGTCGCCTGCCTGTGTCTCTATAATAGGAAGTGCTGTTATTGAACCACCACCTGCTTCTGGTGAAAGACGGCTTGATCTTTCAAGAAGTCTTGAATGAAGATAGAATACATCACCTGGGTAAGCTTCACGTCCTGGTGAACGCTCAAGCAGAAGTGATATTGCTCTATATGCAACCGCGTGCTTTGAAAGATCATCATATATAATAAGTACATCTTTGCCATTGTGCATAAAGTATTCAGCCATAGCTGTACCTGCATATGGGGCAATATACTGTAATGGTGCTGGATCTGCTGCTGTAGCTGATACAATAGTTGTATAATCCATAGCACCTGCTGTCTTTAATGTATTAACAAGCTTGGCTATTGTAGAAGCTTTCTGTCCAATAGCGACATATATACAGATAACGCCTTTACCCTTCTGGTTAATAATTGTATCTGTTGCGATAGCTGTCTTACCTGTCTGACGGTCACCAATAATAAGCTCTCTTTGTCCACGTCCTATAGGGAACATTGAATCAATAGAAAGAAGTCCAGTCTCCATAGGTACTGATACTGACTTACGCTCTGTAATACCAGGTGCTTCACACTCTACTGGTCTGTAGCCATCTGCCTGGATATCACCCTTGTCATCAATAGGTGAACCAAGTGCATCAACAATTCTTCCAAGGAAACCTTCACCAACTGGAACACCAGCCATCTTTCCTGTACGGACAACCTTACTGCCCTCTTTAACTTCAATATCACTACCAAAAAGAATAACGCCGACTTCATCACGTCTGACATCCTGAACCATACCTTTTACACCGCTGTCGAATATAACGATTTCACCATAAAAAGCGTGGTCAATTCCATCAACATTGGCAATACCATCACCAACCCAGTTAACTACACCAATCTCTTTATCCTTAACTTCAAGCTGGAAATCTTCGATATTAGCTTCAAGGATTGAAAGAATACCTTTCTCACTTGCTGTAGCCGAGCCTGTGCCAACCGCCTTGGCAATACTGCTCTTTAACTGGTCAATACGTGCTTTCTCACTCCAGTCATACTCTTTAGAGCCAACCTTTAATACAAATCCACTCTTAAGAGATGGATCTTTAACCATCTCAAGCTTGATATCAGGATTATGGAATTCTTTCTCAATGAACTTCTTAATACCTGCAAGCTGCTCATCAGATGGTGCTTCAACATATGTAAGGACTGCTGAACTTTCCTTCTGTTCTGGTGTCTTTTCAAGTTCTGTTAAAGCTTTATATACTTCTTCAAATAAATTAACATCATTATTATCACATAAAAGCTGTAAGAAGTTTCTTACATTTTTAGAAAATACTTTCTGAATCACAAGATGCTTCTTCTCAAGTGATACCGTAGGATCATTAAGTTCTTCCTTAACCTGTGGTACAACATCAAATATATCTTTCACCGAAGATAATTCTTCGTGTGTCATTCCAGCTTTATGTAATTCTTTTGCATAATCAATTGCTGTCTGTATCACTATTTATCACCTGCTTTATTCAAAAATGTGTCATAAAGTGCTGCATTAGTATCGGCACTATTGCTTCCGACAACCTTAGCTGCTGCATCTACAACCATATCTGCAATTTCTTTTTCTGCTTTCTTTAATATCTGTTCTTTCTGGCTTATTGCCTCAGCCTCGGCGTCATCTTTAATCTGTGAAGCTGTCTTGTGTGCATCTGTTACGATACGCTGATATTCTTCATCAGCAGTCTTTCTCGCCTCAGCAACAACCTTTTTCTTCTCATTTTCAGCATCACTTAAAACTGCTTCATACTTAGTCTTAAGTTCTTCTGCTTCGCTCTGCTTAGCCGCAGCCTCGTCAAACTGCTTATCGGCCTCTGCCTGTCTTGCTGCAATAATCTTCTGAACTGGCTTATATAAGAATATTCTCATAAGCACAAAGAGAATTAAAAGGTTAATAACTGTAAATAAAACATTCCAAACATCTAACTGGAGCATCTTATTCCCTGCCTTTCCTTTAATCTTTTCTTGTTATCTTTATATTTGTCTGCCAAAGCAGGCTTTTATTATGCTTAAGCAAGCATAACGATAATCATAAGGGCGATAACGAAACCGTAAATAGCAGTAGCCTCTGCCAACGCACTACCAAGAATAAGTGTCTTTGTAATCTTACCTTCTGCCTCTGGCTGTCTTGCAACAGCTTCTGAAGCTCTACCAGTTGCTATACCAATACCAATACCTGCACCAAATGAACCTAATACGGCGATACCTGCGCCAATAGCTATAATTGTTCCACTCATAATCTTATCTCCTTTTTCTTAACATATACTCATATATAGGCTATCTGCCTACACAACAAGCTTTCTTAATTAATTATTCTGTAATCTCATCAATATACAATGATGTAAGGAATACAAATACGTATGCCTGAAGTAAACCATCAAATATATCGAAGTACAGACTGAACACAACCGGAAGTCCTACCGGAAGTATCATTTTCAGAAGCTCCATAATAACGAAAGCTCCTAATACATTACCGAAAAGTCGCATACAAAGTGAAAGTGGCTTTGTAACAACTTCGAGAATGTTAATTGGTGTTACGATTGCAACCGGCTCAACAAAGCCGTGTAACCAACGCTTAACACCCTTGTGATAGATACCAGCAGCTTCAATAAGAATAATACTCATAAGTGCCAGTGCTACCGTTACTCTTAAGTCCTTTGTTGGGGACTTAAATCCAAACAGTCCGATAATATTGGAAACACCAATATATAACATAACTGTTGTAAGATACGGCACATAAGCCTTACCCTTCTCGCCAACCATTCCTTGAACCATCTTCATAAGACCTGTAACTATGCTTTCAGCAACAGCCTGTCTTTTACTTATATGATCCACCTTAAGATTTCGGGTCAGTATAAATGAAACTACAACCAGGACTGCCATAATGATCCATGTGACCACAACTGCCTCAGATACTGGTATTCCACCCAAAATAGGAATCGTAAAGACGGTCTCACATTGAAGCTCTTCAATAAGATTCTGTGCTAAATCATTCAAAAAACCATCTCCTTATCCTTTCTTTTTCTCACTGCGAAGTTTATACCCATTTTATGGAAATGTAAAGCAAATAAATTAATTTTTAACAATCTTAACTTTTTAATCTTAACATATTATACAAATCTATGTATGTATATCAGTACATCAACTTGTTATCTCAATTAATTATGGATATGATAATTTTCTAATATTACATAAAAATATATGTATTATCTGACTTTATGATACAGCATTTATTATGTATAAAAGTTAGTACAATTAAGGGATATCAAGCAATACTGACCATCGGTCATTTATTTATTTTTTAATATTTTACATAGAATTCTTTATGTTTTATCATTTATAACATATATAAAAAATGTATGCAGACATACCATTATGTTATATAATAAGAAGAAAATACATTAAAAATACAATTGTATAGAGTAAAATGCACAAAAATTAAAAATTTATTAAAATATATAACTTATCGTTATTATCAAGGTGTATATGTAATATTTTTCACTATTTGTTATATATTTATTAATTAACTTGCACCTATAATTGGCAATTATAATTTCTAACAATGTAACTTATTATATTAAGAATTTTATTAATATTAAGGATTTTATTAAGAATATGAAACATTCATTGAACCCACAGCACAATACAACTGCCGGCTCACACCCTGTTAAATCATCAATACGCTGGCATAACATCAGAACATCTTCTTACTGGAACATTTTCAAATTATCAGCCTGTTTCTTCCTTATTATTATACTACTCTATTTTACCCATATTGGCTGTCCTATTAAATTCATAACAGGCATTTCCTGCCCAGCCTGCGGTATGACGAGAGCTGTGCTTGCAATTCTTCACGGTGATACACACGCTGCACTTAATTATCACCCTCTTGTCCTTACACTTCCAGTGCTATTAATAAGTGTTATCGTATATATAGTTAATACCAGACGTATTAAGCCTTCCGTCAGGTTAAGCCGCCTGTTGAATTGTATCTTTATATTATCTGCGGTGCTATTTATCGCCGTGTATGTACTACGAATGTTAAATACCACAGATACTATAGTCACATTAGCACCTTCACAATCAATATTGGTTAGATTATTCAGAAATATCTTCAAATAATTGTGAAAAGATTATCTATTCTTTTAATAAGCAATCACATATGCTAGAATATAACCAGAATATTAGTTGGCACTAACATTTCCTGCTGACTATATATTCTGGTTATTATTATATGGCGCACTAGCGCAGAAAGCAGGTATATATGGCATTACATGTTATGGATGAAGCCAATCGTTGTCTTCAATGCAAAGTTCCACAGTGTCAGAAAGGCTGCCCTATAAGCACCAACATTCCACTGGCAATTAAGTTACTCAAAGAGAACAAGCTTGATGAAGCAGGTAAAATGCTTTTTGAAAATAATCCTCTTACAACTGTATGCAGTCTTGTCTGTAACCACGAAAACCAATGCGAGGGGCATTGTGTTCTTGGACGTAAGGGAGCACCTGTACATTTTTCAACAATAGAGAATTATATCTCAACTACATATGCTAACAAAATGACAGAAGGTCCTAAGCCATCTAACGGTATGCGTGTAGCTATTATCGGTTCAGGTCCTGCTGGAATTACAATTGCTATTATCCTGGCAAGATATGGATATCAGGTAACTATATTTGAGGGCAAGGACAAAATTGGCGGTGTCTTAAGATATGGTATTCCTGAATTTCGTCTTCCCAAATCAGTTCTTGACGATATCGAATACCGTCATCTTGAATTAAAGGGTATCAAGGTACGTCCTAATACTCTTATAGGAAGTGCAATAACTATTGAAGATTTATTCCGTGATGGTTATAAGTCTATATTCGTAGGAACTGGCGTATGGAATCCTAACACACTTCACATAAAGGGCGAGACATTTGGAAATGTCCACTTTGGAATTAACTATCTTAACAACCCCGACAGCTATAAGCTTGGAGAACGTGTAATCGTAATCGGTGCTGGTAATGCTGCTATGGACGTTGCAAGAACAGCGATAAGAAAAGGTGTCCGCAGGCTAACCTGCTTCTCTATCACTAAAGAAGTAGCTGCCAGCCAGTACGAATTCAGCTACGCCACTCTTGAAGGTGTTGAATTTGAATATAACAAACGACCAGTTGAGATTAAAGATAACGGCGTAATATTCAGAGATGTAATAGAAAATGAAGATGGCTCATTCACTGATGTAGATGGAAGCGACACATTATATGAATCAGACAGCGTTATTATCTCAATAAGCCAGGGACCAATGACAAGACTTGTCAACAGCACTAAAGGCTTAAATGCCAATAAACGTGGTCTTCTTGAAGCTGACGAAACAGGTCATACATCACGCCCGGGAATATTCGCATCTGGTGATGTCGTTAATGGGGCAAGAACTGTTGTAGAGGCTGTGGCACATAGTAAGATTGTTGCAGAATCTATGCATGAATATATGCAGTCGCTTAAAGATACTACAGACTAATACACATTGCTTCACGATAGTCATTCAATATATGACACTAATAAATGCTTTAGCTAAATAACAGTAATAACTAACAGACGACAGTAAATAAAATCGCGGTTATCATCAACGTCAGGCACGCTCTCGCTACTCTCGCACGTAGCGGATACTAAGGTGCTAAAATACAGCACCTAAGTACCGGCGTGCTCAAAGTACCTGACTTTTGATAATAACCGCGATTTTCTTTGCAATCTGTTTTATAACAATATCCAATTAAATATTCTGGCGTAAGCCCCTGATACCAGCCGCCACCTAAGCCATATACCGTCCGTTATGCCACCACACTTACTTAACCTGCGTAACCGTTCCGTCATCTGCCACATTTGCATTAATACTCACCTTATTAAGAAGGCTGAATATTCTGCTTTTATCTTCTTCCTGTGTGCATATACGTGTCACACAGCCCTGTAATGTGCCGTCCTGAACAGCTGGCACTACTGATACATCAATTTTATCACCATCATCATTGCCGCTTATTCTGATATTAACGAGCATTGTATCAACATTATATTCATCGAACCAGAAATTACCAAGACTATAGAATATAGGCTTATCCTCATAATACTCTATACCCTGAAGGCAATGGCTGTGACCGCCGATGATAACATCTGCTCCTGCATCTATATATTCCCTTGCACTAGACCTCTGAACGTCCTCAAGCACAGTTGTATGCTCAGTACCCCAGTGGACAACAGCAACTACATAATCTGCATTAGCTCTGGCCTCTTTAATTGTCTGGACAAATAACTCTGTATCATAACATCTGAGTATTCCCGGCGTAGTATCTGTAGCCTGTGGTGTCATCTTATACTTTTCAGCTCTTGAAGCTGCCACGATAGCTATCTTCTTTCCGTCAACTTCTGTATAATATGGTTTCATTGCTTCTTCAAGCGTTCTTCCAGCACCAACATACGGAATCCCAACTGCTTCTAAAGCAGAAAATGTATCATACATTGCCTCCTGTCCATAATCATATACATGATTATTAGCAAGCTGTGCAACATCTACTCCAAGTGCATTAAGCACCTTTGCTCTCTCTGGACCAGCTCTGAATGTCCACATTTTATTAGCAAGAGGTGCACCTCTGTCACTGTAGCAGAATTCATTATTAACCAATGTAATATCTGCATCTTTCATATACTTTATAAGCTCTGGCGATATACATTTAGTAATATCTCCGTTATTCTTATCAAGTTCTTTAGTTGTCGGCTCACCCTCCGCAATGTTAATATCACCTGTAAATGTCATTGTTATGTCAAACGGGTGTGTATCAATTGTTGTTTCTTCCTGTGTTGAAACCTCGCTTGTATCTAATACATCATTACTGCTTACACTTGATGATTTCCCACACCCTGATATAAACAACACACTCATAATGACAGCTATAATAACGGCTGATTTCGTCTTTAAAGCATTTTTTACTATGCTCTTTCTCATTATATAGTATTCTCCATTCCTGACCTATATGTATTCTGTTCTCGTTCAATCATTCATAAATAATTATTGATTATTATCAATTATTGATTATTCACAATTACTTATTACTATCAATCATTTATTCTTAACAATTATTTATTCTTAGAGTTCTTTGAATCCTTATGTTCACTGACTGATTCGTCCATAACGCCTCCTGCCGCAAGCAGTGCTTTAGCTCTCTCAAACGAATCCATATGAACTAAAATATCACATTTGGCATTCTTATCATTATTAAGAAATCTAAGAAGTCCTGTATGTAACTTCCATCTTTCAAAATATGAAATATTGTTCTTTCTAAGAACCTTCTCTATCTTCTTACATTCTTCCATTGATACATCAGAACGAATTACTCTTTCCATTGTTGAAACTTCACTCATCACATAACACCTCTTTTATTATAGTTTCAATTCACTTTTTCAGCCTAAATTTTATCACATAAGAATCAAAAAATCTATAAAAAAATAAAACTGCCACTTTATGTTAATCATAAAGTGGCAGTTTTTGTTACTATATATTAGGTTTTAGAAACATATCTTTTTAAGATGTGTTATAAGAAATAATCTACAATAATTACTTGCTTACAACTTTTCTTTTCTTACTATATACTATAGCACCTCCTGCTACAGCCATACTTGCTAAAAGAAGCACAACCATTACTGCAATATTATTAGAATCTCCTGTTAACGCACCTTCTGCACCATCTCTAAGGATAAATGCTGATTCTAATGATAAACCTAAAACTCTGTTCGCTTCATCATATCCTAATGCATCAATTACTAATGCATATCCTTCTGATGTAAGCTGTGGTGCTTTATCAAGACTATCTGCTCCAATACCAACACCAAGAGCTTTTCTAGTATCTGCTGTTAACATTCCCAAACCATTCATATTTATTGTGCCATTAGCGTTTCTTGTTACCTTAACATCATTTGTATTAAGAGTTACAAAATTAGCATCTGTTAATAATGTACTTGCTTCTTTAGCATCACCTGATGCTGATAACCAATAGTAATCTGTAGCATCGTATAATTTAGCTGTATCCTGAGTTCCTCTAGCCTTTAAATTATCAGCAACCTTAACATAAGCATTTCTGTATGAAATTATACCATTTGTTCTATAATTAGTATTCTTAGCATCATTAGTATATAATGCTACATTGCTGTTTTCATTGTTGAATGATGTACAACCAACAACTACATTATCTGGACAAGAGTTACTATCAATACCTTTTGCCTTATTATCAAATGCTACACTGTTAATAATAACGTGGCTTCCTGGAAGGCTTGAACCACCCATCTTAAATCCATTACCATTACCTGCATCGATTAAACCATTTTCGCTCTCAATATAACCATTGCCATATGCTACACAATTCATAATTACTACAGATGGAATATTTCCTGTTTCAACCTTAGCGAAGAAATCCCAACCATCATCTGCATTATGATGTGCAATACAACCAACGAATACATTTCCCTTACCGATTGTTAACTTAGCTGCAAATCCATCAGCATCTTCATAACCAGCATCTGCATTATTATGAGATGTACAATTCTTAATTGTATTATATGCTGGCCAATCAGCCTTATCCTGAGCTGATGAATATCTACTAATCTGAATACCTGTGTTACCATTCTTATATGTATTAACAGTATCAAGTACATTGTGACTACCACATACGTGAATACCATCTTTACCATTCGCTGAATTAGTAACATCTACATTTTGAATATACCAATAATTACCACAAAGTGTAATACCTTCTCCTGTAGTTCCTTCAAAATCAAGAACAACTCTTGAATCTGATGACTCTGACATAAGATATATAGGCTTCTCATCTGTACCATCAATACCAAATGGTATTAATAAATTATTAGCTACCTTATAATCTCCATCAAGAAGAAGAATCTTCTGACCTGGTCTTGCATATGCTACCGCATTGTAAATATCAATTGGATTATCTTTAGTTCCTTTACCTGAGTTAATCTGAGCCTTTGCTGAATATGTTTCATTAGCTTTTGCTTCATCAACTGCTTTAGTAGCATCTGCACTTACATATATAAGATCTCCTGTAAAGTAAGCATATGTTACTGTCTTTGAAACTTCAATTGGATCATATGATGTTGGAAGCTCATATTCACCGAACTTAAAGTTTTCATCTGGTGTAAATGTTGCAACGAACTTATTATCACCTGCTACAAGCTTTGTATCAATTGTAAATGATTCATTAGCTGTAACATCTGTTTCCCCTATAACATCATCACCCTTTGTTACTACAACGTGTCCATCAGCATTAGACATTCCCTTAAATGTATAATCTTCTGAACTAGCTGTTGAAGAAGATGTAACACTCACCTGAATATCCTTATATTCAACAGGTCTTTCTTCTGCTGGAGCATCGTCTGCTGGATCAATTGTTGTAAGTGAAATATCACTATATGTAACATCAAATGTTCTTGAAGCGAACATACCTACATAAACATTATCAGAATCAATCTGGCTTAATGCTTCTGTATCGTAATACTTCTTTGTTGTTGTGTTACCTTCAGCATCTGTATAGCTTACAAAGTAACCTGTATTATTCTTCTGAATTGTTAACTTAACTTCTGTTATTGGATTTTCTACTGTTGTTCCTTCAAATGTTGCATCTGTATTAGAATAGTTTCCAATAAGGTTAAATGTTCCTGCTGCAGAACCTAACTTAGAAGTTTCAAGTGTTGACATTGTTGTCTTAAATTCATTATTAACTGTATCTGAGTCATTATCTAATAACTTGCTAAGATTATTCTTATTAACACCAATCTTTTCCTGTGAACCAATACCAAGTTTCATAGATATCTTTTCGCCAGAAGTCTTACTTACTGTAGCTTCACCTGTCTCTTCATCAACATTACTATAGTATTCTACCTTTGTAACTGATGCCATATATGAGTTATTCCAGAATACTGATGAATCTCCATTATTGCCTACTGCATCCGCAGCCATAAGGCCGAAACCTTCCTGTCCATTAGTATACTTCCAGTTATTAACCTTAGCTGTTGCTGTAAGTGTAAAGTTCTTATTAGTTGGTATTGTAGCATAGTAGAATGCAACACCATCTGTAGAAGCTGGTACTAACTTACCCTTACTATCAAGCGACCATACATTTACTATACCTTCATCTGTATTAACGCCACCTGAGTAGCCATTCTTTGATTTATCTTTATCTGAAAGATTGTCATTGCTTACTGAAACACCCTGTCCAAATGCAGAGAACTTCCATGTAAACTGTTCATGCTCTGCAACCTTTAACTGTGCTTCGTTAGACATTTTTGTCTGTCCATCTACACTTCTAACAGCAGTTACTCTGAATATATAAACATCGCCTACTGTTAATGATGGTGTCTTTGCTGAAAGGTTAGTTGTTTCTTCTAAGAATGTAAATTCAGCTGCACCTTCTTTTTTGTACTCAACCTTATAAGCTGTAGCTTCTGGAACTGCATCCCATGTCACTTCAATCTTACTCTGTTCAGCTGTTCTTAACTGTAATACAGCTGCCTTAAGAGGAAGCATATATCCCTCTGACTTATACTTGCTTGATGCATATGTCTTCGCAACACCTGTTCTCTTAGCAACTGCTTCAAAATAATATGTTCCACTTGCCTCTGGCTCGAATTCAACTGTATTAGAAGTTGTGTTCCAAGCTGTTACTGTCTTTGTATCCTTAAGTTCACCAGCTTCATTGTACATATTAACATCTATTGAACCAGCACCATATGTACCAATTTCACCTGCAACTGTTACCTTAACTTTACCATTTTCATTATCATTTACTGCTTCTGTAACTGATGTTCCTTCATACGAATCCCAATTGTTACTAAATGGTGAGAACGAACCTTCAAATGTAGAAGCATCAATTAATGTATCAGAACCAGATACTACCTTTAAGTTATTAACAACTGCTGTAGTTCCTATTATAGCAAAACCTACATTAACAGCACCCTTAAGGTCTGCTGATGGTTCTTCACTAACGCTCTTTAAATCGACCTTACCATCTGCTGATTTTACTGCTGTAGTATAACTGCCATTTTCTCTTGTTACTGTTACAGAATATGTTGTATCAAGTGTATAAGCATTAACAGTACTATTATACTTACCGCCAGAGTAGCTATTATCAGCTTTATTTCTATAGTATACCATATCATAAACACCGCTATTAGCTCCTCTAAATCCAACCGCATAAAGCTTAGCTGCAGCTTTTTCAATGTCTGTAAATGCACCAACATACACACCACTTCCTGATGATGCCGGATTAGCCTTTACTGTTACATCTGCTGTAAGTGTAAAATCTTTATCTGCTGCAATCTGGTCATTTAATATAACATATGATGTATTAGCAAAACCTTTTGATGAAACGCCACCAGTTGTTGCTGGCTGGAATGCTGTAATTTCACTCTTATCTCTAATTACTGTTACAGGAAGTGTTGACTCCTGATTAACAAGCTTCATACCTGTAATAGCCTTAGATGTATCAATGTCCTCTAATACTCTTACTGTAACTACTTCACCACTCTTTACACCTGCTTCTCTTACAGCATCTACCTTTACATTATACTTAACACCTGCTGTAAGTCCTTCTGCTGTATAAGATATATCTGTCTTAGCTTCTTTAAATGCTGCTATCTCTTCTGTTGAAATAGTCTTTGTTGGTGTGCTTGGACACGCCTCTGTATTCTTATAAACATATACATTATAAGATGTTGCTGTCTCGATATCTGCCCATGTTGCAGTTAACTTATTAACATCACCTGTTACACTAACCTTAACATCAGCTTCATATGATACACCTGCTGTTGTTGCTGTACCTTCTGAATCATTAGCAGCTACACCTTTACCAACAACTCTGTAATAATATGTACCAGACTTGCTTAATGTATCTTCATATGTAAATGATGTTTCCTTACCTGTATATGTGCTTACTTCTTCTGCCTTAGTCCAATCTGGAGTAGCATCTGAACCATATGCAACCTTAGCTCTCTGTAATAAATAATATACATCTGGCCCTTTTTCATTAACAGCTAAATCCTTTACATCAACTGTTACCTTTGTTGCATCTTCTGCACTATTTGTCGCAGTTACAACTGACTTTGTTGCATCTGGTGCTGCAATATATTTAAAAGCACCTGTTACTTTAATTGCATCTTCACCAGTTATTTTTAATCTTTTAGCTTTATTAGCATATAAATATATTACATCACCGGCTTTAACATCTGTAATTTCTTCATTTGCTAACACTTTATTTGTTACAGCTTTATTACTTGCAATTACAGTCACTGTTCCATCTTTACTGACTTTTACGCAATTTGCATAATCACCTGTACTTTCTATATAATAATCTATACTTATCTTTGTACAGTCTTTTTTTACAGATATTTTGACATATCCATAATCTTCAGTAGGAACATCTCCATTTGCCTGTGATTTAACACCCTTAAGCTTTAAAGTATTTCCTGCTATTGAAAATTCTTCCCCTTTTCCTTTAACAGCTGTCACTTCATAAACTATACCATCTCCATCTTTTATTTCTGCTGACGATGATGATTTATCTTTACTAAGATCAGCTTCTTTAAATGTGTAGCCTAATGTCACATCATCATCTGCCTTAGCTGTTGTAGCAAATATACCACCCAACAGCCATGTTGGGACTAATGTCAACACCATAAGAACTGCCATAAATGCTGCCATAAGTCTTTTTCTGTTCTTCTTCATAACATACCTCCTTATAATATTACGGCTTAGCCGTTGTATTCGTCAGGCTCACCTTAACGAACGTTTCTCTAAGTATCTCATTTTCGTGTATAAAAATCAACTTTATTTTGGACATTTTTTATATTTTCAGCGAAATATATAATTACATTTTAGATATTTTGTACAAAATTAATGAAGATTGTATGAAAAACCTCTTAAATTTTAATTGTATACCGGTACAACCGTAATCCTGATATTAACAATTTAATTACCACACATTAGTTTCAATATGATGCTTTTCTTTTTTCTTTGCAATAATTTCAGTAATGTCCTCGTAATTCTCATCAGTTTTTATAACAATCCAATCATCAAAATACTGATATATTGCCTTATATTTACTGTATAAATTCATAATCAATAATTTATCATCTTCAATAATATCTTCTACAACTGTTTTCCAATCATAACCTTCATTTATAATAAAATCATTAAACTCTGGATGTGTAACTCTATATTCTTCCATTATATACCTAAGCACTTTATCCCCTACTGTTAAAATATATTTAAATTCATCATTATTTTCATCAAGGTTATTATTTATCAATCCTAATGGAATTTTAATCTGAAATGGTCCTCTCGTAATATAATACCATTCGTTATCTAAATCATAAAAATATGTATAATCCGTCATTATTTCATTAAATATATCCTGCTCAGTTTCTCCAATCCAAAACTCTTTTCCTATAGGTGAGTGTGTCAAATATGCAGGAAACCCTCCATTTTCGCTACCTTTTTTACCTATTAATCTTGTCTGTCCCAATCCGAAAAGATAATCAACATCTGCTGGGTTATCATACCAGGCTAACAAACGAATTCCTACTGAACTATAATATCCACCATTACCGCTCCAGCCATATTCCACATTTCCATTCTTAAGTCTTCTTGCTATTATACTTATATCTGCCATCTTGCATTTCTCCTTTTAGTATCGCATATACGATATATATTACATAATAAAACGTATGTCAATATATCAACATACGTTTTTCCTATATTATTCTAATTATCACTTTCCTGCAAAGCTTCCAGATATCCAAGTAATCTTTCCTTTTGCTTGTTCTTAAGATTTCTAAATCCCCTAAGTAACAATTCTTCATCTTTGTTCAATACAATTGTGTAGTCCATACTTTCCTTACGATTTTTATCACCTTTAATCCAGCTCTCTGAAAGCAGCTCGTATGGTGTAATATTTAGCACCTCGCATATTTTTAAGATTTTATCTGCTGACGGATTGGTCTTTTTTCTTCTCCAATCACTTATTGTGCTTTGTGAAATCCCCGTGCACTGTGAGAATTCTTTCTGTGTCATACCTTTCTGTTCCATATACTTATATATTTTTTCACTAATTAACAAATCTTCTCTCCTGTCTGTGTTATAATACTCTACTTCTGCTTATTTAATATCTTTCGATATTCCTCCCTATCTTTTTCCTCTATATCCAGCGTATCCATTGCCTCTTCTGCTGTCTGATTCAACTTTCTCATTAATGTTCTTATGCTGTCAAGACGCGCCTGTTTCTCCCCTCGTGCCATTCCACGTTCCATTCCTCGTCTTTCTCCGCGTTCCTCGCTTTCTTCTACCAGCAAATCACTTATATTACACATATCATTCACACACCCTTCTAATTCTGTTGTCATCTCAAGTCCGTATTCTTCTAACCGGTTCATCTTATCCTGTCTTGCCCTGCAAGAAAATAATACTTCCAGCATTGCTATAAGCTTATTTTTTGATTCTTCGACATCTGCCCTGCTTCTTATTCTTATAACCGCTCCATTCATTATGCTTCGCTGTGGAAGCCAGCTTGTATTGCCATAGATTACTCTTGGCTGCAAGCCTAATTCTATTATAGAGTCTTCATCGGCTTCTGTATCCATACATATCCATATGCTGTATACATCTTTGATGTCATCATAGTTTGATTTTATGAATTCTACATTTTTCTGTGAAGACACTAGTCTTGCCATATAATACACCATTCTTGATTCGATATGATAACCAAGCTTTGTATATGAAATACTTTTCTGTGCCTCAACATTTACAAGTATTTTAATTGTTCTATTATTATAATACAATGGAAATCTTATGTCGTAAATAATTTTTCCATCTTCTATATCTACGTCTTCGGTTCCATCACTTTCAATTTTAATGCACAGCTTTTCCGGAACTGTAAGTGATACTATTGTCTCTCCTATGCAGGGAATTATGTCTTTTATGCTGTATTCCCTGAATTCTGGCACTATTACTTTTACTATATTGGCTAATATCTGTGGGTCTGCCAATATACATTTAGCATAGTCGTCTCTCATTGCTTTATCTACATCAAGCTTTGACATTGTTTCTGCAAGATGTGTGGTTACTCTCTGATACTTCATTAAACCTCCTTTTCATTGGTTATCATTTATCCACCATAGTCAGTTATTCGCACTAAAATTTTAAATATTGGAATTATATTGGCGAATTGCCATTAGATTTCATATATAGTTCCGATATGGTTGCCACATATTACTATCAAACATTATTATATTTAGATTAGATACTATATAAATAGAATACCACATATCACTATGTATTGCAATAGAATATTTAGAAAACAAAAAGGCATTGCCAGACCACTCAAATGGACTTTCCTTCCGTGCACACCTGGCCAGTCAAGAAAGCCCATACCATAGGCCCGATAATACCTCTCTTTATTAATTACATTAGGTGATTGCGGTTACTTGTGTTCACAGTACAAATAACAATCAATTTTGCTGAGTTTCGCAAACGCCTATTAATTACATAATTATGCCAATGACCCTCTCTTAAGCCATCTTCCACTAACAAACCTTACAACAAAGCATACTGACCTTGCTGCCCAGTCAATGAACATTCCTATCCATACGCCAAGAACTCCCATTCCAAGCATTACGCCAAGGACGTAGCTGCTTCCGACCCTGAACAGCCACATCGAGATAATACTTGCTGTCATTGTAAATTTTACATCTCCCGCCGCTCTTAATGGGTTGGATAATGTAAATGAAAGCGGCCATATAAATAATGAAACCACATTAAAGCACCTTAAAATCATTACTGTAATCTGTGTTGCCTCACCTGATAAGTTAAACCACGAAGCAATAAATGGTGCTAAGAAGAATAATGGAATATTACATATCCAGTCGCCGAAATACGCATATTTAAGTACCTTTTTAGTATACATTTTTGCCTGCTCTTTTTCCCCTGCACCTATGCACTGTCCAACAACTGTGATAAGCGCAAGTCCCATAGATGAAGCCGGAATATTTGCAAAATCGATAACTGTATAGCCAACCGAATTAGCGGCTGTAGATGCTGTTCCAAATGTTGCAACCATACTTACAACCATAAGCTTTCCTATCTGGAACATACCATTTTCTATGCCTGATGGAATACCTATTGTCAGAATCTTCTTTATATATATCCAGTCTGGAACAAAATATTTTATATGATCTATTCTTATCGGATTAGTCTTTCCGCATACAAGTACTGTCATAACTATTCCAGCTGCAACACGGCTAAGCGCTGTTGACAGTGCAACACCAGCTACACTCCACTTAAATACGAATACAAACAAAGCATTTCCAGCTACATTAATCACATTCATAAGTATGCTTATATTCATACTTACCTTACTGTTGCCTACGCTCCTGAATATTGCAGCTCCTGCATTGTACATTCCAAGGAAAGGATATGAAAGGGCTGTTATCACAAAATATAACACAGCACAATCCATAACTGAATCTTCAACAGTTCCGAATATCACCTTAAGTAATGGTCTTGTAAATGAAACTGAAAATGCTGTCATTATAACTGAAAATATTAACAAAACAGTTTCAAGCTGTGCTCCTGACTTTCTCGATTCATCATCCCTGCCTTTACCTATATACTGACTGCAGACAACAGCGCCACCTGTCGCAAGTGCTGCCATAACCTGTATGATAAGCCTGTTGATATTATCAACAAGTGCAACTCCTGCAACTGCCGCTTCTCCTGACTGTGATACCATAAGTGTATCAACAAGTCCAACAAGCACTGCAAGAAGCTGTTCAAACATGAGCGGAATTATAAGCTTCCTTAAATCTTTACTACTAAACAACATATGTTTACTCCATCTATATTTTCATTTTATGGTGTAAGTGTTAATTGCACAACTATTCTGCACAGCTTATATTAAAGAGCTGCAGAATATGCCTTTAACCCCATCACCAATCATACATTTATCACACAAAAATTCGGTCAGAACGTACTTTTAACATTCTGACCGAATATAATAATTACATTATCAGCTGTAATAAACATCTATAAACCAGTTATCTAAGCTTCTAACCAGCCTGTTAACCATCAGCAATATTAGTCTACTGTGTAAATCCAGCCCTTAGGAGCTTCGATTCTGCCCATCTGGATACCTGTGAGTGTTTCGTATAACTTCTTAGTTACAGGTCCCATCTCGTCCATACCGCTTGGTAAGCAGATTTCCTTGCCGTGATCAACTATCTTTCCTACAGGAGAGATAACTGCTGCTGTACCGCAAAGACCACATTCAGCAAAGTCCTTAACTTCATCAAAGAGGACTTCTCTTTCTTCAACTTCAAGTCCAAGGTATTCCTTAGCAACGTGTACTAATGAACGTCTTGTAATAGATGGTAAGATACTATCTGACTTAGGTGTTACAACCTTGCCGTCCTTAGTAACAAAGAGGAAGTTAGCTCCACCTGTCTCTTCAACCTTAGTTCTTGTAGCTGGGTCAAGATACATATTCTCAGCATATCCTTCTGCGTGAGCTGTAACGATTGCGTGAAGGCTCATTGCATAGTTAAGACCAGCCTTGATATGACCTGTTCCGTGTGGTGCTGCTCTATCAAAATCTGAAACCTTGATTGTAAGTGGCTTAGCACCTCCCTTGAAGTATGGTCCAACAGGTGTTGTAAATACTCTGAACTGATATTCATCAGCAGGCTTAACACCTATAACTGGATTGCTTCCGAACATATATGGACGTATATAAAGTGATGCACCTGAACCATAAGGTGGTACCCAGTCCTCATTAGCTCTTACTGTTTCAGCAATAGCTTCTACAAACTTATCTTCTGGGAATACAGGCATCTCAAGTCTTCTACAAGAATCTGCCATTCTGCTTGCGTTCATATCTGGTCTGAAAATAACTGTGTGACCATTCTCTGTTGTGTATGCCTTCATACCTTCAAAACATGACTGTGAATACTGTAATACACCAGCACATTCGCTGATAACGACTTTATCATCATCTGTGATAACACCATTATCCCATGCTCCATTCTTATAATTAGCTACGAATCTCTTATCAGTCTTTACATAGCCAAATCCTAAATTAGACCAATCAATATCTTTCTTTGCCATAACTTTATACTTCCTTTCGTATTCGACAGTCTACTCACCTTACTGTCAGGAGCTTCTGCAATACCAGCCATAAATGTCTGCTTTGCTGTAAAATGTCCTTACAATACCGCTGACAACCAGTAAATACGCTGACCCCTTGGCATAACACTCTTTCTTTGGTGTTTACTATAATGGATCCCATCGATTAATTAAATTAGGGATATTTTATACCCACATTTTATATAAGTCAATAAATTTTGCCTATCTAATAATTTCACAAGTATATTTTTTATGTATTTTACAGCTTTTTGAGCCGCACTATTAGTCCAGCGCCGCTTCGCCGCACTGGACACGCGGGCGTTCGCCCTATCAGACATAATGCAAAGCCACAATTTTGTGCAAGCACAACTGTGTCTTTACATTATGTCTGGCACGGCTCATTGCTTTCGCGATCATTCATAGCTTGTAATCTGTGTGTAGAAGTTGTCGTAGTCTGTTCTGCCTTCTCCTGTGAATGCGATTGCTGTTCTTGGGTGCTGGTTAGCATTTCCTGTAATCATATACTGGACGTCACACCCCCATACAACTCCGGCTTTCTTAAGTGGAACCATATGATTTTCAATGAACTTAAGAACTGGTGAAATTCTGTACTTTGGATTTCTTAAGAAGCCCATAAGAAGTTCTGTATAACAGTTACCTGCACCTCTGCCCATTCCGCTCATTGTAACATCAAGATAGCTTACACCTATTGTGCACGCCTCAATAGTATTGGCAAATGCAAGCTGCTGGTTATTGTGTGCATGTATACCAACTCTCTTTCCGTATTTCTCAGCAATCCTGATATATTTATCTGCAAGTCTTCTTATCTGTTCAGGATAAAGTGAACCGTAGCTGTCTACAAGGTAGATTACGCTTGCCTTGCTCTGTGCAGCAAGAAGTTCAAGTGCAAGGTCTAACTCATTCTCACTTGCTGTAGAGATAGCCATAATATTAATAGTAACTTCATATCCCATATCTGCACAGTAATTAATCATCTCTATAGCCGCAGGTATAGTATTAATATATGTAGCTACCCTTACCATATCTATAACACTTTCAGACTTAGGAATTATATCCTTCTTATAATCAGTTCTTCCTACGTCTGCCATAACAGAAATCTTTAAGTCTGTATCATTATCACCAACGATAGCTCTTATATCTTTCTCATCGCAGAACTTCCACTTGCCGTAATCCTCAACCTTAAAGACTTCCTTTGATGCCTTATATCCAAATTCCATATAATCAACGCCTGCGGCTACATTTGCCTTATACAAATCGCGCACAAAATCTTCGCTGAATTCAAAATTGTTAACAAGACCTCCATCTCTAAGTGTACAATCAACGACCTTAATATCTGGTCTGAATGATACTAACTCGCCTTTCTGTTCCATAGTAATCCTCCATTCTTTCCCGGTAAAAGCTAAGAAAATAATTCGCGCACCGGGTGTTCTCAATCTAGTATCAGTGTGCAGGAAAAGATTGCATATGCCTGATATGCTTCTGCACACGCTTTATTATACTTTAAAGCGTTACACTTTAAAGTGCTAAATTGTCATTATTATACCACTATATTTAATTTTGTAAAGTACTAATTGCATCTTCCATAATATCCATCATATCTAAAAGTCCGTTAAGGTATTCTTTCTGGCTTGTAAATTTTCTTTTAGTAACTGTCCATATAAAATGTGGCACTCCATTTACTTTAAAATCCAAAGCCCCACCGAAGCTTTCAAGAAGTTTAGGAATTGCATCAGAATCTATATCAGCCTTAGGATATATATTCATAACTGTTCTCCAGTTAGATGCACCTCCTGCCGGATTAGCGGCAGTTTCGCCCTTAATCTCCATAATTCCTATCTTATGTGCCTTGCTCTTTATAAGTGCTACCATCAAAAGATTAGAAGCACACGAAGGAATACTTCCATATCTGTCTGAGAGTTCATCTTTCATATCTGACAATTCTTCCCTCGTTTCAAGTGCTGCAATCCTTTTATAGATATCTAATTTCTGGTATTCGCTCTTAATATATGAAGCTGGAATATATGCATCAACTTCCAGATCAACAGTAGTCTCAAAACTGTATTCGTTCTTTATGCCCTTTAAGTTATTGACTGCCTGATTAAGCATTTTACAATACAAGTCATAACCTACTGCCGCCATATGCCCGTGCTGGCTCTTTCCAAGCACATTTCCTGCACCTCTTATCTCAAGGTCTTTCATAGCAATCTTAAAGCCCGAACCAAGGTCAGAGAATTCCTTTATAGCACTTAATCTCTTCTCTGCAACCTCGGATATCATCTTATCCCTTTTGTACATAAGAAAAGCATATGACGTTCTTGTACTTCGTCCAACTCTTCCCCTTAACTGGTAAAGCTGGGAAAGCCCGAACTGGTCAGCATTTTCTATAATCATAGTGTTACAGTTAGGTATATCCATACCTGTTTCTATAATTGTCGTAGATACAAGAACATCTATCTCTCCATTGACGAACTCATACATAATCTTTTCAAGCATACGCTTATCCATCTGTCCATGTGCATACGCAACAACCGCATTAGGAACAAGATTTTGTATATACTCAGCACGTTCCTCAATGTCCCTTACCTTGTTGTATACATAATACACCTGTCCATTTCGTGCAAGTTCTCTTGTAACCGCCTCTCTTATCATCTCATCATTATGTTCTGTAACAAATGTCTGTATCGGATGTCTGTCCACCGGCGGCTCTTCAAGAACACTCATATCCCTAATACCGACAAGGCTCATATGAAGTGTTCTTGGAATAGGAGTTGCACTTAATGTAAGAACGTCTATGTTGTTCTTTAATTCTTTAATCTTTTCTTTATGTGCAACACCAAAACGCTGTTCCTCATCAATAATAAGCAGTCCCAGATCCTTAAACTGCACATCCTTTGACAATACACGGTGCGTTCCTATAACAACATCTATCGTGCCATTCTTAAGCCCTTCAATCGTCTTTTTATTCTGTGCACTTGTCCTGAAGCTTGACAACTGACCGACATTAACAGGAAAGCCTTTCATTCTCTCCTCAAATGTTGAAAAATGCTGGCTTGCAAGCACCGTTGTAGGAACAAGGTAAGCCACCTGCTTGCCGTCCTGAACAGCCTTAAATGCAGCTCGTATTGCAACTTCTGTCTTTCCATAGCCGACATCGCCGCATATAAGTCTGTCCATAACCCTGCCGCTTTCCATATCCTTCTTGGTATCCTCAATGGCATTAAGCTGATCATCCGTCTCCTCATAAGGAAACATTTCCTCAAATTCCTTCTGCCATACAGTATCCTGTGAAAATCTGTATCCCTCAACCTTCTGCCTTATCGCATAAAGCCTTACAAGCTCTTTAGCCACTTCCTCAACTGCCCCTGTAACCTTGGCTTTTGTCTTCTTCCACTCAACACCACCAAGACTGTTAAGCTTAGGCTTTTTCTCCGTATCCTGATTAGCGTACTTCTGCAGACGGTCAAGCTGTGTTGCAAGCACATATAGATTGCCGTTATTCGCATACGCAATCTTAATATAATCCTTCTCAACACCTTCTACCTGTATCTTTTCTATTCCCTTGTATACACCAAGTCCGTGGCTCTCGTGCACAACATAATCACCTATATTAAGTTCGTTAAAGCTGGCAATGTTCTTTCCATCGTGCTTTTTCTTCTTAAGCTTCTTCATCTTTCTTGCACTGAATATATCATTCTCTGCAATAACAACAAATGAAAGAACAGGATACTCAAAGCCTTTATGCAGGCTCCCATATGTCACTATAATAAGCCCGCTTCCGTAATCCTTATTAAAATCCTCGCTGTAAAAGCTGGCAATTCCAAGCTTTCCCAGATCATCAACTATTCTTAATGCCCTCGTTCTTGAACTGCATACAAGTATTGTTGTATATCCATTTTTCTTGTACTTTTCCAAATCCTTAGCCAGATACTCAAAACTGTTATTATATGAGCTTATGCTTCTTGCCGTGATGTACATAGAATAATCTATCTCAAAGCCCTCAGGCTTATAATCAAGTGTCGTTAATATAAGCTTTTTATTATTCCTTAAATCACTGATAATCTCATTCATAGCCTTGACCTTATTAGTCTGGCTTGGAAGCACATAACCTGCAGCAAGACGGTTCTTCATACTCTCGTTGTATTCATACAATGTCAGCTCATTACATTCTTTCAGCCTGTTAGGCTCGTCTAACACAACAAGAGTATTCTCCTCTGGAAAATACTCTGCCAGTCCAACTGTATCTGCCACAATTGTATCTGTGAACTTCTCATAATTACCGGTACGCTCGACATCTGCAACAAGCTTGTTAAGATTATTACCGGCCTCAATCTGCTCCTTTGTACGCTTTCTCTTACCATAATCAAAACACTCTAGCTGCCTGTCGCACTCTTTCTTAATATTGTACAGACCATTTTTTAACTCATCTTCTGTAAATATATATTCAGTAGCCGGGAAAATGCTGTAGCTTTGGAGCCTTTCAATCGACCTCTGGCTCTCAACATCGAACATTCTTATAGAATCAACTTCCGTATCCCACAGCTCAATTCTAACCGGTGCTTCATCTGTGTATGAGAAAATATCTATAATTCCACCACGTATTGCAAACTGTCCCTTGTCCTCCACCATTCCAGTACGCACAAAGCCCATAGCCACCAGCTTCTTTGCCAGCTTCTCTGGTTCTATTTCGCTGGAATAATCAAGGGTTATAACTGCCTCCTTAAATCTTTCGACAGGTATGAGCCTGTCTGCAATTCCGTCCATAGTTGTAACAACTGTAAGCACTCCCTCGCCCGTACTGCTATGGTTGATTATACGGCTTATACATCTTAATCTCTCGCCTGTAATCTGGTTGCCG
The DNA here is from genome assembly GCA_900112995.1 of [Lactobacillus] rogosae. Lineage (GTDB taxonomy): Bacteria > Bacillota > Clostridia > Lachnospirales > Lachnospiraceae > Lachnospira > Lachnospira rogosae. The sequence goes on along the minus strand of FONU01000012.1, from coordinate 39,842 downwards.
TGTACGTCCGCACTATAGAATATGGCATCCTTGGCTGGATAGTATATTGCTTCTTTATTAAAAAATGAAGCATCATCACACATTTTTCTTGCTTTTGCTTCATCACTTGTAACAATAAGCATATACTTATATCCTGATGCTATTGCACTTGATATGTGCACCTTCTGTGTATCAATACAGCCGCTTATAAGCACAGTTCTTCCGCCGTCTTTGCCAAGCTCTTTATTTAATTGTTCAACTGCCGCCGTATTATTTACAGGGTCAAAAAATGTGTTCAAAATATCTGCTCCTTATCCATTGAATTTATTCATTCCACTTTCAATACCTTCTGTCATTATGCACTCTACTGCCTCACAGACTCTCTTAGTTCCCTCTCTTAAAGCTGGATAAAGTTCCTCCGGAAATCTTCCAAGAACCCAGTCAGCAAGATCCCAGCCCTTTGGCTTATCCCCAACTCCGAATTTAACTCTCTTAAACTGGTCACTTCCAAGGTGTGCAATTATGCTCTTAATTCCATTGTGTCCGCCTGCACTTCCCTTTGGACGGAGTCTTAACCTTCCCGGTTCAAGGCTTATATCATCAAATATAACAATTAAATCATCTATATCTGCCTTGTAATAATCCATAACTTCTCTTATACACTCGCCTGAATTATTCATATAAGTCATAGGCTTTACAAGAATTACTTTATGTCCTTCTATAACACCTTTTCCTATAAGACCTTTATGTTTAGATGTGTCTACACTTATATTATATTGGTCGGCAAGTTCATCTATGCAGGCGAAACCAACATTGTGTCTTGTTCCTGCGTATTGTGCTCCTGGGTTGCCTAATCCTGCTATTATATACATATTTTGTTCCTTCCTTTGGTGGGGATTTATAATTATTTTATATTGTACAGATTTTGGGGAGGTTATTCAATGTATTATTGAATATATTATTGGGTGTATTATTAGGTGTGCTGGAAAAATAAACTGCCATCAGGTTAGTAGACTGATGGCAGTTATTTCATTAAGATACTTTTTCGTCTGGGTGTTCTATATGACCTGTGATTTCGCCGTCATAGATTTCGTATATCTCATCTGAAAGATAGTTAAGTTCTTCTGTGTCGTGGCACGCAATTATTATAAGTGAACCATTGGCTTTAAGCTCATCTAAAAGTCCCTTTATAAGTCCTGCTCCTGCCTCATCAAGTGCATTGATAGGCTCATCAAGAATAACTATATCAGGGCGTTCCATTATAGCCGCCGCAATTCCTAATCTCTGCTTCATTCCTAATGAATATTTCTTAAATGTTCTCTTATCGTCCGGGTCAAGTCCGACCTTTCTTATAGCATCTCTTATCTCATCATCACTAATACGGTTCTGGATAGATGCAAGTATCTTTAGGTTCTTAAAACCTGTATAATTGCTTATAAATGAAGGATTCTCAATTAAAATCCCTATACTTGGCGGAAATGAAATCTGCCTGCCAAGCTCCTTATCGTTAATGTATACCTTTCCTGATGTTGGAAGTATAAGCCCGCTTATAGCCCTCATAAGCATTGTCTTACCTGAACCATTCTTACCTTTAAGTCCTATAACTTTCCCGCTCTCTAGTGTCAGGTTAATATTCTTTAATACCTCAGCACTTTTGAATGACTTGCAATAATCTTCAAGTCTTACCACTGTACCCATATGCGTACCTCCTCATTACTCTTTTAAAGTTATTCACTATTATAATCATTTAACATTAAAATCACTTATAGCTTTATTTATAATAACACTTTTTAAGCTAATTGTATATACACAATGTCCATGTATACACTAATAATCTGTCATTAATATATCATTATAAATTCATTTACATTACAGCTAATCGTGTGTAATATTATTATATAATGATATCAGGGTCAAAGGGTCTAAACCCGCATAAGCTTGCTCATAGGTGGGGGCCTTTGACCCCAACATCATATAATGCAGATACTAAAAATATAAAAGCTATTATTCCTTAGCAAAATAACTTTTTTACCTATAGCACACCTAACACCGAAAGAGGTATCCTATGGCTTCAAGATTTGAAATATCACAGCAGATTTATAATTCAGCCTATGCTATGCACTCTGCCCATTCACATTCATATTATGAGCTTTATTATCTTATGAATGGCTCGTGCAATATGTTTATACACGATAATACATACCGTATGGAAGCTGGCACAATATTGTTTATTCCTGATAACGTGCTTCATAAGACCACTTATCTTAATAACGCTTATCACGAACGCCTTTATATAGAATTCACTGACGATTATATAAGCGACCTTATCGACATACTAGGCTTTGAACAGTTTAAAGATACATTTTATATGCACTTCTTCTCAATACCGGATAATCACAGGCACGAATTCCTATCTATATTCAGTGTTCTGATTAACGAAAGACAGAACAGTAATGCTCTTTCACCCTGTGTATACAAGAATTACCTGCAAAATCTGTTAATACTGCTCTGCCGGTATTGTGATAACAAGCCTGCTTCCCCTGCAAGCCTTGTTGATACTGTATCCATCGCAGATGTATCCGTACAAAAGGCTATGAATTATATTATGCTTAATTATAATAAAGATATTACACTTGATGAAATAGCTGATATGCTTCATCTGAACCCATCTTATTTTTCTAAAAAGTTTAAAGCTGTTAACGGATTTGGATTTAAGGAATACCTCAATACCATAAGAATTAACCATTCTGAGCAACTTCTTTTAGAAACGGATATGAGCATAACAGAGATTGCACTTGAATGCGGTTATGATAACAGCAACTATTTTGGTGATGCCTTCAAACACCTCAACCACTTATCGCCAACACAATTCCGCAAAGCAAAGGGTAATAAAGGAATATAGTGCGAGTGTGCATCCCCGGCACATAAAAATAACTAACAAAGCCTCCAGTGTTATATACACCGGAGGCTTTTATTAATTATTTAATATCAAAATGGCATTAATAATATGATGGGCTGTCCTCAATAACTATCTTAACACCATTCTCGCCAACATATCTTGAGTTAGCTTTTATAGTGCTGTTGCTTTCAACTATGCAGTTCTCAATATAAGCATTATCACCTATATAAGCATTATTCATAATTATTGAATTCTTAACAACTGCGTTATTACCAATATATATCTTCTTGAACAGCACTGAATTCTCCACTGTACCATTAACAATACAGCCACAGGATACAAGGCTGTTAGAAACATTTGCCCCATAATTATACTTAGCTGGTGGCAGATCCTCAACCTTAGAATATATATCCGGATACTGCTTGAAGAAGTAATCTCTTACATCTCTCTTTAAGAAGTCCATATTGGTCTTATAATATGAATCTACTGATGATATATTATTCCAGTATGTATCAAGCATATAGCCATATATCTTCTTGATATTTCTGTATCTTACAAGAATATCCCTTACAAAATCGTATCTGTCTTCTTCAGCAGCTTTCTCAAGAAGTTCAATAAGAAGCCTTCTTCTTACAACATAGATACCTGTTGATACTGTTGAAAGATTAGTCTCTAACGGCTTCTCATCAATATCTGTTATACGTCCCTCGTCTGTAAGTGCAACAACTCCGTATCTTCCAATATCTGCTCTGTTATCAAGCTTCTTTACGACAACTGTAACATCTGCCTTCTTCTCAATATGATATTGAAGAATCTTGTTATAATCAAGCTTATATATTCCATCACCAGAGGCTATTACAACATATGGCTCGTGGCTTGACTTTAAGAAATCTATATTCTGATACAATGAATCTGCTGTTCCTCTGTACCAGCTGCTGCTCTCAGCAGTGATAGTAGGTGTGAACACATAAAGTCCACCCTGTTTTCTACCAAAATCCCACCATTTAGATGAGCTTAAATGCTCATTAAGTGAGCGTGCATTATACTGTGTTATTACTGCAACCTTCTGGATATGCGAATTCGACATATTACTAAGTGCGAAATCTATTGCTCTGTAGCTTCCTGCAACAGGCATTGAAGCAATAGCTCTCTTATTAGTCAATTCGCGCATCATTCTGTTATTACCACCTGCTAATACTATACCTATTGCTTTCATTCAACTTCACCTGCCTTAATAATAATTCCTCCGCTTGGCAACAATCCATCTGGATAATCTTCAACAGTTGTAACACCTGATATAGCTGTGTTCTTTCCAACCTTAACTCCATCAGGAACAACTGAACACTCACCAATTGTTACAAGTCCAGAATTATATATCTTAGGAAGTTTAACATTAGGTACTTCTTCTCCTACACCAAGCTCTACGTTGTCACCTATAACAACTTCCTCTGCAATTATTGACTTATTAACGATTGTATTCTTACCAATAACAGAATTATTCATAATAATTGAATCTCTGACTACGGCACCTTCTTCGATAGTAACACCAGAACCTATTACTGAATTATATATTCTTCCATATACTTCTGTTCCATCACCAATAATACTCTTCTCTATAAATGTATTATCCGCAATATACTGTGGTGGAATTGTATCTGTTCTTGTATATATCTTCCAGAATTCTTCATAAAGATTAAATACTGGAATAATATCTATAAGTTCCATATTAGCTTCCCAATATGAGCTTAATGTTCCTACATCCTTCCAATAACTGTTATATTCGTATGCAAATATTCTCTTATTATTATTGAAGCAATACGGAATTACATGCTTACCAAAATCACATTCCTGCTGATCCTTAAGCTTAATAAGTGCGTCCTTTAATACACTCCACTTAAATATGTAGATACCCATTGAAGCAAGATTGCTCTTAGGATTAGCTGGCTTTTCTTCAAATTCTGTTATTCTGTTGTCTGAATCGGTAACAACTATACCAAATCTGCTTGCTTCCTCAATTGGAACAGGCATAGCTGCAATTGTAATATCGGCATTATTAGCCTTGTGATAATCTAACATTATCTTATAATCCATCTTGTAAATATGGTCGCCAGATAATATAAGAACATACTCTGGATTGTACTGTTCCATATATTCAAGATTCTGGTAGATAGCATTAGCAGTTCCTGTATACCATTCACTATTGGTACTCTTCTCATATGGAGGAAGAACTGTTACACCACCTACATTGCGGTCCAGATCCCAAGGAATACCTATTCCGATATGGGAATTAAGACGAAGGGGACGATACTGTGTAAGGACACCTACAGTATCAATTCCTGAGTTAATACAGTTGCTTAATGGAAAGTCTATTATTCTGTACTTACCACCAAATGCTACTGCTGGTTTCGCAACCTTAGCCGTCAGAACACCGAGTCTGCTACCCTGTCCACCAGCTAACAGCATTGCTATCATTTCTTTTTTAATCATGCTACCACCTCTGATGTTTATTTTACTATCTTAAGTTGTATAAATTATATCACATATTTTCCATTAAGTAAAAATAATTTTGCATTTTTTTGATAATTTTTCGTACAATTTCTTAATCAGTATTTTTTATGTACTTAACAACAAAACAATTTGAAAAAAAAAGCTTTTAGGCATATAATCTTACTTGAATTAGTTTAAGAAAGGAAATTCCTATGTTTACAATTGATTTTAATACTCCAATACATGTACATTTTATCGGAATCGGCGGAATAAGCATGAGCGGTCTTGCAAAGATTCTTCTTGATCGTCATTTTACCGTATCCGGTTCTGATGCACATATATCAGATTTAACAACTGAATTACAGCAGGACGGATGTATAATCTCTTATCCACAGTCTGCTGACAATATCACAGGTGACATTGACCTTGTTGTATACACAGCCGCAATCCACCCTGATAATCCTGAACTTAAAGCTGCTGTTGATGCTGGTATCCCAACACTGACAAGAGCTGAGCTTCTCGGACAGATTATGAAGAATTACCATACCGCAGTAAATGTAGCTGGTACTCACGGTAAGACTACTACAACTTCTATGATTACTGAAATTCTTCTTGCTGCTGATGCTGACCCTACAATCTCGGTAGGAGGCATACTTAACAGCATAGGCGGTAATATAAGAGTTGGACGTTCTGACCTTTTCGTTACAGAAGCCTGCGAATACACTAACAGCTTCTTATCATTTAACCCTACTATCAATATTATACTTAATGTCAAAGCTGACCACCTTGATTTTTTCAAAGACCTTGATGATATACGTCATTCATTCAAGCTTTTTACTGAAAAGCTTCCATCTGACGGAACACTTATCATCAACTCAGACATAGACAATTATGAATATTTTTATAAGGATACTGACTGTGAAGTCATAACATTTGGTTCTGACCCTGAAAAGAGTATGTATAGTGCAACAAATATCACTTACGACAAATATGGCTGCTGTTCATATACTCTTCTTATTAATAAAGAAGATAGTGGAACAATTGAATTATCAGTTCCTGGTCTTCACAATGTATACAATTCACTTTCAGCTGTAGCTGCAGCCTTTAAGCTTGGCATAAGCATAGACAATATCAAGGCCGGTCTTAAGCATTTCACAGGTACTAACCGAAGATTTGAAAAGAAAGGCGAATTCAACGGTGTCACCGTAATTGATGATTATGCACACCACCCTGATGAGATAACAGCTACCCTTAATTCAGCTAAGAATTATCCACATAATAAAATATGGTGCGTATTCCAGCCACATACTTATTCAAGAACCAAAGCTTTGATGCCAGAATTTGCTAAAGCATTAAGCCTTGCTGATAATATTGTGCTCGCCAAAATATATCCTGCAAGAGAAACAGATAATCTTGGCATAAGTTCTGCTGACCTTATGGAACTTATTAAAGCAGAAGGCAAAGATTGCTACTATTACGAATCTTTTGAGGACATCGAAAAATTTTTATTAAATAATTGTATCAACGGCGACCTGTTGATAACTATGGGGGCCGGAGATGTATATAAAATTGGCGAAGAACTTCTAAAATAGCCATTTTTTACACATTTTTATATTTTGTCAACAAAGTTATCCACATTATCCACATTTTTATCCCGTTATCCACGGTTTAAGAATGTGGATTTTTTTGTGAAAAATCACATTGTTAAAAATACAGCAATTTACTGACTTTTCTTAATTCTATCCACGAGTTATCCACATTATCCACATTATCCACATTGATAACCACCTGCTTTTAGCTTGCTTTTCATTTATTATCCACTATGCTATAATGAACACAAATAAGCGGGAACAAGGAGGGTAAGTCTGCCTTTACAGACTTATTAACATAGATATATGAGTAGTTTAATTTTATCAACAGAATCAAGTGAAGGATACACATCCGTTTCTAATATTTTTATCAGCGAGTATGTTCCTGGTGCTAATGGTGAATTTGTAAAAGTTTACCTTTATCTTCTGCACCTTATGTCGTTACGAAGCAATAACATAAGCATTTCCCTGCTTGCTGATACATTTAACCAGACAGAAGCTGATATTATGAGAGCTCTGCGTTACTGGGACAGCCTTGATGTTATATCACTTTCCTTTAATGGTCCCGGCAACGGCCTGTCCAACATTGTACTTCGTGATATTAAGCACACTGGGCAAGCTGCTAATGCTATGGCTGACCCAATAGCTGCTGAAAGTGCTTCAGTTAATAGTACTTCTTCATACCAGACTGAAACTGTGAGAGCTGCCAAGCCTGATATTAAACAGACCGAGGTTATATACACAGCAGAGCCTTCAAAAGTATCCTATTCAAAGGAACAGCTTAACGGTTTTCTTGCTAATGACAACTTTTCAATGCTTCTGTTCGTTATTGAGCAGTATATGGGACGTCCACTTTCCACTAAGGAAACCAATTCCATTGTATATTTCTACGATGGATTGAAGCTTTCAACTGACCTTATTGAATATCTTTTTGAATATTGTGTAGAACACAACAAAAAAAGCATTAACTACATTGAAAAAGTCGCTCTTTCGTGGGCTTCCAAGAATATACATACAATCGCCGAAGCTAAAGAGGAGACTTCTAACCACACAGATTATGTATACCAGATTATGAAAGCATTTGGCCTATCTAACAGAGAACCTGCACAGCACGAAAAGGCTATGATTGCCAAATGGGCTGACACTTACTGCTTTGATACCGATATGATAATTGAGGCCTGCAACAGGACAATCAAAGCTATACACCAGCCAAGCTTTGAATATGCCGACACCATACTTGCTAACTGGAAGAATTCCAATGTAAGCTCATTAGAAGATGTTAAAAAAGCCGATGCCGCATATGCCGCTGGCAACAATATAAAGCCTAAACAGACAGCTTCTTCAAAGCCGGCTAACAACCGTTTTAACAATTTCCAGCAAAGAGACAAGAAGTCTGATGACTGGTACAATTCACTACTTAGCAACAATAACTAGAAAGGTTTAAACTATGCCGCTTACCAATACCCAATATGCCTCAGTTATGCGTGTATATGACGATATACGCTCACATAATCAGGCATTACAGACTGAACGCTATAACGAAGTCGTTAATAAATGTCCTGAATATAGTTTAATTGAGAATGAGATAATCACGCTTTCTATGAAAGAAGCTTCAAGGCGTATTGTTTCTGATTCATCTGACACGGATTTAGATGAATATAACTTAAAGCTCAAAAAGCTGATTGCCAGAAAAGCTGAATTACTCGCCTCAATCGGCAAACCAAAAGATTATCTTGATGATATCTATACATGTCCGGTATGCCACGATACCGGTTATGTTAATGGTTCACGTTGTTCTTGTTTTAAGAAAAAGGCTATTGACCTTATATATGAAGACTCTAACCTTAAGAACATAACTTCAAGTGAGAATTTCTCTACATTTTCATTTGAATGGTACGATAAGAAACAGGTCGATCCTGTCACAGGGCTCACACCTTACAATAATATGCACAAAGTTCTTGATGTATGCCAGTCTTTTGTACAGACCTTTGATAATAGTTTCTCTAACTTGTTATTAACAGGCGAGACCGGCGTTGGAAAGACATTTCTTGCCAACTGTATCGCTAAGGAATTATTAGACACTTACCACAGTGTGATATACCTGACTGCAACTGAGTTCTTTAAATGCTTTGAGAACAGCGATTTCAGACGTAACCTTGATAACAGTATAGATGTTAATTACTTTCTTGAATGTGACCTGTTAATAATTGATGATCTTGGTACGGAAAGCAGCAACTCTTACACTAATTCCAAACTTTTTTATGTAATTAATGAGAGGCTTCTCCGCAATAAAAGTGTGATAATATCATCAAATTTTACAATTTCACAGATTGAGGATTTCTACTCAGAAAGAATATTCTCAAGAATAATAAGCTCATATACAATTCTAAGATTATTTGGAACTGATATACGTTACCTTAAACGAACCAAGATGCTTAAGAATTGATAATTCATATCATTAATTATATTTCAGTTGTAGAAGTCATTTTAATCATTTTAATTATGCTAAAGTGATTGACTTATAATGTAATTAAGATTATATTTAACTATGTATGTTTATTCAGTTAGTTGTAAATGCTTATATTACTTCTATAACCGAATTAATATATATGCGGTAATGCAAAGCACTCCGCATACATTCGTGGGTGATAATACCCATATCCCAATATATTTATAATCATATACAATGGAGGACAATACAATGCCACGAGACGAACGTCATACTGCAACAATTCCATACGGAACATTAGGAATAGTACCATTAAAGAGCTGTTCTAAAATGGGCGAAAAGGTTGATGATTACCTTGTACAATGGAGAGAACAAAGAGAACATGAGAATCAGTCTAATCTTGCTTTTAGCGGATACAAAAGAGACAGCTATGTTGTAAGTGCAAGCACACCTAGATTCGGTTCAGGAGAAGGTAAGGGTGTCCTTAACGATTCTATACGTGGCTACGATTTATATATTATGGTTGACGTATGCAACTACAGCATTGAATATTCACTCTGTGGTACAACTAACCATATGTCACCTGATGATCACTATGCAGACCTTAAGAGAGTAATCGCAGCTGCAGGTGGAAAGGCAAGAAGAATTAATGTTATTATGCCTTTCCTTTATGAAAGCAGACAGCACAAAAGATCAGGAAGAGAATCTCTTGATTGTGCACTTATGCTTCAGGAACTTACAGCCATGGGCGTTGAAAATATTATTACATTTGATGCACATGACCCTAGAGTACACAATTCAATTCCTCTTAAGGGATTTGAATCAGTATCTTGTACTTATCAGTTCATCAAGTATCTTTTACTTGGTGTTGACGACCTTCACATCGACAGCGAACATATGATGGTTATCAGCCCTGATGAGGGTGGTATGGGACGTGCTGTATACTTTGCCAATGTACTTGGTCTTGATATGGGTATGTTCTATAAGAGAAGAGATTATACTAAGATTGTCAACGGACGTAATCCTATCGTTGCACACGAATTCCTTGGTACTAATGTAGAAGGCAAGGACGTTATTATTATTGACGATATGATTTCATCTGGTGAAAGTATGATTGATGTTGCTTCTGAGTTAAAGAAGAGAGGTGCAAGCAGAGTATTCTGTGCTACTACATTCGGTCTTTTCACTAATGGTTTCGATAAGTTTGATGAAGCTTACGAAAAAGGTATCATTGATAAGATTCTTACTACTAATCTTGTATACCAGCCAGATGAACTTCTTTCTAAGCCTTGGTATATCAATGTAGATATGAGCAAGTATATGGCTCTCCTTATCGATACACTTAACCACGACTCTTCAATCAGCGACCTTCTTAATCCTGTTGACAGAATACAGAAGAGAGTTAAAGAATATAATGAAAGATATGCTAAATAATAGCAAATGATTTTTCTATAACAGCATAATCTGAATATATAAAAACAGCCGGTGCAATACTGATAAGCTTTCCCTTAAGTAATAAATGAATTATAGAACTTGTCATTTAAGGGAGACTATTCAATATTAGTACACCGACTGTTTTTCTTTAATCTATAATGTTTCAAAAAACATTTCAAACTTTCCATATTGGAAATCCAGCGTAGGATTTAACTTTACAATATTGCCATACTTATATTATGACTACTCACGGTTGTCTTTAAGGCTTTCGACCATATCAACCTTTTCTGCCTTTCTTCTTACCACAAGCAATGATAATGCGTAACAGCACACAACAATAAGCACTGTAAGAATAATGCTTTTAAGTGATATATATGGTTCATACAGGACACCTTCTATTCCTGAATATATCTTAAATACAGATACCATCATTCCATATCCGCCAGCTATTCCTATTAATATTCCTACAGGTATAATAATATGATTTACATCAAGCACCATACTATTTATCTCCCTGCTCTTAAAGCCTAACACCTTAAGCATTGATATATTATGCCTGTTCTCTGACACAAGCATATTGACTGATACATATAATGCCGCGGCACATATTATTGTGCCTATAACAGCAAGCGAATATATTATAGAATTCATCTCATCAAGGATCGTGTTCATCTGTTCTTTGATATCCTCTGATGTAACTGTCTTTGATATTTTATCACCAAGATTTAATGCCTTTTCAGATAACAATCCATTGTAGGTATCCGCCTTCCAGCCAAGTAATTCCCTTGCATTTTCCTGACTGCATACAATGAATTTCTGTGAATTATTGCTTATTACTCCCGCAACTTTCACGGTCTTTTCTTCCATAGTTGTCGGATTAACAAATGTAAAATCATCTCCTGCTTTACAACCATACGAATATGCCATAACATTTGTTATATAAAATCCATCATTAAGGTCAGCACGGTTACCGTCCGTTGTGTATATATTAAGATACTTCACATCACTATCTGCACCTATTAGCATAAATGTACTGTCATTGTATTCATATCTTCCGATGACCAGCTTATCTACATCTGCTGATGATACATTTTCTATATCCTTATCCCCAAGCCTGTTCAATATGTACTCGTACTTAAAGCTTCCCATATTCTCTGAACCGGTGTCAATTAAATTGTTAAGTGAGTCTATGAACATAAACGCTACCGTTATCATAAGTGCCCCAAGAAATGCACCTAAGAACACAACAAGGCTTCTTCCCGGATTGGCTAGTATACTTCTTATTGCAAATTTATTTCTTACTTTTCCTTTCTTACCGACCATAACGCGTTTGATTTTGCTCTCGTCAGCCGTGCCATTTAACATAGCAACAGTATCCTTTTTAAGAAGCTTGTTGACCTTGTGCATAGCTTCAAGCATATATATTAACGTTGGAACAATTATTCCAAGCAGTGCAATATATAAAGGAAGCACGAATTTCACTGGCATTGGCTCATAATCTGCAAGACTCAGCTCACCATATGGCTGCTGGATAAGCTTTGTAATCACACTTACAAGCACGCCTCCCACAAGTCCTGGTATCATTGCAAGCACCGCATAATGCCACATAAGCTGCTTTTTCTTATAACCAAGTGCCGACAGCGTGCCTATAAGCTTCTGCTCGCTCTTTATCTTTCTTCCAATTATAATAGATATGAGTGCCACCGTAATTAATGGAATTGTAACAAGAAATACATAAGCCATTACAATAAACATCATCGCCTGATCGTCAACCATTGTTATTCGCTGGTTGTCTTCCTTTGAAAGGTACTCACTCATTTTATAACTATCGTTCATATCTTTTCTAAACTGGCTCTTATCCGTATCATCGCCATATATAACCTTGTACTGGCACGAGCTTGAATTTATTTCATCATACGCCTCATCTGTCATATAGGCAAGGAAAAATGATGTTATATTCTTGTAGCTGTCATCTGTATTTTCAAGCATATAAAGATAATCAGGGCGCAGAAAATATCCCGTAACAGTGTAATCTTTTCCTCTTATGGCTATTTTATCTCCTATGCCCACATTATTATTAACAGCATAACCTTTTGATATTACTATCTCATCATTACTGCTTATATCCCTGCCATCGATAACCTCATAAAGGTCTATTTTCTTATTGGCTTTAAATAACCGCACTTTATAATCAGCTTCATTAATATTCGTAAAATGTTCCTTCTCAAAGGTTACGTTATACTTGCTTTCAATATCAGATATCTTATCATCTGGTATCTCTAAATATGTTGAAAATGTTGCATCTTCCAGATTATTATCAACAAAGAAATTATCTCCATATGATTTTATTCCAACTCCAGCTATATAAAACAAATAAAACAGCAATAATGCAACAATCGTAAGAATCGAAGCTGCTATATAAAATGAAAGATTTTCTTTAATATTTCTTTTATATCTTTTATTAAGTGTCATACTTTCCTCTTTTCATATCATTTTATAAATATGATGCCAGCGGCGAAAGTCTTAAAGACATTCATATCTGCACAATAAGACTTCTGCTTGTCAACATACATATTCAGATAAATATACTATAACTCAAGTTCATCAGCAGACATTTTCTGCTTATTGTCTATGCAGTCTGCTACTTTTCCATCTCGTATTCTTACAACAGTATCTGCCATATGAGCTATTGCTTCGTTGTGCGTAATTATTATTATTGTTGTTTTAAAACTGCTATTGACTTTCTCTATAACTCTAAGTACATCTCTTGATGATTTGGAATCCAATGCACCTGTAAGCTCATCACATAAAAGTATTTTAGGATTTTTAATCAAGGCTCTTGCTATTGCAACTCTCTGCTGCTGTCCACCAGACAATTCCTTCGGAAATCTGTTCTTATAAGCTGCTATGCCTAGTTCTTCCATTACTTCATTGATATTTAATGGATTATCGGATATATCAGCCACAACCTCTATGTTTTCCTGAACTGTAATGTCTGGAATAAGATTATAGAACTGGAATACAAATCCAATATCTTCACGTCTGTATTCTGTCATACTTTCCTTATCTGCCCTGCTTATATTTCTTCCTGATATAATTATTTCACCATCATCAAGTGAGTCCAGTCCACCCACCATATTGAGCAGAGTGCTTTTTCCAGAGCCTGACGGACCTAATATTACATATACTTTACCTTCATCAAGCGAAAGATTTATATCATCAAGGGCTTTAACAAGTGCATCTCCCTCGCCATAATGTTTTCTTGCATTCTTAATCTCTATAAACATATCTGCCTCCTTATATCACGGGTTAGGTGGTTCTAACTTTAGTTTGATATTACCACTTATGGTTACCTATTGCAATATAAGAAAGAATTTCCTATTAAATAAAAAACGGCTACTATATTATCGCTATGTAATATAGTAACCGTTACTTTGAGTTATTCAATTGTTCTTCCTCCAAATCATTACTTTCTTTAATTAACTATTCTACAATGAATATAATTATTAATAATGCTTGGTATGTGTTATATTTCCATTGGATTATACCTGCCTTTCTCAATTCCTTATAATTTATATTAACATTCTTAATGAATGGTATCGATATATTCTATGTATTAATATATTGTCTGCTGAACTTGTCTTCTTTAATATGATTAATATATGTAGTTATATCGATTTATTAATATGTTTAAGGTCTTGTTTGTTTGTAATTGTATATTAACACTCACTTATACATTTGTCAACTCTTTTTTTGATTATTTTTAATTTATTTTTAAATTATTTCTTACTCTTGCGTGTTACATTTAATTATTTGAATTGTTTGCAAATTAATCATTATTGTATACGCATTTGTGGATAATAAGCCTGTTATCCCGACCTCTGTGTAATCCGGATAATAGGCTTGTAACCATACCCATATATTTATATTTTGCTACATATTGTATTCTCTGAGTAGAACAAATATTCAAAGGATGCAACATTTTAAGATAAATTGTTGCATCCTTTTGAATTTTTATACTTATATTTTAACAAAAAACAGAGCGGTACATAATGCACCACTCTGTCCGAAATATTATGAAAATAAGAAAATTAAACTGACAATATTAGAAATCTACTTCTGTATCATAGTAGCAGCACTTAAGGAGCTTCTCCATCTCTTCCTGACTTGGCTGACGTGGGTTAGAACCTGTACAAGCATCGCTGATTGCATTAGCTGCTACTTCTGGGAGCTTAGCAAGGAATTCATCTTCTGGAACAATTCCCTGTTCTGCTGGAAGACCACCTTCGCCATAGTTCTTAATGCACTGTGGAATATTAAGCTCATCATTCATCTTACGAAGCATTGCGATTAAGTTATCAATCTTAGCTTCTGTTGTATCACCGCCTAATCCTAAGAAGTCAGCTATGTATGCATAACGCTTAGCTGCTGTCTCATCCTTAGAATTGTACTTGATAACCTTTGGAAGATACATAGCATTAGCTGCACCGTGGATAATATGTCCGCCTTCAAACGCTGCACCAGTCTTATGTGCCATTGAATGAACGATACCAAGTAATGCGTTAGAGAATGCCATACCTGCAAGACACTGTGCATTGTGCATTGCATCTCTCTTTTCCATATCTTCGTTATATGAACCAACAAGATCGTCCTTAATCATCTTCATAGCATGAAGTGCAAGTGCATCTGTATAATCGCAGTTAGCTGTAGATACATATGCCTCAATGGCGTGTGTCATAGCATCCATACCTGTATGTGCTACAAGCTTCTTAGGCATTGTCTCTGCAAGCTCTGGATCAACAATAGCTACATCTGGTGTAATCTCAAAGTCAGCTAATGGATATTTAATACCTTTCTCATAATCTGTTATAACTGAGAATGCTGTAACTTCTGTAGCTGTACCTGATGTAGATGAGACTGCACAGAAATGAGCTTTCGTACGAAGCTTTGGTAAGCCGAATACCTTGCACATATCCTCAAATGTTGTATCTGGATATTCATATTTAATCCACATAGCCTTGGCTGCATCGATAGGAGAACCACCACCAATAGCTACTATCCAGTCTGGCTGATATTCTTCCATAACCTTTGCACCCTTCATAACTGTATCAACTGAAGGGTCTGATTCGATACCCTCGAATAACTTAACTTCCATTCCAGCTTCCTTAAGATAATCTTCTGCTCTCTGAAGAAATCCGAAACGCTTCATTGAACCACCACCAACACAGATGATAGCCTTCTTTCCTTTAAGAGTCTTAAGTGCTTCAAGAGCTCCTTTACCATGATATAAATCTCTTGGTAATGTAAAACGTACCATAACCCAATACCTCCTATAAATAAAAATATTAATAAGTGATTCGAATGGATTGTTAATTCTCTAACAATCTCTATATTAATAGTATATACCCCTGTCTTTATTTTTTCAAGTAAATATATGATAATTTATTGTATTTTATATGTATTTTGTGTACTTTTAACTATTACATTACATTATTCCCGTTATTCTTATTTAATAACTGAATATTCACACAAGCCTGCTTATAAATGGCTTAAGGTCCTTTTAATTCCCAACAGTTCAAATTAATTAAATATCATTTTCCTTTAATGCTTTTGTTACAGCAACACCTATCGCCCTTCCAAGCAATGGTGGTACAGCATTGCCTATCTGTACCAGCTGCCATTTTTTAGATCCTTTAAATATAAAATCATCGGGGAAAGACTGCAACGCGGCAAGTTCTCTCGGCGTCAGCACTCTTGGAAGCTTAGGATGAAGATTAACCCCGCCATGGTTCTCCTTAACTGTACATGATGGTTTATCCCATGGAGATTTCTTCCACGCATCAGAATAATTGCCATATAAGCTCATACCTTCTGGTACATTCATAATACGCTTTTTCATATCCTCAGTATGCCTGCTGAAAATATGATTTATTGATTTATTCTCTGGCATATCCATAAATCTTTGTATTTCTTCACCAAGTGTTTTGTATTCCTCCATAAAAGGTTTTGGATGGTAATTAGTTCCTCCAATTCTGTTACCTATAAATATAACTCTCCGCCTTGTCTGTGCCACACCATAATCAGCACTATTAAGCACAGTAACATTAATTTCATAGCCTATTTCTCTATAGTCTGAAATTATCTTTTCTTCTATTTTGCCGTTCAGCATAGACCTAAGACCTTCAACATTTTCCATTACAATATATTCAGGCTTTATATGATCAACTATTTTTAACATTTCTAAATAAAGGCTGTTTCTTTCATCTGTTACAACCCTGTTTCCAGCAAGACTGAATCCCTGGCATGGGAAACCGCCTGCCAATAAATGAATATGTCTGTCACCAATACTCTCATATAAAGCTTTCTTTGCTTCTTCGGTTCTGATATCCCTTGCTTCAACATCCTCTTTATAATTCTTCTGCCCTACAAAATTATACTTATATGTTTCAACAGCTTCTGGCATTATTTCAATTGATGCAACCGGAGTAAATCCTGCCATAGTCAGTCCACAGCTTAATCCACCTGCTCCTGAGAATAAATCAACAAAATTATATCCATTTCTTAACTCATTATGCTTCCAGCCATCATACTCTTCTTTAGTACATTCATCTTTGACATCAATCCAGTTCACAACATCGTTATATGCTGTAGCTGTATTGCTTCCCATAATTGCAAATGTATCCTTATCATTAGCCTCTTCACAATCCCCTGACTGTATCCATCTGTCATAATCATCTAGCAATATTCTCCACTTATTCTGAATTCTTGAAGCCTTTAATTTCTTTGCAGCTATATGCCTTCTAATTGTCTTCTGGCTCTTTCCTGTCTTTAAAGCTATATCCTGAATCGTATAATATTCTGACATTATAGTATCTCCTCTGAACATTAGTTTGTCCACTTCACATGTATTTATATCTAGTTTACATAATACAATAATCTTTGTCAATTTTTTTCGCTTATTTTTTTATTAATCTAAGCAGATTAGGCATATTAAATCTGAACTTGTAACAATTTCGATTCTTATGTACCTGAAATTCTCCAACTGACATTCCATTATATTTTACAGTATTACTTTCATTCCATTCATCAACCGTTTGCTTTGTAAATGTAAATTTATCAAACTCCCATTCAAAGTCCTTAATATCGTCCTTAGATATAGCTAAATAATCAAAAGCATCCTTTACTTCATATATCCACAATAACCAGTCAGAATCAAAAAGATTTTCAACATATATAGGCATAATCTTATCAATCTGTGTCAAGACCATTTTCTTAAAGGCTTCCCTGGTAACTTCCGTTATTCCTTCTTTAAGAAACTCCTTAAAATACAAAAGACATGTCTTAGATCCCGGTTGTCCTACTTCCGGAGGACACACCATTTTACCTTTATTGGTTTTTAATGATAAAGTCTGGTTACCTTTTAACACAAAATCATACGAACACTTGCTTTGTCCTCCACGTTCACCTACTGTTGAACCACTGTGTTCTATTGCCGCTGGCAGTTCTTCAAATGCCTTCTTTACTACAGGCATTAATTTTTCAACATACGATTTCATAACTCGTTTTTGGAAACTCTCCGGCTTTTTCAAATTAAAATAGTCACAAACAGCACCCTCAGCAGACATTCCCAATGTTTCATTAGTTTCTTTTACTATACTGAACCATTCCGGAATACTGGATATAATAAATCTGAACTTAAATGTTCTTCCTTTATGTGTCTGTATCTCTGCTATAGACTTGTTATGATATTTCAATGTCGTACTTTCTGTCCAATTAGACAAATCTCTCGTAAATCGAAATTCATCTCTTGTAAATGAATACTCAGCCAGCTCCTCACTTTTTATCAACTGCACATCATATATATTCTTTCTTGAAAATAACACCGTATAATCAGACTGGAATAAATTATCAATAAATACGGGCAAAATTTCATGTATATGCTCATAAATAAGCACTCTGACATCCTCCTGACTATTAATCTGACTGCCATATATATCTGCAAAATATTCATTGAGTATACCAAAACCAGCCTGTCCAACTGTTCTTGGAGCGACTTTATCACTGTTCTTTGTCGTTCTGATAGAAAGGGTCTTGCCATTATCCAGCATAAAATTATGTGGTGAAGTTGTCTGTCTTCCTTTAGTCAATTCCTGTGTATATGTAAGCAGACTTATAGGAACTGCGTTAACTTTCTCAAAAATAATAGGTATAACCTTCTCTAATTCAGAATCATACTCGCTGTTATAATTAGCATTAAACTGTGCTTCTGCCTGATTATTAATATCTAAATTATATTTTTCACAAATTTTCTTTTGTAAGCTCAGACCATAATCTGCATTATTCATCATTTTCTTCCTCATATTTATTAAATGTTATTTCATCATCAATTCTATATGTATATATGTCTATTTCTTTAAACCCATAAATTTCAGGCAGACTCTTTATTGCAGATTTTATATCTTTATCTTTCAGTCCTTTATTAACAGTTCTTGAGTTTTCTCCACATATAATCACAGGTCTTACAATATTCTTTCCATTTGTTACTGATTCAGCAACCCATTTAGAATACTTTAAACATCTGTTTATGTGATCAAGGTCAATCACATCACGTTGAAGTTCTATTACAACGATACTGTTTATAACCACACCGTCTACACTTTCCATTACCATATAATCTATTTCAGACCTTTCAAGTCCATATGGCAGATAATTGGCATACCACATAACATCTTCCCGTACTATATCAAGTTCAGCCAATTTATCGTTTCTTCTATCCCTGAACAATTGATTTAATATACACTCAATTGCTTTTTCGTATCTTATGCAATTGCCGCTTCGGACTCTTAGTGGCTCATAATCATAATCATACAGACTATCAGGAACTTTTAGATTATTCTCATTGTTATAATCTAAAGTGATTTCGTCTTCAACTTCAATCACGTCATATTCTCTTATAAATTCATACTGGGAATCATTGACATCTATCAAAGATTGTATTAAAAACTGCATTTCCTCTGGTGTAACCGGACTTGACCCTCTTGCCTTACCTGCTACTTTCTTTCCGATAATATTCCACAATTTATTTTTCATATATGGATTATTAATTACATCGTATTCATTAATCGGTCTTTCAAATACATATGCTTCGCTAATTTTTATATGAAATATAGCATTTACTCCAACGTCTTTTCTGTAAAACGGTAAAGAGACAGCCCTGTATACTCCATAAATATTTTCTGTACCTGACTCCCATAGAAAAATATAGTCGCCTATTTCTACCTGCATTAAATCACTTATAATGTCCGTTAATGTTTTATACCATCTCAATTTACCTTTGGGTTCTGGAACAAACACTGATACTTCCATTGAATCCAGTGTATTTATAATAGTATCTTTATTTACAACGAATAATCTTGCTTTCATTTACATCACACCTTTTTATTTTATTGTATCATAATTCCACAATACACAACACAAAAAATAAAAAGGACGCTCCCGACATTCTCCATTAAGAGAAACATCTGAAACGTCCTATATATTATTATTATCTAACCATTAACACCTAATCCCATTAAACATTAAGCATTAACAACTTCTTTAACAGTCTTAACAACATTATCAACTGTAAATCCAAAATGTTCAAACAATGTAGCTGCTGGACCTGAAGCGCCAAAGCCTTCCATAGCGATAACCTTGCCGTCAAGACCTACATACTTGTACCAGCCAAAGTCTGAAAGTGCTTCTACTGCAACTCTCTTTCTAACAGCATTTGGAAGTACACTTTCCTTATATTCTGCTGACTGCTTATCGAAAAGCTCCATACTTGGCATACTTACAACTCTTACATCAATGCCTGATTTCTTAAGTTCTTCCTTGGCATTAACCGCAAGGCTTACTTCTGAACCGCTTGCTATGATAATAGCATCTGGAACTGCCTTTTCTGACTCAGCAATTACATAGCCACCCTTAAGTGCATCCTTTGATGAGCCCTCCATCTGTGGAAGATTCTGTCTTGTAAGCACAAGTCCTGTTGGACCACATTCATTCTCTACTGCATACATCCAGGCTGCTGCTGTTTCTGTTCTGTCACAAGGTCTGAATACTGTGAAATCAGGAAGTGAACGGAATGCAGCAAGCTGTTCAATTGGTTCATGTGTTGGTCCATCTTCTCCGACACCAATGCTATCATGTGTGAATACATAAGTAAGCGGAAGCTTCATAAGTGCTGAAAGTCTTGCCATTGGCTTAACATAATCACTGAACACGAAGAATGTTGCAACAAATGCTTTTAAACCGCCGTGAAGTGCAAGTCCATTACCGATTGCCGCCATAGCCTGCTCTCTTACACCAAAATGAAGATTAGTTCCAGCATAATTATCCTTAGAGAAATCACCGGCATCCTTCATATTAGTCTTATTAGATGGTGCAAGATCTGCTGACCCACCTATTAAGTTAGGCATTGCCTTTTTAATCATATTAAGAATAGTTCCGCTTGTGCTTCTTGTAGCTTCTGGCTTATCACCTTTTGCCCAATATTCATCAGAATTGAACAAATCGGACATATCATATCCATCAAAGTAATTATCCCATAATTCTTTCATTTCTGGATACTTCTCCACATATGCAGCAAAAAGTTCATTCCATTTATCCTCTGCCTTTGCCATATTATCAGCAAGTTCCTTGTAATGGTCATATACTTCCTTAGGAACTTCAAAATCACCCTTGCAAGGCCAGTTAATATTTTCCTTAAGAGCAGCCACATTATCAACACCAAGAGGTTCTCCGTGTGCACTTGCCTTGCCCTGCTTAGCTGGACAGCCATAACCAATAAGTGTATTAACCTTAATAAGTGATGGTCTTGTCTTATCAGCCTTAGCTTCCTCTATTGCCTTGCCAATTGCTTCAAGGTCGTTGCCGTCCTCAACTTCTATTGTCTGGAAACCAAATGCCTTAAATCTTGTAACTACATCTTCTGTAAATGCTATATCTGTGCTTCCCTCAATAGATATATTGTTTGAATCATAGAATACAATAAGCTTTGAAAGTCCTAATGTACCAGCAAGTGAGAAACACTCTGATGAAATACCTTCCATCATACATCCATCTCCACCAAGTACATAAGTATAATGGTCTACAACTGGAAAGCCTTCCTTGTTAAATACTGATGAAAGATGTGCCTCTGCCATTGCCATACCAACTGCCATTGCCATGCCCTGTCCTAATGGACCCGTTGTAGCCTCAACACCTACAGTATGTCCATATTCCGGATGACCCGGTGTGAGTGAACCAAACTGTCTGAAATTCTTAACTTCTTCAAGTGAAAGATTACCTATTCCAAATAAATGGAATAATGAATAAAGAAGCATTGAGCCGTGTCCACCTGATAACACAAATCTATCTCTGTTAACCCAGTCTGGATTGTGTGGATTATAATTCATATGTTTTGCAAATAATTCATAAGCAACAGGTGCTGTTCCAAGTGGTAATCCAGGATGTCCTGAATTAGCTTTCTGTATCGCATCAGCGGATAAAACCCTGATTGCGTTTACTGACATTTCTTCAATATTCATAAGTATCCTCCATTCTTGTGCATATGCACACTATAAGTTATATTTTATTATCAATCTTTAAAATCTGCTTCTGTAAGGAATATAACATCTCCTCGTTCACTACGCTTCTTCTTAAGTCCACCAAAGAACTTTCTTGACGCTCTCTTTTCAGAGTTGGCAATTGCCCGGTTGATAATCTCTTTAATATCATCAAGCTTGATATTATCATTAACACTATGAAGCTTGTCAATCTTTAAATACAGTTCAAGAAGTGCATCATCATCAACCTCATACTGTCTCTTTCTTGCAAAACGCTTTGCCATATCAACAAGTTCATTAACTGTGTACTGCTTTAATGTAATTCTATGGTTAAATGTCTTTACCATATCCGGATTAAAGTTCACAAGCACATTCATCTCTGCATCTGAATCTTCAAATATAACAACCATTCTATCTGTATCTTCGTTAAGACAGGATATAATCTCATTAATCCTCTTAGGCTGTATTGTGCCTGCACCTTCAACGATAAGAGCTGTACCCTTAAGCTTGCCCATAGCTTTGGTTATGCCTCTCTGGTTAATACTCTCGCCAGATGTCTTGGCAATCTTCTTTGGTCTGTCAGGATATACATAATTAATAGCTCTTACAATTGTTCTAGCAAGATCTGTCTTATCAGAGCTTGAATTACCTGATATAAGAATGTTACCACACGAAGAATTAGTCATAGCCATCTCTTCATCAAGTGACTCGAATAAATCTACAAGCTGTTCCTCAAGTCCAGGCATCTCTCTGTATTTTTTAAATATCTTAGCAAGCTCCCCGGATAATTTCTTATCATTATGCCAAACCCTGTCATTGTCATCTTCATTATCCATTGAAGATACATTGAACTTCATATTCATACCCGGCGTAACAAAATCTGTAGCTGCAATCTCTGGCTCAGCGGCTCTGCTGTACTCTGCTTCTGAATTATTAACGTTGTTATAATTGTTAAGAACCTCATCTGTTACTGGCTCAAAATGTGTTGTGTTAAGAGTGAGTTCTTCATTCTCAGGTTCAGCGGCTTTTTCATTAACAGTATCTGATACTTCTGGTCTTTGCCATTCGCTGTCGTCCTGTGCCTGTTCACTATTATTGGCAATTACATTACCACTCACCGCTTCAACATTATTGGCAACTGTATTGCCACTCACCGCTTCACCGTTATTAACAACTGCGCTACCGCTCACTGCTTCGCTATTATTAACATCTTCTGCCACTTTTAAAGCTTCTCTGGCTTTCTCAAGCTCCTGTGTCATTGTCTGATCTAATATAAACGAAGCCTTTCCTGTTCTCATAGCCAGATCTCTCTTAGCCGCACCAAGTAAAACCTCTGCATCAGCTAATCTCTTAGCCTCCCTCTCGCTGAATTCTGTTCCCTTTCTTAAAGCCTCTTCTTTCTTCATGGCAACAATCTTCTCGTAAGCTTCACTCTTCTCATCTTTCTCATCAAGCATACGCTCTAACTCAACCTTAGAGAACTCTCTTGTATCCTGCTTGCCATACTTTTCTTCTCTTACAGTTTCCATCCAGTCAGCTATGCTTAACTGTCCTTCAATCTGCTCATCTTCTATGTTCTCTGCTTCACCATCTGCGTAAACAGTATTAGCATTTCCTGCATTACTATCTGCTGTACCATCAGTTCTTGACTCACTTGTCTTTGCCGGACTCTCATTCAATGCTTCGGACATTCCTGTCTTTCTTTCAAATGGAGGCTTAAATGACTCCTCATCACTAAATATATCATTAATATTCTTAGCAAGTTCTTCCTGAATATTATGAGTATCATAAAGGTTATAATTAGGTACTTTAACCTCTATGTCCATAGCATCAGCTTTCTCATCAATACGCTTTCTTGCCGCCTCCCGTGCTTCTTCCTCGTCTTCCTTGGTAATCTTATCACAGCTGTTCTCAATATTTCTTTTTGCGTTCTCGATAAGCTCCTTTAATGACATAGAAGCTTTGCTGACATTTTCATTAAGCTTCTTATCTGCACTCTCATCTAATATTCTGTTGTCCTGCTCTTTTTCAAGCTTTGCAGCACTCTCATCTACAGAATTCCCTTCTGCTTCCTGTCTTCTAAGAGCATTTACAATTGACTCTTTTAATGCACTGCTCTGGTCATTCTGGACAAGATCCATTGATAAACCAGATGTATCTTTTACACCAGCCACGTCTGAACTTCCCGCCACATTAACATTTCCTGTTGAACGGTCATTTCCGGTATAATCAATATTACCCACTGGCTGTTCTCCTGCAACATCTTCAGATTTAAATCTTAAAGCTTTATCAGTCACATTAGAATACCTGCTGTCTGAAGCCTTGTTAGAAGGTGCTGCTTTGTCTGAATCAGCTTTATCATCTTCATCAAGCAGATCGCCGACTTCGTCCTTTTTAAGACGTGCAAGCTCTTTCTGCTCCATAAATAATCTTTCTTTGTTAGCTTCTTCGTCAGACTTTCTTGCGTTAATCTCACTTAAAATCTTCTTCTGTGTGTTAGTCATAGTAACACCCAGCTTTTCCTTAAGCTTTACAGCTTTCTCTACATATATGCCATCCTGAAACCATAATACAAGGTTATCACAGGTCTTAGAACAATCTTCTTTTCTTCCTGTCTTGTAATATAATTCTGCAAGCTCATACATATATTTCTCGTCAATCTCAGCTTCCTTATACTTTTCAAGTATATCAACAAGCTCAGTATCAGGTGCATCCTGTGCCCTTCTTAAGTCGTAATATAAGATATACTTATTAACATCGTGTGCTGATAATTTGGCGTATTCCCTGTATAATTCTTCAGCATTTTCAAAATCGTCAACTTTGATAAAGAATTCTGTGAGCTTATATATAAGCTTTCTGCCTCCAAGGTTACGGTTGTATGCAAGAATTGCCATATCTCTTGCTTCTTCGTAGTCTCCTGCCGCTTCCTGTACATTAATTATCGTTGCAAGCGTAGACCAGTCTTTTACTTTATTCCAGTTCATCTGCTTTGCAATCTCTGCTGCCTGCTTATATTCTTTCTTAGCTGCAAGCTTCTTTATCTGTTCCAACTTTATATTAAACTCATATTTATCCACGTTAAAGACCTCCATTATGTCAATGAATCGACCCTCAAATTCCAATAATACGGCATATTAATGCCAATTTAAACATTCCGTATAATTTTATCACAGTAAAGTATCCTTGTAAACCTGCTATATGAAATCAAAGCTTGCCTGTTCATAGTCCATTCTTGTGTATTCCAATTCAGTCTCTTTAACATTACTATAATAGTCAACAACAACTGTCTGCTGCCTTTTGTCTGCCATCTTCTGCCCAAGTATATAATTAACATCAAACCTTGAGGTAATCGCCGGTGTTGCACCTCTTGCAGGAACAATGAGCTGTACATGGTTTACTGCAAGCAGTTTAAAGATTGGCTCCCATATATATATATCCTTTGCCGCACCAAATGGATTATCTATAAATATAGTCTTACCCAAAGGCTGTCCATCTGATACTGTGTTCATATTGGAAATATAATTAATAATAGCTATAAGGAACTGTATATATATCCCCTGCGACTGTCCTGTTGAGCCTACAGCTTCCTCATATCTTAAATATCTGCTCTGGTCTTTTATTCTCTCTCTCTTGTAAAGATTAATTCTTACTGAATTCATATCCGTTACAATTACTGAGAAAAGCCGTTTCCATGAAAGCCTGCTTCTTATATATCTGAAACGTTCTTCCTGCTCCTTAAAGCTTTCCGCTGCAACAATTGTCTCATCAATGTAAGCTGACATTCTGTCCTTATACATTTCTTCCCTAACATAAGGAATATAAAGCCCGATTATTGCAATATCTTCATTGTCCATTCTGATATGCGAAAGCTTTGGAAGTCTTTCAAGCTCAGTCTTTATATTACTGCATGTCTGTATACATCCGTTTTCAAAGTTATCCTTGATACGTTCCATATCCTCTATTCCCTTGTGAACACGCTCTTTCTCAAGTTCGATAAATGAATTCGTATCCTCTATTGATTTAACAAGCTGTTCTGTCTTTGCGGCATTAACAGGAAGCACAACCGATACATTAACCTCAACGGCAAGTTCAGCACCATTATAGTTCTTAAGTTCATCTATTAGCTTTGTTTTATATTTGTTGAACTCATCAGCTTTCTTGTATTCAAGCTTTAATATAGATGAATACTCTTTTGCTGTCTGCTCGTATTCTTTCGCAACACTTTCAAAATCTTTAATCTCAATATCCGATTCTGACAATTCTGCATAATTCTCAATATCAATTCCTGCATTATATGTTATTCTTTCAAGGTCTTTTCTTATAAGCTGTATCTCTTTGAGTTCATCTGACATATGCTTTCTTAACTGTGCATACTTTTCTATATTCTTCTCTAATTCTGCTACTGCCACAGACATATCATCTGCGAACTTTTCAGGATTGTCACACTCAAATTCTTCATATCGTCCATATTTTTCCTCAATCTGGCTCTTAGCGTGTGCAATACTTCCCTCAAGTCTGTTAAGAAGTGCTTCTTTAGCTTCTGTCTCCCTGCTTCCGGCATCATATTCTTTCTGATACTCGTGCAGTTCATTATTAAGCCCCATAAGCTTTGTCCTGTCACTTACAGATATTGTTCCAGTCTCATACATTCCCTTAAGTTCTTCTAATGTATGACCTCTGTACTCAATAGCTTCAATACATTTATCAACAGAAGCTTTCAGGTGCTTTCTAAGATTTTCCTTATCAGAAACATCTGAATTCTTATTAGCCAAAATGTCTTTAAGACCTGTTATCTTAGCGGTAAGTTCGTCAGGGTTAATCTTATCCGCTCCATCATTATTATAATCAATGCCCTCATTGTAAAAATGCGACACTGTATTTTCCCAGACGCTTACAAGCTCTGAATACTGATTATCAACATTAGTCTTATACTCATCTGCCTTAATATAGTCTTCTCTTATTTTATCAAGATAATCTGCACGTTCTATAATCTGTGCTTCGGCAGCCTTAAGCTTTTCAGTAAGCTGTTTTAATGTCACATATCCCGCCGTTACCCTCTCATTTACAACTGCAATTTCTTCATATCTGCTTATGTTTAATTCAACAGACTTCTTGGACTTTCTGACATTTTCAAGTTCTGCCATATCCTGTGACTTCTTATCATTATATCGTCCAAGCTCTGCTCTGTATGCGGCGATATTCTCTTTGATATCATTTTTTCTCTTAAGAAGCTCCTCAGGTGCATCAAGCTTTTCCGCTGATGTATCACCAGCATTAACCGAAAGCACATAATCTTCAAGAACTGTCTGCTTTCTGCTGTTAAGCTTTGTTATGGTATCGTTAAGATTATCAAGTTCTTCCCTTAAAATGCGCACCTTTACATCACGTCTTTTATCGTCTGTAAGATAACTTATGTCATTAAATGCAAATATAACTTTATCGCTGTTTATATTAACATTTTCATCTTTAAGTGCCTCTGCACTTATTACCGGATATACAGCACTATCCTGTGTTTCAGTTTCCAGTTCCGCTTCCTTTAACCTGTCAAAACCACTGTCAATTACAAAGCTGTACTGGATAAATGGTATTCTTTTAACAATATCTTTTCTCTGCTGTTCGCTTGCATTTTCAAGATACTTATAACCTTCTGTTACAGCTTCACCGCACACTGATTTAAGATATTCCCTGAACTTATTGTAAGAAGGATTGTCTATATAATAAGAACCTGCACTTACTGCTTCTATAAGTTTTCCAAGCTTAACTGCCTTCTGGCTGTCTTCATTATATTTGTCATTCATTCTTAAAAATTCTTTGAAAATGCCTTCTTTTAATCTGTCAGTTCCTGCAATTCCATATATTCTCTGCAAATCCTTAAGCTTGCTCTCATTCTCCTGCCTGCTTATAATCTGTGATTGAAGTTGGTCAATTCTTTCATCTAACATCGCAATATTAGACTCAGCAATATTAATCTTTTCCTCTGTCTTGTATACCGACTTGGTTGTTTCTTTAATGCTTTCCTCTAAAAAAGCCTCCTCCTTAAGAATACCATTATGCTGTACCCTTAATTCCTCTATCTTGGATATAATATCATCAACAATCAGTATTCCATAAGCGTCAGCAAGCCTTTTAAGCTCTTTCTCGTCCTTTTCAATATGCTGTTTTACAGTGCTTTCCTGCCCATGTATAACAGCACAGTTATTCTTTGCTTCCTGATGTTTATCGTCTGCCTTTTTAAGTTCATCTCTTAAATTCTTCTCATCTATAGCCGCTCTGGCAGT
Organism: [Lactobacillus] rogosae; assembly: GCA_900112995.1. GTDB lineage: Bacteria > Bacillota > Clostridia > Lachnospirales > Lachnospiraceae > Lachnospira > Lachnospira rogosae. The sequence goes on along the minus strand of FONU01000012.1, from coordinate 11,139 downwards.
CTTGTCTGAAAATTCTTTTTCTGCCTTGTCATAATACTGCTTATATATAGCTGCAAGCCTGTTTAATTCTGCCGCTATGTCCTCGTCCTCTATCATACGGCTGTCAATTGCAGTATTAACTTTAACAAGTTCTTTTTCGTAATTGATATAGTCACAATAATTATTAGCTGCCTCTAAAAGCATAAGCTTTTCCCTTGCAGTCTTTATCTGGTTCTCTTTCTTATTTCTATCTGAAAGTGCTTCCTTGACAAGCTTATCAAGCTCATTTAATGACTTCTTTTCCTTTAATACATCAGCCACTGCAATCTTGTATTTCTTATCATAAAGTTCATTATAAAGTTCCTGCTCTTTTTCATTATGTCCTGAAAGCTCTGCTTCTTTCCTGCCCTCAGCATTAATCACTGATAAGAGCATATTGGCAAGCCTGTTCTCAATATCTCTTTTATTGGAATAGAATTCCTTATATGTGGCGATATAATCTTTAAAATATGTTAAAGCTTCTATCTGGTTATCATAATCATTAATCTGGCTGTTCTTCTTGGAAAGTTCTATAAGCTTATCCTTAATATCAAGTAGTGTCTTTGCCATCATAGAGTCATCATTATCAACTGAAAGCCTGTTATTGTAAGACTTCTGTATAATCTCCTCTATAAGAAGGTCCTCAACAACCTTTCTGCTTGTCCTGTAATTAGTCTCAAAATAAGTTCTTACATGTCCCTCTGTCTTATTGATGCCTCTTACTATCTCCCACGCACTTTCATATATTCCGTAACGTGATATAAAGCTCTGATAGTCACCTTTTCTGTCAAAAATGTATACTTTAATGTTATAATCTGACTTCTCCGCTTCTCTTAAATATGCCTTTAAGCCATTATAAGTAACCCTCTCGCCATTAACAGCAAGCGGCAGGTTCTTTATGTCATTTTCCCCGAACTTTCTATAGAAAATGCAGTAATTGAAATACTCTACACTTGTATTATCAGATGATGAAGCCTGTGTCAATGTGCCCGTGCTGTCAGTAACATTTTCTTCATCTTTGGCATCTCTTGCCTTTCTTGCACAAAAACCTGTTGTCATATATCTGAAACCATCTTTAACTGCATTGTTATCAAGCTTCCACTCAACAAGTGAGTGTATGCAGGTGTTGTCACTCCCTTTTCTGAAAAGCTTCTCTATAGGCTGTTTCTCATCAAGTGTACAATTAGGAATCATATTCTGCATAAGAAGAAGCATTAAAAGACTCTTTCCACCACCATTAGCAAGGTCATATATTGTATTTTTGCAATTAAAACGCATTAGAAAATCGTCATAGAACTGCGTTCCAAAATTATATTTAACATTATTAACTCTTATTCTATTAATCTGTGGCATATCTACCTCTTTCCTGCACTACATAGTACATTCTTAAGCTGTTAAATCAAAGACTGCATAATCTCTGCCATACGTCCCTTGTATTCATCAAAATAATTCTCGATAAGTGCTTTAAATCTGTCTGTTGGATAATATCTTGACTGTGCTTCCATTAAAAGCCCCTGTGACACACAGAAGTTAAGTACCATTTTTACAAAACCTGTCTTAGAGTTTCTTGCAGCTCTTACATCTGCCGTATCTTCAACTGTTATGACCGGAAGCTCGTCCCAGCTTAAAGCTATCTGTTTAAAGCTGTTCTCCTCTATGTCATCAATAATCATTCCCAACTTCTTATCAATAATTGCTGACACTGAATAATCAACATTTTTAACAATATCCTCAACCTTTACGAACTCCACATAAGTCGTATTAGATGATGCCGTATAGAATTCTGTTATAATATTGTATATAACAAAATATGCCATATATAAATCTTTATTCACCTTAATGCCAAGTTCTTTACGCAGTTCTTCATTCGTATAGCCAAACACCCTGTTGTTCTCTCCTGCACTGACATATAGTCCATTATTATACTCATATATTGAAAGGTTAAGCTTCTTAAGTGACATATGTACTATGTCATAGATTTCTGCATTGTTGTTATATTCCTGATATAAAGAACTATTGTCACCACGCTCAGTAAGTTCTTCACCTGTTATAAGCTTCGATACTATATCCAATGCTTTTTCAAGATTTCTATTTTCCATCGTCTGCCTCTTTTCTGAATGTAATATTCATTACCTGCACATTGGTGTAATCTATTATTTCATCTGTTCCCTTTTCCATAATTATATGTACAGGCTCACTTCCTTCAAAACCCTCCTTTAATATGTCATCAAGAAATGTTTCTGACTGCATATTATCTCCACCGATAACATAGCTGTCCTTCTGGCACAGATTAACAAAGAAAGAATAATAATCAGCATTATTAAGAATTTCCTCTCCATAAGCTTCTGACATTATATTATTGAATTCTCCAAGCGTTAAAATGTCCGATTTATTCATACATTTCCTGTTAATACACTCCTTAAGATTATTCATTATAAAGATGTAATTATGTCTTATTCTTTTATCTTCTATCTCATCTTCATATAATATATCTTCTGGTGTGTCCTCTGTTACATATTCCTTCTTATCATATCTTGCCGGCTTTACAAGAAGTGCTTCATCTATTGTCTTTATGTCAAATGTCTTCTTTATATTAAGCTTTAACAGCGGCTCTATTATAAATGCCAACAATGAAGCATCATCTGTCCTAATCATATCTGAGAGTGTAGCTGTGAAATCCATATGTGGACGAAGCCTTGAAAGCTTTGCTTTCTTTACTGCCTCATCTGTATTATTCTGCATATCAGTACAGTCACGAAGAAGTTCCGCGTGCTTGTTCATTGCTATTTTAAGCTGGTCCTCAAGATAATGGATTTCTTTTAATGTCCTGTAATAGCTTTCTGTCGCTGATGAATTACTCTCAAGCCTTTCTATTGCCTTGTCAATAAGTTCCTTGTTCTTCTTAAAAAGCTTCTCCTCATCAACGAACCATTTCATTCCTGTATTGACAAAATCCTCATAATGTTCAAGTCCTGTCTTTACATCTTTGGAAAGCATATCCATAACTTCATTCTTCTTAACCTTAAGCCTTCCAACTTCCTCATTAATTCTTTCTATAACCTCTACTCCGCCTTTAAAGTTATTGGAATTAATCATTTTCTCCAAAAGGAGCTGTGACACGCTTATACGGCTTTCGTCCTTAATCTCTTTCGTATCAAGATAAAACTCGACCGCATCAGCACTTATACTGTACCACACAGTATTATCTTTTATTGTACTTTCTATAAGCTTAACCCTTGATACTCTCTTCTTCTTCTCCACAGGGTCATAATACGCATACTCAAATGGCTTTCCCTCATTCTTCATCTTATCAAAGACATAATCTGCCACTTCCCTGCTTTCTTCCTCAGTAAGCTTCATATCAAAGTCGTGCCTTATTATGTTATTAAAGAACTCCTGATACTCCTTGTATGTAACTTCCTTTTCCTTGAAGTTATTTTCCTCAATAAAAAAACGCAGAACAGCCATCACGATATATCCCATATCAAGTGCTTCATATCTGCCCTCCTTAAACTGGGAAAATGAAGTATCAATAAGCTTGAAAAAAGGATAATATTTCTTAAGATTAAGCATTCTTTCTCTGTGCTCTGTTATTATCTCTCCAATCATATTCTCCGCCATATGTATACCTCTTCATATCATTATGCCATTCTGCATATGTCCGATTTATTCAATATTAATATGTAACTTTTATATCTTTTCAATACACCTAATTAAGTTGCAATTATACAGAACTTCAACTCCATATATTAAATGGTTATAATTCTGTCCTGCCTTCAAGTGCTCTTAGGAGTGTAACCTCATCTATATATTCAAGGTCGCCGCCTACAGGCACTCCACTGGCTATTCTTGTAACCTTTATGCCTGCCTGCTTTATCATCTTGCTTATATACATAGCTGTTGTTTCTCCCTCAAGATTAGAGTTCGTAGCGATTATTACCTCGTCTACATCTTTCTGAAGACGCTTCATAAGTTCTGCCAGCTTAATATCTGATGGGCCTATTCCAAGCATTGGACTTATAGCCCCGTGAAGTACATGATACACGCCCTCATACTTTCCTGTCTTTTCGTATGCTGCCATATCCCTTGTCTGTTCAACGACCATAATCTGCTTGTGATTTCTGTTAGGATCTTTGCATATCGGACAAAGTTCCTCATCAGTAAGCGTATAACATTCTTTACAGTAATGTATATGCTCTTTAGCACTAATCATTGCATTGGCTATGCCCTCAACTTCTTCTTTAGGCATATTTATAATGTGAAATGCCAGGCGCTGGGCACTCTTAGCCCCAACCCCTGGTAATCTTGACAACTGCTCTATTAACTTATTAATATGACCGCTGTATATGTCCATTAGAAAAGGCCTCCTCCAAGTCCTGAAAGACCACCTGTTATCTTAGACATAGAAGCCTGTGATTCTTCTTCGCATTTACGAAGTGCTTCGTTAGTTGCAGCAACTATTAAATCCTCTAACATTTCTACATCATCTGGATCAACTGCTTCTGGATCAATCTTAACCTTAGTCACTTCTCTTTTACCTGTTACAGTAACTTCAACAACTCCGCCACCTGCTGTAGCTGTGAATTCTTTAGACTCAAGAGCTGCCTGCTGTTCCTCCATCTGTCTTTGCATTCTCTGTGCCTGCTTCATAAGATTGTTCATATTGCCAGGCATTCCTCCTGGAAATCCACCTCTTTTAGCCATTATATAAATTCCTCCTTATCATCTATTTCGATATCCATTCCAACAAGCTCCTCTAATGCTATATAACGCCTGTTAAAATCCTCATCTTCATCAATTCTTGTGCATACCACTCTTACTGATATACCTGTTCTTTCTTCGATAAGCTCCTCTATCTTAGCGATTGTTTCTTCCCTGCTTATCACGTTATAACCACTAATAGATTTTACCATAATCTCAAGGCTATTACCATCCTCTGTTACAGTAACATCAGCCTGCTTTAACAAATTCATAAGCAGTGCATCATCCATTGAAGCCACTATCTGACTCCACTGTCCTGCTATCTGCTTTATATCATCTGTGACTGCATCATAATTTCTTCTAAGAACAGGCTTTTCTTCCTGTACTGCATCATTCCTGCTGCCAGTGCCTAAAGCACCAGCACCACCTGACTGTAATGACATATTATCAAGCATATCCTTAGTTATATATGCACCTGACTGTAATTTACTAAGAGCTTCACTTAACTGGTTCTCAAGGTCATTTACCCTGCCTGCAAGCTCCTGCATATCCTTAGGACTTTCCATGGCCGGCTTCATAAGCTTAATAAAAGCTACCTCTGCCTTAACTCTCTTCTGCGTTGCATACTTCATCTCATTGGAAAGCTCTGACAGAACTCTTATATGACGCATTATACTGTCAACATCTACGTCCCTGGCATCTTCTATCATATCCTTAATATTATCCTTGGATACCTCGATAACATCTTCTATCTTATCTATATCATCTGTTGTCTTAATCAGCAGAAGATTTCTTAAATACCACACAAAATCTGTCACAAACTGAGACAAATCCCTGCCCTGCATAATTATGTCTTCCATAAGATTCATACAGCCTGCAACATCTGATGTCTTTATTGTCTTATACATCTTGCTGAACACTTCTGTATCAACTGCTCCAAGCACGTCAAGTACATTTTCATACTTAAGCTCTTTGCCAAGATAAAATGCTATGCACTGGTCTAACAGACTGAGTGCATCTCGCATAGAACCATCAGCCGCTTTGGCTACATATTTTATTGCCCTATCCTCAACGCTTATATTCTCTGCTTTCATAAGCTGAGTGAGCCTGTCTGCTATTGTTTCTATTGATATTCTGTGAAAATCATATCTTTGACAGCGCGACATAATAGTTATCGGTATCTTAGCCGCCTCTGTTGTTGCAAGTATAAATATTACATATGCAGGTGGTTCTTCAAGTGTCTTTAACAGTGCATTGAACGCTCCTATAGACAACATATGAACCTCATCTATTATATATACTTTGTACTTTCCCTCTGTTGGAGAGTATTGTACTTCTTCTCTTATCTCTCTTATATTATCGACACCATTATTAGATGCCGCATCAATCTCTATTACATTCATAGACGTTCCTGCTGCAATTGCCTTACATGCAGGACATTCGCCACATGGACTTCCATTAACCGGGTGTTCGCAGTTAACTGCCCTGGCAAATATCTTTGCAACACTCGTCTTGCCAGTTCCCCTGGTACCACAGAAAAGGTATGCGTGTCCTATTCTGTCTGCCAATATCTGATTTTTTAATGTTGTAACTATATGATCCTGACCTTTAACATCTTCAAAGGTGTCAGGACGCCACTTTCTGTATAGGGCCTGATATGACATACTTAGAGGACTTCCTTTCTGAAGGGGTGTTTCGCTCATCGCGTATTACAATACGTTACACTTCGCTCAACTCGTAACGATGGCGTTCCAGAAGCTTCCGCTTCTGTCACTGTCGCGGTGCTCCTCGAATCGATTGCAATAAGGCCTTTTTCCTGCTAGCAGGAAACGTCCTTCTTTCAATCCATTCTCATCGTTACTCGCGCAAAAATACCGTGCGTTCAGCTTCGAATGATCATCCACAGACGTTACCGATACAGTTAGCTCGATCCAGGCTGCCTTTCGGCACACAGAAGGTTTCACTTAATGCTGCTTCATTCCTGACCTGACATGGTTCATGAATTCCTGTTGCGAAAGACCCAAATGTCATCACCACTTATATCGGGCGGCTCCATAAAATCTCGCCCTCTGCCGAACATCACCCCTGCTATAGCGGATTGCAGGTACAAGGTGCCGCTAACTCCCCGGCTGCACGGTTCCTTTATTATAAATGTTATATACCAACTCTGTCAAGTAAAGTTAATCACTTATCTTACTCCTGTAAGCTGCGATACGGCGTTTGAGCTGTTGTGGCTCAATTGGTGCAAATAATATGTCTTTAACACAATCATAGCCTGCTGCAAGACGTATCTGCTCCATACTTCCCTCTTTACATATAATGGCAATTGGCATATTCTTTATTATTAAATTGTCTGTATTAGTTATATCCTCAAGTACCCTATATCCATTATCTTCCATCTCGGATATATCTACATAAATGCACGGAATATTCTTTACCCCACTGATTAATTTTTCAAAATCATTAATATTATCTATCTTTCTTATATCATAAGATGATTCGTGCACGAACTCAATTATACTTATCACATTTCTTGAGCGTGTAATAACAGGTATTGTCTTTGATGCCTTCCTGCCGTCAAGCTTGACACCATATTCGCGGTAACACGACTTTCCTGCATGCTTTGACTCATAAAGTGCTTCATCTGCCTTAGCAAATAACTCTGTATAATCTTTCTCTGTTCCATCAGTAAATACAACACCTATGCTAATTGTTACATCCTCTGGAATAGACATATTCTCTTTGGCTGATATTATATCAACAATATTTTGTGCCTTTTCATACACATATTTCCTGCTTTCAATGTCACGAACAAATAACACAAACTCATCGCCGCCTATTCTTCCTGCAATGTCTGTTTTTTCAAATTGTGATGCCATAACACTTGCAACAATTGATATTGTATGGTCACCCACTGTATGTCCATACACATCATTAATTGCCTTGAAATTATCAATATCCACTGCCATCAAAGCGTGCAGTCCATTCGGATATTCTTTTAATGCATCCGTTATAAGCTTTATTGTTGCTGACTTATTAAGAAGTCCTGTCATCTCATCAATCTTTGATTTAAACTTGAAATCGTCATACTCTTTAATAAGACTTGCTATTCTGTGCTTTGACTTAAGAAGGTTCTGAATTCTAAAAAATGCTGTCTTAGGGTCAATCGGCTTAATAAGAAAGTCATTAGCTCCAAGCTCGTACACACTTGCCTGAACATCACTGCTGTTAGTCGCTGTAAGGACTATTACAGGTATATCAGCAAAATGCTGTATCTCCTGTCGCCGCCTTAAAACATCGAAGCCGTCTATTCCCGGCATTTCAAGATCAAGAATGAGTAAATCAATAGACACCTTGTCCTTTTTAATTATACCAAGACACTCTTCACCAGATTCAGCTTCAAAAATATTAAAATGTTCCCTTAACAATTCCCTTATTATAGTACGCTGGAAACGTGAATCATCAACTATAAGTATTGTTGCCCCCTTAGTTGCATTAAAAGTATCCATCACTTGCTCCTTTAAATATATACTACAATGTGTGATACTTTATTATAACATTCTTTTTTGATTTTACCACTCTAATTTGCAACCTGTTGTTTTTTAATTAATAGTATTGCCACCACTGCTGATACAGCCGCTATAATTAATGTCACCAGCCATAATAATATATCTGTTCCAATTGGCAGGGTTAATATTCTCTCATATATCCCCTGATATATATTCTCTGCCTTAGCCATCGAGAAGCAGATTATCATATATGCGAATGCCATTATTCTTCTGCCCTTTATTCCATATTTTATAATCAGTGAACTAATAAGCATATTAAATGAACTTAACATTATCAATGAAACAACAAAATATTTGAAGTGAAAAAGCGGTGTTATGCTAAGCTCCAGACTATATTCTGAATAAAATGCCGCAAACTTCCAGTTCTCATACAGATATGTAATACCTAATCCTGCCCACGCCATAATAATAACCACAATATCAAACACCCATTGTCTTATAATATACATCTTCCTCGTGCATCCATATGATACATCCATATTGAATCTTGTGTAGTTATAAGTTGTCGCTGCAAATATAACTGTGGCAATAATTCCAATTATTACCATAAAGCTTCCCATTGGAAATACTGTATAATCTTTCTCTACAAGTCCTATGTTCTCCATTAACATAATTACATCGTGGATAATATTCCCTGCAACCGAACATATTATGAGTATGATAAATGTCTGCATTATACCTGTCTTGTTTATTTTAAAAATCTTCGCTATCTCTTCCATATTCTTCTCCATTCCAGCCCTAGCTTCTCACTACAAGCTTTCTTATCGCAAGGTAATATATATACATTGATATTAACACAGCTATAAATGCGGCTATTATTCCTGTAGTACAGGTGCCTGCATTAAGATTTATAAATCCACCCATAATGCTATATCCTGCAGCTAATGTTGATTTGATGAAAACCGTCATAATTCCCATTGCAAATCCCATTATTAAAACCATCGACATATAACCTATTCTTCCCACTTTTAATGTTATGCTTGAACTTATATTAGCCACAGCTATACATATAAGCATAACAAGTACCGCCTGCAATATCCATATTCCAAGACTGATATCAACTCCCATTAAACCAGCTGTTAATGCTCCTGCTACTGACACAATAATTAAGAAAATGCCCATTAGAAACTCAATAATATAGGTCACCACCACAGCCTGCTTTCTTGTGCAGCTGAAAGAAACTGCAAGTGAAATATTCTGACAGGTATAACAAATCATAAATAATACTATGACATATCCACCAATATATATAATACACTGGGAAAACAACATTCCAACTGCCAAAGCGGAATGTGCTCCCTTATCATTAACTACAAACATACTATATATTGTCAATGCAAATGCACCTATTATTATATACATAGTGTTCCTCAATGCCTGATACAATGATTCTTTGATTATTCTTGCCAATCCATAATTCATAGGTCACCCCTCCTTACATATTCGACTGTCCACATATCGCAATAAATAAATTCTGAAGTGAAACCGGCTGTACCGTAACATGTTGAACTGCTTTGATTTTCCCATCGCCATCCTGCATTACTGTAACAGCGTAGCTTCTTCCTATATGTTCTTCATTGATAATTTTACAGCCATCAACAGCATTTTTTACATCTTCTTCAAGACCTGATACATAACGGCATTTATCAAGTAATTCAACTGTATTTTCCTTTAAATATACACATTTATCTTTAAGTATTATAACTTCTTCGAATACATTTGCCGCTTCTTCAATGATGTGTGTTGATATTATAAATGTTCTGCCATTCTCCTGCTGCTCATCTATAATAAGCTTGTAGAATTCTTCCCTGACGATTACATCAAGCCCTGCTGCCGGCTCATCAAGAATTGTTATCTCTGCCTTGCTTGCAAGTCCTATTATCACTGTGAGCATTGACAACATTCCTTTTGAAAGATTACATACCTTCTTCTTTTTATCAATACCAAACCTTTTCACAAGTTCCTCTGCCATATCCTTGTCCCAGTTCTTATAATATATTGAAGCAAGACGAAGATATTCTTTAACCTTCTGGTTGTTCATTCCAAGCAGGCTCTTGGTATTAATCTCTCTTGAAAAGCATATATGGCTTAACGCCTCTGCATTTTCCCACACAGGCTGTCCATTATATGTAACTTCTCCGCTGTCCGCTGGATTCTGTCCTGTCATAATTGACATAAGTGTTGTCTTTCCAACACCATTTCTCCCTATAAGACCATATATCTTTCCCTGTTCAATATTAAGGCTCACATTATCAAGCACCTTATTATCCTTATAGCTTTTACTTATATTCTTACACTCCAGACCGCTCATATTAACCCTCGCTTTCTTCAATCATCTTGATTAATTCTTTAGTTGTTATTCCGATACTCTTAGCTTCCTCTATCAATGACTTGACATAATTCTCATAAAATGCACCTTTTCTTTTATTGAGTATCATATCTTTAGCACCCTTACTTACAAACATTCCAATACCTCTTTTCTTATAAAGTATTCCCTCATCAACAAGTATGTTGACACCTTTGGCCGCCGTTGCAGGGTTAATCGTATACAGCTTCGCCAGCTCATTCGTGCTTGGAACTTTTTCTTCTTCAAGCAGAATTCCACGGCAGATATCTGTTTCTATCATCTCACTTATCTGTATATATATGGATTTTTCCTGCGTCAAATGTTCCTGCATGCAATCTCTCCATTCTGTTATTTTGTTAATCACCATAATTCGTTATTTGGTTCATTACTTATGTAACTAACCATACAACTAAGGGTCAGGTTTGTCAATATATTTTTAAAAATTTTATTTTTATGATATAATATGACTACTTCGTAGTCACTTAGAAGTTTCTTCGAAACTTC
>FONU01000047.1 GCA_900112995.1 [Lactobacillus] rogosae | reverse complement strand
GCATAACTTACAAAACCGGTATATGTCTTATCCGCCTGTCCATTAGTAAAATATGTAAGCGTTCCATTAACATCTCTTAAACCAGTGTATGTATCTTTCTGCTTTACTGTTACTGTGCAGCTCGCACTCTTTCCATTGCTGCTGGTAGCTGTGATTACTGCTGTTCCTGCTTTTTTTGCTGTCACTTTTCCTGCACTATCTACTGATGCCACAGCTGTATTACTACTACTCCACTTTACTGTCTTATCTAATGTTGTATTAGAAGGACTAATTGTTGCTGTTAATGTCGCACTTTCCCCTTCTGTTAATGACATAGTATCCTTATTAACATGTATACTTTCAATAGGCACATTAGTATCAGCTTCTTTAGCATTAGATGTAAATGCTTTTATACAAAAATTATTAGGAGAGTATTTATATACATTTCCTTCTTTATAAAAACTCTTTCCATCAAACTGACTAACTCTCCTGTCCCATATTATAGTTTCGAGTTTTTCTCCTGTAGCCATACTTGTAGCATCTTCTCTATCAAGCGCTGCCTTATCTGTCGTTACAACAACTGAATATGTTGTTCCCGGAGCAAGCTTAATTGAATTACTCAACTCTATTGTATATATACCAGCATATTGTGTATAACCAGTAGTCGTTGCTGTAACCTGTTTAGTTCCACTAAGTGGATTATTAAGATTGGTCAGATTAGTATAAATATCAACAGTATATTTTACATCTGCTGCCTGTGACATTGATACAGATACAGCCTTTAATACTTCATAATCAATTCCAGATTTTTTCTGTGTTGTAAATACATTAGCTCCAGATAATACATTAGATGATCTATAAGTCTCAATACCTCCATCCAGCTGATAATTATTGTCAAAGCCATCATTTGCAACAAAATCAAATACCCATGCTGTATTCTCTAAAGAAAACGTATCATATGACATCCAGAAATAATCACAGTAAGAACCCCAGCTATTCCTTATAAGCCATGCTCCATCATTCGAAGGTTTAAGTCCCTCGAAATTATCTTTGGAAAAATTGTCATTCCATCCAACTATCATAACAGCATGACCACCACCTGCCCGAGCTGTGTCATAATAAGTATAACAGTCACTCTTTCTACTCCATGACATATTATAATCTGAATGATAATACATAACACCTACAGCACCATGCTCCATAATTGCTTCTTTAACACCTGATGTATTCTCTTTAATATTAATCTGATATACATTGTGAAGGTGGGCATCTTTATAACTATATGCGAACTCACCACTAAGCCCTTGTTTAATTGTGTCGTTCGCTTTGCTGTAAGGAACTGTATTCTCTGTTGCTCCTATCCATTGAGCCAGTCTTCTTGATGAATACTGATAATTGCCGCCTCTATTAAGATATGAATAATCTGAATTTTCATTATAATATTTAGCTGTATCCCCCACTGTTCCACCAAGTGGGTCAGTTACAGAATTGTATGTATAATATGCCAATGCCAATTCGCTTAAATCTATATTCTTATCAGCTGCTCCATCATTAATCAGATCGAATTCTGCAAGTCCCAGACTTGAGAATGCCCAACAAGTTCCATATGGATTCTGATTACGATTGTCAGGATATTTGCTTTTAATATCTTCAACACTTGACGGATAGCTAGCAGGCAATTCGCTTAACGTTCTTGCCATACCATAGTCTTCATATACAGGAGTATTGCCATCAAGTTCACTTGCTACATACCCTGGAACAAATTGGAATTTCTCCACTGATGAACTATTATTATCATCTCCAGCTGCCCAGGATGTATAACTAAATGAGCTTATGGCAAGTACAGTACCCAATACCACTGCTAATAGTTTCTTAATTCTCATACTTATACCTCGTTTTCTTCTGTTTTTCACCTAACTTGAATAACTTTCATTAAATATATCGACTTGTATACACACTTTCATAACACACATTGATTAATTAAATCTCATAAAAATAAGGTTAACAATCAACTGTCAACCTTATTTATTATATAAAATACAATATATTATAATTATGCTCTATATGCCCAGCCATTTATAATATTATATCTTACACCATTGTATACATATGAGCCATTTTTTGAGAAATCTACTTTTCCATTCTCAATATAGAATTCTCCATTCTCATTACTGGCTACTCCTGTAAAGTCAAAATTCACTTTACCGCCTTCTATTCGCCACCAGCCGAATTCATTCTC
>FONU01000048.1 GCA_900112995.1 [Lactobacillus] rogosae | reverse complement strand
TGATATGTACCCAGAATCCTGGACACATTGACTATTGCTCAGGCTCAACACATGGATGCTATCCGATATTTAACGGGCGGCATCCATTTTGTTTTTGCTTGAATTCTTTTATTATTGTAGTATTCTATGTATTCTTCAATAGCTATTGAGAATTCCTCAAAAGAAGAATACTCTTTCTCGCAGCCATAATACATCTCATTTTTTAATCTTCCAAAGAATGTCTCCATTATACAATTATCATAGCAGTTTCCTTTTCGTGACATAGATTGTATTATGCCGCGTTTTTTCAGTTCATTCCGATAATAAGCATTCTGATACTGCCAGCCTTGATCAGAATGTATTATAAGACCACTGAGATTAGGGAATTTTTCAAAGGCTCTTTTAAGCATGCGGCTAATCTGTTCCAGGTTTGGACTTGTTGAAAGATCATAAGAAATGATCTCGTTTGTATTCATATCAAGAATCGGTGATATGTAGCACTTTCCCCATGAAAAATTGAATTGAGATACATCGGTTGTCCATTTTTGCAGTGGTGCGGTTGTGCTAAAATCCCTATTAATCAAGTTGTCAGCAACCTTTCCAACAGTTCCCCTGTAGGAATGGTACTTTTCCTTTGGCCGTTTTCCTATAAGACCAGCCTTATGCATTAGACGCTGTACTCTTTTATGATTTACCTTATAACCACGGTTCAGTAATTCTTGGTAAACTCTGCGAACTCCATATCTGCTCTTGTTAGATGTGAATATCTCATTGATGTCATGCATTATGGCGCTGTTTCTCTCAGTAATCGCATCTTTTTTGCTTATTTCAAAGTAGTATGTAGACCTGGACATTGGCATAGCTTTAAGAAGGTGTTTCAGTTGGAATCCTTCAGCGCGGAGTTCTTTGATGATTGCCGCTTTTTCGCCTTGAGTCGCGCAGCTTCCCTTTCTTCTCTCAAGGCGATCTCTTTTTTTATCACTTCGATCTCGGCTTTCATGTATTCATTTTCAGTTCTTAACCGAATTAGTTCTTCATACTCAGATTCGTTGGGTTTTGGAGGTTTTCTCGTGCCTATTTTTTTCATATCAGGATTATTCGATTTACGACCTTTCGTTTTGTTAATAAGTCCATTATAACCGTAAATCTTATATTTGCGAACCCATTGATATAACATAGAATCACGAATTCCTGCGTGAATTGCGACTGATTTGTTGGATTCTCCGGAAATCACTCTAGCAACAAGTTCCAATTTTTCTTCAGGGGACCATTTTTTATAAGATCCTTTTGGCTTTAGTGCATCGGGCCCTTGAGCATCTTCAAGATGCATCCAATCATTTAAGTAATGGATAAAACGTTCTCTGGAAATACCTTTAGGAATGTCTGGAACAATCCCTTGGCGATACATCTCTACACATTTCCTTTTAAATTCATAACTATATCGCATAAAAATACCCTCCTTACTGGTTTGTCCAGTAAAGAGGGTACATATCA
>FONU01000049.1 GCA_900112995.1 [Lactobacillus] rogosae | reverse complement strand
GATTACTTAAATATTTACAATGCAATAAAGCAAATGCCGAAAGATTCCAAAACATATTTATGTGGAATGCACTCATATTGGTACTTGTAGAAATGTCAAAATTCCAGTAATACGCTCTGTTGATGTGCTGATTTTTCTACGATATACTCCTTCAAAAAGGAGTGTGCTCTTATGGGTAGAGAACTTTATGACATCATCAATGACATGGCAGAAGTATTAAATGCATCGCAGATGCAGAAACTACAAGAGGTGTTGGTAAAACGGTTATCTGAAAATACTGTATCTGATTATTTGCAGACAACGAATATGGACTTTCTAGATATGTTTTTAGCTGCAAAGCATTTAGAAGGGTGTTCTGACAAAACAATACGCTATTATAGGTGTAATATTGAAAAGATGTTGGATACAATAAATATTCCGGTCATAAAGATAACGACCGAGATGCTACGAAAATAGAAGGACTATAGCCACCAGAGCAATTGAGAAAGGTATGCCGATTGAACAGGTACAGAAAATTCTGGGACATAAGCAAATAGATACAACGCTCAGATATGCAATGGTTAATCAAAACAATGTGAAGCTATCGCATCGAAAATATATTTCATAGATTAACTTGTAACGCAAAAGACGTTACAATAAAAGAAAGATGGAGGTGTATTCTATGGGAAAAACAGCAACATTAAATATAAGAGTAAATCCAGATGTAAAAGAAAATGCAGAAAGTGTATTGGCACAATTAGGGATACCAATGGCAACTGCTATAGATATGTATTTAAAACAAATATCATTAGTAGGAGGAATTCCCTTTTCTATTGTATTACCAAAAGCAGCTAATTCAGTGAATGCAGATATGATGTCTGTTACACAGATTCATCAAAAGTTAGAAAAAGGATATGCCGATATAGAGAAAGGAAATGTTGAGGATGCAGCTGGTGCGTTTGTGGCATTTAGAGAGAGGCATTAATGAAGCAATATAAGGTAGAGATTACAAAAGAAGCTTTGCAGGATATGGAAGATATATACAATTATATTGCTATAGATTTGCTTGCTCCGGATAATGCAATGGGGCAATATAATCGCATTGCTGATGAAATACTTACATTAGACACTTTCCCGGAACGATTTAGGATTATGGATTCTGAGCCGGAAAAGAGAATTGTTGTGATATAATAAATTTGTAACACCTTGTTCGAATAATATATTATAATATTACTCAAACAAGGAGGACGTTACTATGTCAGTACATTACACCGAAGACTTCAAAAAAAAGTAGTTAAAGCCTATATGGCAGGCGACAAATCAATACCGCAAATTGCTGTTGAATTTAATGTTGCCAAAAGCTCAGTTAGCAAATGGGTTAACGAATACAAGGAAGAATGCCTTTATACCACCAGCACAACCGCA